>NZ_CP041146.1:4897777-5203888 GCF_006494775.1 Nocardioides humi | reverse complement strand
GGCCCTCGTAGCACTGCAGCCGCAGCAGCTCGGCCCCCTGGGCGCGCGCGAGCGCCAGCACCGCGCCGGTCTTGCCGACGCCCGGCTCGCCCTCCAGCAGCAGCGGCAGCCCCAGGTCGAGGGCGAGGTGCAGCGCGGTGGCGAGGCCGTCGTCGACCAGGTGGTCCTCGGCGTCCAGGCGCTGCCGCAGGTCGTCGGGACCGCTGATCATCGCGCTTCCCCGTGCTCGGCCAGCAGCAGCTGGTAGTCCTCCCAGGTGTCGACGTCGCGCGGAACCGGCACGTCGGCGTGGTGCTCGACCAGTCGGCGCCCCGCCCGGTCGACGAGGCGCCAGACCCCCTTGTCGCCGTGCAGGGTGGCGAGAGTCTCGAACAGGGGACGCCCGAGCCAGAACGGGTGGCCGACGCCGTCGCGGTACCGGGTCACCGCGATCGACGCGCCGCGGGCGGCCGCGACGAGGCCGTGGACGTGGTCCGGGTCGACCATCGGCTGGTCGCCGAGCAGGAGCACGAAGCCGTCGATCCCGGTGGGGAGGGCGGGCAGGGCGGCGGCGATCGAGGAGGAGCAGCCCTCGCCGTAGACCTCGTTGACGACGACCCGGGCGCCGGAGAGGTCGACGGTGGCGCGGACCTCGTCGGCCGCTCCGCCGAGGGCCACCACGACGTCCGGGAACCCGCACCGGCGCACCATGGCGAGGGTGGCGTCGAGCAGGGTGGCCCCCACGAAGGGCAGCAGTTGCTTGGGCCGGCCCAGGCGGCGCGACCCGCCGGCCGCCAGCACCAGGGCCGCGGTCCGGGCGAGCGGGTCGCCGTCGGTCACGGCCCCACCGTCAGGCCGTGCTGCTCGGCGTAGGCGTCCCGGCAGCCGGTGCGGCAGAAGTAGCGCACCTGGTCCCCGTCCTGGAGGCGGATGGCACCGGGCTCGACCAGGACGCTCATCCCGCAGATCGGGTCGACGGCGACCTCGGGCGCCGGGAGCGGGCCGCGGCCGATGGTCAGCAGCTCGGGCTCCGGCCGCGGCTGTGCGGCGGGAGCCGGCACAGCGGGCGTCCCGCCGGTGATGCCCTGCGCGTGCAGCACCTCGATGACCTGGGCGAGCACCGACACCGCGACCTCGCTCGGGGTCACGGCGCCGATCCGGTGGCCGGCCGGGCTGAACACCCGCGCCCGCTGGTCCTCGTCGAGCCCGGCCTCGTCGAGGACCGCCCCTCCCCGCACGTGGCTGGCGACCAGACCGACGTACGCCGCCCCGGCGTCGAGCGCCGCACGGATCTCGTCGACCTCGGCGCCTCCGTGGCGGGCGATCACGACCGCGTCGGCGCCCGCGAGGTCGGCGCCCGCGGTGTCGCGCAGGACCCGGTAGCCGACCTCGTCGCCGAGCCCGGCGACGGCGTGGGCGATCGGGGACTCACCGAGGACGTGCAGGACGGGTGCGGGCAGCACCGGCTCCAGGAAGATCTCCACGGCACCTCCGGACAGGCAGGGGTTGACGACGACCGAGGCGCCGGTCGACTCGGGGAACTCGGCCGCCCCGTCGGGCAGGACGCGCAGGAGGAGGGGCTCGCGCTCCTGCAGCACCTGGATGGCGGCGACCTTGACCGAGGTCTCGGTGCACTGGCCGCCCACGAAGCCCTCCATCCGGCCGTCGGCGTGGATGATCGCCTGGTCGCCCGAGCGGGCCGACGTCGGGGGCTCGGAACGGACGACGATCGCGTGCACGAACGGCTGCCGCTGGGCGACGAGCTCGTCGCGGCGGTGCTGGATGCTGGTCGGGATCATCGTTGCTGTCTCCTCGTCTGGCTCATCCGGGCGGCTCGGCGCGCCCCTGCATGGCCTCCCACACCCGGGAGGGGGTGAGCGGCATGTCGGCATGGCGCACCCCGTAGGGGGCGAGCGCGTCGACCACGGCGTTGACCACGGCGGCGGGCGAGCCCACGGTCGCCGACTCCCCGATCCCCTTGGCCCCGATCGGGTGGTGCGGCGACGGGGTCACCATCATCGACGTCTCCCACTCGGGCACCTCCAGCGCCGTCGGGATGAGATAGTCCATGAGGGAGCCGTTGAGGCAGTTGCCGTACTCGTCGAAGCTGATCTGCTCCATCAGCGCCAGCCCGATGCCGTCGGTCAGGCCGCGATGGATCTGGCCCTCGACGACGTCGTCGTTGATCCGCGTGCCGCAGTCGTCGACCGTCACGAACCGGCGAACGCTGACCTTGCCCGTGCCCGGGTCCACGTCCACGACGCACAGGTAGGCGCCGTAGGGGAAGGTGAGGCTTGCCGGGTCGTAGCAGACGTTCGCCTCCAGCGCGCCCTGGCCGTCGGGGGACGGCGGTGCGTCCGGACCGTAGGCGCGGACGGCGACCTCGGCGAGGGTGACCGCGCGGCCGGGGTCGCCCTTGACCCGGAAGGCTCCGCGCTCCCACTCCACGTCGGCGGGCGCCGCCTCGAGAAGGGAGGAGGCGACCAGCCGCCCCTTCTCCCGGACCTGGCGCGCCGCGAGCGCGGCCGCGGCGCCGGAGACCGGCGTGGAGCGGCTGCCGTAGGTGCCGAGGCCGAACGGCGTGAGGTCGGTGTCGCCGTGGACGACGTCGACGTCGTCGGTGGCCATGCCCAGCTCCTCGGCGACGATCTGGGCGAAGGTCGTCTCGTGGCCCTGCCCCTGGGTCTGCACCGACACCCGGACGACGGCCTTGCCGGTGGGGTGCACGCGCACCTCGCAGGTGTCGGCCATCCCCAGCCCGGCCATGTCCATGTCCTTGCGCGGGCCGGCGCCGACGGCCTCGGTGAAGAAGGAGAGTCCGATGCCCATCGGCTCCCCGCGAGCGCGGCGCTCGGCCTGCTCGGCGCGGAGGTCGTCGTACCCGGCCGTCTCGAGGAGCCGCGCCAGCGCGGTCGGGTAGTCGCCGGAGTCGTAGACCCAACCGGTCGGGGTGGCGTAGGGGAAGGCGTCGGGCGGGATCAGGTTGCGGCGGCGCAGCTCGGCGGGGTCGAGGCCGAGCTCCGCGGCGAGCAGGTCGACGAGGCGCTCGACGAGATAGGCGGCCTCCGCGATCCGGAAGGAGCAGGCGTAGGCGACGCCGCCCGGCGCCTTGTTGGTGTGGACCGCGGTGACGTGGCAGTAGGCCGCCTCGATGGCGTAGGAGCCGGTGAACACGCCGAAGAAGCCGGCCGGGTACTTCGTCGGCGTCGCTGCCGCGTTGAAGGCGCCGTGGTCGGCGAGCACGTGGCTGCGTACGGCGAGGATCCGCCCGTCGCGGGTCGCCGCGATCTCGCCGTGCATGACGTAGTCGCGGGCGAAGGTCGTGCTGACCAGGTTCTCGGTGCGGTCCTCGACCCACTTCACCGGGTGCCCGGTCAGAATCGACCCGACGATCGCGCACAGGTAGCCGGGGTAGATCGGGACCTTGTTGCCGAAGCCGCCGCCGACGTCGGGCGAGACCACCCGGATCCGGTGTTCGGGCAGCCCCGAGATGGTGGCCAACAGCATCCGGTGGGCGTGCGGCGCCTGGCTGGTGCACCACAGGGTGAGCCGGCCCTCCACCCGGTCGTAGTCGGCGACGGCACCGCAGGTCTCCAGCGGCGCCGGGTGGACGCGCGGGACGACCATGTCCTGCACGACGCGGACGTCGGCGCGCGCGAAGGCGGCGCGGGTGGCCTCGGCGTCGCCGCTCTCCCACTCGAACGCGAGGTTGTCGGTCTTGCCGGGGAGGTCGTCGCGGATCAGCACGGCGTCCTCGGCGAGCGCCCGGCGCGCGTCGACGACGACCGGCAGCTCGTCGTACTCGACCTCGATCAGCTCGAGGGCGTCGCGGGCGGAGTAGCGGTCCTCGGCGACGACGAAGGCGACCTCCTGGCCCTGGAAGCGGACCTTGTCGGTGGCGAGGACGGCCTGCCGGTCCTCCGACAGCGTGGGCATCCAGGCCAGGCCGCGCTCGGCGAGGTCGGCCCCGGTCACGACGGCCTTGACCTTCGGGTGCGCCCGGGCGGCGGTGGTGTCGAGGGAGACGATCCGCGCGTGGGCGACCGGCGAGCGGAGGATCGCGAGGTGGAGCATGCCGGGCAGGGTGATGTCGTCGACGTAGCGGCCGCGCCCGCGCACGAACCGCGGCGCCTCACGGCGCGGTCGCCGACCGTGGCCGTGGGTGCCCGTGGGTACAGCGTCCTGGGCCGTCTCCTGGATCGTCATGACAGGCCCCCCACCGTGCCGGCCGGCCACGCCGGCTCCGGTGCGGGCACCGGATCGGGGTGCTCCGCGGCCCACTGCACCGACCGCACGATGCTGCGGTAGCCGGTGCACCGGCAGATCTGGCCGGAGATCGCCTCGCGGACGTCGTCGTCGGTGGGCTTCGGGTTCGCGTCGAGCAGGGCGCGGGCGGACATGAGCATGCCCGGGGTGCAGAACCCGCACTGCAGGCCGTGGCACTCGATGAAGCCCTGCTGGACCGGGTCGAGGTAGCCGTCCTGCTCCAGGCTCTCCACGGTTCGCACCTCGTGGCCGCCCGCCATGGGCGTCAGCACGGTGCAGGACTTCACCGGCTCGCCGTCGAGCAGGACGACGCAGGCGCCGCAGTTGCTGGTGTCGCAGCCCCAGTGCGTGCCGGTCAGGCCGAGGACGTCGCGCAGGTAGTGGACGAGGAGCAGTCGCGGCTCGACATCGCTGACCACCGGCTCGCCGTTGACGGTCATGCTGACCTGCATCAGCCCAGCACCTCGCGCTCCTGGATCCGCTGGTACGCCGTCGCGAGAGTGCGGCGGGTGAGCTCCCCGGCCAAGTGGCGCTTGTAGGCCTCGGTGCCGCGGCCGTCGGTGGTCGGCGAGCACGACTCGGCGGCTATCCGGCCCGCCTCGGCGAACGCCTCCGCGCTGGGCGGACGGCCCTGCAGGGCGGCGGAGATGGCCGGGATGCCTGTCGTGCTGGGGCCGACCGCCGCGAGGCCGACCCGGGCGTCGGCGATCACGCCGTCGGCTCCCCCGTCGAGCCACAGCGCCGCCCCGGCGGCGGTGACCGCCCAGTCGCCGGCGCGCCGGTCGACCTTCGCGTAGGCGTTGCTGCCGCCGCGGCGGATCGGGATGCGGACCTCGGTGAGCATCTCCGCGGGGCCGACGGCGGTCTCGTAGGGCCCGCGGTAGAACTCCTCCATCGTGACGACACGCTCCCCCGCGCTGCCGCGGATGACGCAGCTGGCGTTGAGCGTCGTACAGACCGACGAGAGGTCCTCGGAGGGATCCGCCTGGCACAAGGCGCCGCCGAGCGTGCCGCGGTTGCGGACCGGCGGGTCGGCGATGACCCGCTCGGCGTCGCGGAAGATCGGGAAGTGCTCGACGAGCTCCTCGGACTCCAGCAGCTCGCGGTGCCGGGTGAGGGCGCCGACCCTCAGCTGGGAACCCGTGCGGCGGATGTAGCTCAGCTCGTCGTGCAGGTCGTTGACGTCGATGAGGTACTCCGGCGTCGCCAGGCGCAGCTTCATCATCGGCAGCAGGCTGTGGCCGCCGGCGATGATCCGCGCCTCCTCGCCGAGGCGCTCGAGCAGCCCGATGGCATCCGACACGCTGGTCGCGCGTACGTACTCCAGCGGCGCGGGAACCTGCATGTCGTCGGCCCTCCGTCACGCACTCGTGATCGGTGACATGCTACGCGCCGGACCACCCCTGCGGGCGTGGATCCTTCCGGTCGTCGCGGCGAGGGCCGCCCCGCCGCCTCCCCACTGGGTCCGGATCACCTCGGCCGCGATCGAGACCGCGGTCTCCTCCGGGGTCCGGGCGCCGAGGTCGAGTCCGATCGGGCTGTGCAGCCGGGCCAGGTCCTCCTCGGTCGCGCCCGCCGCGCGCAGCCGCTCCAGCCGGTCGTTGTGGGTACGCCGGGACCCCATCGCGCCGATGAAGCACCCGGCCGGCAGCCGGAAGGACTCCAGCAGCACCGGCACGTCGAACTTCGGGTCGTGGGTGAGGACGCAGACGACGCTTCGGTCATCGAACCTCCCCGCGTCGATCTCGGCCGCGAGATAGCGGCTCGGCCACTCGACGACCACCTCGTCGACGTCGGGGAACCGGGCCCGGGTCGCGAACAGGCCGCGGGCGTCGCACACCGTGACGCGGTAGCCGAGCAGCTTGCCCTGACGCGCGGCCGCCGCCGCGAAGTCGATGGCGCCGACGACCAGCATCCGGGGCGCGGGGCCATCGAGGAGACGAAGACCTCGACACCCTCGCCCTGGCGGACACCACCGGCGCCGTACTCCATGATGGTGCTCAGGCCCGCGGACAGCAGGCCGCGGGCGTCCTCGGTGAGCACGTCGTCCAGTCGCGCGTCGCCGAGGGCTCCCTCGGACGGCGTGTCCGGGCGGACCACGAGGTGCCGGCCGAGGTGCTCGGGGTCGGGGTGGGCGACCACGGTGACCACCGCGACCGGTCGACCGGCCTCGAGGTCCTCGAGGACGCCCCCGAGCTCGGGGAAGGTCTCGGGCGAGACCGGCTCGACGAAGACGTCGAGGATGCCGCCGCAGGTCAGGCCCACGGCGAAGGCGTCGTCGTCGCTGACGCCGTAGCGCTGCAGCGCCGGCGTACCGGAGGCGAGCACCTCGCCGGCCAGGTCGTAGACGGCGCCCTCGACGCAGCCGCCCGAGACCGACCCGACGACGGAGTCGTCCGCGCGGCGCAGCATGGTGGCGCCCGCGGGACGGGGCGCGGAGCGCTGGGTGCGGACCACGGTGGCGAGGCCCGACCGGGCGCCGGCCCGCCAGTCGGCGGACAGCGCGGCAACGACATCCTGCATGCATCCAGAGTGGCGGACGTCACGGAGCGTCCCCAAGATGACCTCAGTGTTCACTGAACTCGTGCCGGGGAGCGCTCGGCCCGCCGCCGGGCGCGAGTAGCGTGGCGGCGTGACCGCTGCGCTGCTGCCCGTCGCCGACCACCAGGCACGGGTCCTCTCGCTCCTCGCCGACGGCTCCGCACGCGCCCCGGAGTCCGTGCCGGCCGCCGGGGCGGCCGGTCGGGTGCTCGCCGCCGCCGTGGCCTCCCCCGAGCCGCTCCCGGCCTTCGACAACTCCGCGATGGACGGGTACGCCGTCCGCGCGGCGGACGTCGCCGGCGCCGGCGCCGACAGCCCGGTGCGGCTGACCGTCGCCGGCGAGATCCCGGCCGGGGCCGCCGCCGGCACGCTGGCCCCCGGCACCGCCCACCGGATCATGACCGGCGCCCCCGTGCCCGCCGGCGCCGACGCGATCGTCGAGGTCGAGCAGACCGACGGCGGCACCGACGTGGTGACCGTCCGCGCGGCCCGCGAGGCCGGCTCCTTCGTCCGCGCCCGCGGCGGCGACGTCGCGGTCGGCGATCCCGTCCTGGCCGCCGGCACCCTGGTCGGCCCGGCCCAGCTCGGCCTGCTGGCCGCGCTCGGCGTACCCGAGATCGAGGTGCGGGCGCGCCCGCGGGTCCTGGTCGTGTCGACCGGCTCGGAGCTCGCCGCGGACCCGCGCCCGGAGCTCGGCCAGATCCGGGACGCCAACGGCGCAATGCTCGCCGCCGCCGTCGAGGACGCCGGCGCGGTCGCCGTCCGCCGGCTGTGGGTCGCCGACGACGTCCCGGCCTTCCTCGCCCTCCTCGACGCCGAGCTCGACGGGATCGACCTCGTGCTCACCTCCGGCGGCGTGAGCGCGGGCGCCTACGAGGTCGTCAAGGACGGGCTCGGCCCGCGCGGCATCGAGTTCGTCAAGGTCGCCATGCAGCCCGGGATGCCGCAGGGCGCCGGGCGCTACGACGGCGTCCCGGTCGTGTGCCTGCCGGGCAACCCGGTCAGCTCCCTGGTCTCGTTCGAGGTCTTCGTGCGGCCCGCGCTGCGAGCCGTGGCCGGCCTCCCCCGGACCACCCGGCCGGTCGTGCACGCCGCGCTCACCGAGGCGATCGAGTCCGTCCCCGGCAAGCGCCAGCTCCGCCGCGGCCGGCTGGACCGGGCGGCCGGCACCGTCCGGCCCTGGGGACCGCCCGGCTCCGGCTTCCTCGGCTGGCTCGCCGGCGCCGACTGCCTGCTCGACATCCCGGCCGACGTCACCGCGGTCGGTGCGGGCGAGCCGGTCGCCGTGTGGGACCTCACCGGCTGAGGCTGCTCGTCGGATCCCACGTCACCGGCGTCCCACACGTCACACGACGGCGCGGTCCTGGTCCACCTGCCCGCCCTGACGGGCGCTCGTCCGCAGGAGCGGCCACCGCACTGCTCACCGTCCCGGAGAAGCGCGGCATCGAGGTTCCGGCCGAGGCCCACGAGCGGATCCTCTCCACCACCGACACCGGCCTGCTCGACACCTGGGGAATCGCTGATCAATGCTGCGCCGCGCCGTCACCGAGTCCGCGGACCTCTTCGACTGAGTCTGCCGCGTCCCGCTCAGTGGGCGACGGCCATCGCCGCGGCGCCCAGCGCCATGCCGAGGCCCGCAGCGCCCTCGAGCCAGCGGTCGCGGTGCCGGGACTCCAGCCAGACCACGCCCGCAGGGGCGAGCAGCAGGGCTCCCACCAGCAGGCTGCTCGCCGCCAGGCCGAGCGCCGGACCACCGGTGCCCTGGTGGTGACCGCCGGCGGCTTCTCCGGCCGGCGCGACCATCGCGGCGTACATGACGGCCATGACGGCGGCCATCACCGCGTGGTGGAGCGAGGCGAGCCGGGCGACGGCCCGGTCCTCGCGAACGCCCTCCCAGACGAACCAGGCGGCGAGCGTGACGAAGGCGCACCCCGCGGCGTACGCGACGGGGGTCGGGGGCGTCGCCCACGCCATCACCACCATCGCGACCGCCATGGCCAGGTGCGCGGCGTACCGACGGCGGGTGCAAGGGCCGCCCGCGGAGCGCAGCCGGCTCGCCGCGTAGCCGCCGCACCCCGCGAAGCACAGGGTGAGCACGACGGCCACAGGGACGGGCATGCCCCCATCGTCCTCACTCGCGGTCGCCGGCGGCGTGACGCGCTAAGCGAAACCTGAGATTCTACGTCGCGGGGAGCGCCCGGCTTGCCTGACCGGGGCGCGGCCGGTTGGCTGGGGGCATGGTCGGACGCATCCCCGTGATCGACGTCGAGCCGGTCCTCGAGGCCGGCGCCAGCCAGGGCCGCCTGCCGGCGAAGGCCAGTCTGGGCGAGCCCTTCCCGGTCCGCGCGACCGTGTTCCGCGAGGGGCACGACCGCCTCGGGGCCGAGGTGGTGCTGACCGGCCCCGACGGCGTACGACGACCACCGGTGCGGATGCACGCGCTGCCCGCCGCCGACCGCTTCACGGTCGACCGGTACGAGGCCTGGGTGAGCGCGGACGCGGAGGGCGCGTGGTCGTTCGAGGTGCAGGCGTGGTCCAGCCCCCTCGGCACCTGGTACCACGCCGCCGGCATCAAGATCCGCGCCGGCGTGGACGTCGAGCTGATGTTCGCCGAGGGCCGGCTCCTGGTCGAGCGGGTCCTCGCGGCCGGCGGGCTCACGAGGGCCGAGCAGAGGACGCTCCGGGCCGCCAGCGCGGCGTGCGCCGACGCGGCCCGCCCGGTCGAGGCCCGGCTCGCGCAGCTCGAGTCGCCCGAGGTGGTCACCACGCTCGAGGCGCACCCACTGCGGGACCTGCGCTCCGTCGAGGGGCCGTTCCCGGTGTTCGTCGACCGCTCTCGGGCGCTGTTCGGGAGCTGGTACGAGCTCTTCCCGCGCTCGGAGGGCGCAACGTACGACCCGGCGACCGGCGAGGTGGTCAGCGGCACCTTCCGTACGGCGGCCGAGCGGCTGCCCGCCGTGGCCGCGATGGGCTTCGACGTGGTCTACCTCCCCCCGATCCACCCGATCGGCGAGGTCAACCGCAAGGGCCCCAACAACACCGTGCTGCCCGAGGGCGAGCCGACGCCGCCGGACTGGACGGGCTCGCCCTGGGCGATCGGGAGCAGGCACGGCGGCCACGACGCCGTGCACCCCGACCTCGGCACGATCGAGGACTTCGACGCCTTCGTCGCGGCCGCCCGCGCGCTCGACCTGGAGGTCGCGCTCGACCTCGCGCTGCAGTGCGCGCCCGACCACCCCTGGGTCGCGGCGCACCCGGAGTGGTTCACCACCCGCGCCGACGGGTCGATCGCCTACGCCGAGAACCCGCCGAAGAAGTACCAGGACATCTACCCGGTCAACTTCGACAACGACCCCGCCGGCATCTCGGCCGAGGTGCTGCGCGTCGTCCGCCACTGGATGGACCACGGCGTGCGGATCTTCCGCGTCGACAACCCCCACACCAAGCCGGTCGCGTTCTGGCAGTGGCTGCTCGCCGAGGTCCGCGCCACCGACCCGGACGTGATCTTCCTGGCGGAGGCGTTCACGAAGCCGCCGATGCTGCAGACGCTGGGCGCGATCGGCTTCCACCAGTCCTACACCTACTTCACCTGGCGCACCGAGAAGGTCGACGTCGAGGACTACCTGCGCGAGGTCGCCACCGAGTCCGCGCACCGGATCCGGCCGAACTTCTTCGTCAACACCCCCGACATCCTCCACGAGTTCCTGCAGTACGGCGGCCCGGCCGCCTTCCGGATCCGCGCCGTGCTCGCGTCGATGTCCTCGCCCACGTGGGGCATGTACGCCGGGTACGAGCTCGGCGAGCACGTGGCCGTGCGCCCGGGCAGCGAGGAGTACCTCGACTCGGAGAAGTACCAGATCCGGGTCCGCGACTGGGAGGCCGGCGCCGCGAACGGCGACGGCCTGCCGGCGTACATCACCCGGCTCAACGCGATCCGCCGCGGCCACCCCGCGCTCCAGCTGCTGCGCAACCTGCACCTGCACGCCGCCGAGGACGACCACGTCGTGTGCTGGTCGAAGCGCGCGGGCGGCGACACCGTGATCGTGGTCCTCAGCCTCGATCCCCACCAGGTGCGCGAGTCGATGGTCCATCTCGACCTGGCCGCGCTCGGCCTCGAGCCCGGCACCTCGTTCACCGTCCACGACGAGCTGACCGGAGCTGCGTGGACCTGGGGCGAGCACGACTACGTCCGGCTCGATCCGGCCCAGCCGGCGCACATCCTGACCGTGAAGGGGCACGCATGACCACCGCCGAGACGATCGTCCTCAACGAGGAGCCGGAGTGGTTCCGGACGGCCGTCTTCTACGAGGTGCTGGTGCGGTCCTTCCGCGACTCCAACGCCGACGGCACGGGCGACTTCCGCGGCCTGACCGAGAAGCTCGACTACCTGCAGTGGCTGGGCGTCGACTGCCTGTGGGTGCCGCCGTTCTTCACCTCGCCGCTGCGCGACGGCGGCTACGACGTCGCCGACTACACCGACATCCTCCCGGAGTGCGGCACCACCGACGACTTCCACGCCTTCCTCGACGCGGCCCACGAGCGCGGGATCCGGGTGATCATCGACTTCGTCATGAACCACACGAGCGACGCGCACCCGTGGTTCCAGGCCTCGCGCAGCGACCCCGACGGGCCGTACGGCGACTTCTACGTGTGGTCCGACACCGACGAGCTCTACCAGGACGCGCGGATCATCTTCGTCGACACCGAGCCGTCGAACTGGACGTGGGACCAGACCCGCAACCAGTACTACTGGCACCGCTTCTTCCACCACCAGCCGGACCTCAACTTCGACAACCCCAAGGTCCACGACGCGATGCTGGAGGCGATGGCGTTCTGGCTCGACATGGGTCTCGACGGCTTCCGGCTGGACGCGGTGCCCTATCTCTACGAGCGGCCGGGCACCAACGGCGAGAACCTCCCCGAGACGCACGAGTTCCTCAGGAAGGTGCGGAGGTTCGTCGACGACAACTACCCCGGCCGGGTGCTGCTCTGCGAGGCCAACCAGTGGCCGACCGACGTCGTCGAGTACTTCGGCGACCCGGAGGTCGGCGGCGACGAGTGCCACATGGCCTTCCACTTCCCCGTCATGCCGCGCATCTTCATGGCGGTACGCCGCGAGTCGCGCTTCCCGATCTCGGAGATCATGGACCAGACCCCGGACATCCCGGCCGGCTGCCAGTGGGGCATCTTCCTGCGCAACCACGACGAGCTGACCCTGGAGATGGTCACCGACGAGGACCGCGACTACATGTGGGGCGAGTACGCCAAGGACCCCCGCATGAAGGCCAATATCGGCATCCGCCGCCGGCTGGCGCCGCTGCTCGACAACGACACCAACCAGATCGAGCTGTTCACCGCGCTGCTGCTGTCGCTGCCCGGCTCCCCCGTCCTCTACTACGGCGACGAGATCGGGATGGGCGACAACATCTGGCTCGGCGACCGCGACGGCGTCCGTACGCCGATGCAGTGGACGCCCGACCGCAACGCCGGCTTCTCCTCGGCGACCCCCGGCAAGCTGCACCTGCCGGCGATCCAGGACCCGGTCTACGGCTACCAGAGCGTCAACGTCGAGGCACAGCTGGAGAACCCGTCCTCGCTGCTGCACTGGACCCGCCGGATGATCCACATCCGCCGCCAGCACGACGCGTTCGGGCTGGGCACGTTCGCCGACCTCGGCGGCTCCAACCCGACCGTGCTGTCGTACGTCCGGGAGCTGCCGGGCGTCGCCTCCGACACCGACGACGTCATTCTCTGCGTCAACAACCTCTCCCGCTTCCCGCAGCCGGTGGAGCTGGACCTGCGCCGGTTCGAGGGGCGGGTCCCGGTCGAGCTGCTGGGCGGCGTACCGTTCCCGCGGATCGGCGAGCTCCCGTATCTGCTGACGCTCAGCGGGCACGGGTTCTACTGGTTCCGGTTGACGGATCCGGAGACGACAGGGAGGCCCGTGCTGTGATCGCGTCCTTCCTCGCCCAGGCCCGCTGGTTCGGCGGCAAGGGCCGCGCGTTCACCGTCACGGGGACCCGCGAGCTCGGCCGGCTGGAGCCGGCACCGCCGGGCCCGGAGGTCGTGCTCCTCCTGGTCGAGGTGAGCTACGACGGCACCGCCGACCGGGAGCTCTACCAGCTCCCCCTCGCCCTGTACGACGAGCCGCAGGAGCGACTCGAGCACGCGCTGGTCGGGCGCTGGCCGACGGCCGAGGACGGTGCGTTCGCGTACGACGCGGCCCACGACCGCGCGGCCATGGCCCAGCTGCTGCGCTCCTTCGGCGAGCGGCCCGGCTTCGTGCGGCTGCCGGGCCACGACCTCGACCTCGACGCCCCTGGCAGCCTGTTCAGCGGCGAGCAGTCGAACTCCTCGGTCCTCTTCGGCGAGGACTCCGTGCTCAAGCTGTTCCGCAAGGTCACCCCGGGCGAGAACCCCGACATCACCACCCACCGGGTGCTCACCGAGGCCGGGTCGCCGTACGTCGCCCAGCTCTACGGGTGGATCGAGGTCGAGGACCTCCAGCTCGGGATGCTCCAGCAGTTCCTGCGCACCGCCAGCGACGGCTGGGACCTGGCGCTGGCCAGCGTCCGCGACCTGTTCGCCGAGGCCGACCTGCACGCCGAGGAGGTCGGCGGCGACTTCGCCGGCGAGGCCACCCGCTTGGGCACCGCCCTCGCCGACGTCCACGCCCAGCTGCGCTCCTCCTTCCCCACCGCCGTCGCCCCCGCCGAGTCCGTGGCGGCGCTGATGTCCGAGCGGCTGGACGCGGCGACGCTCGTCGTACCGGAGCTGGCCGAGCACGCCGACGCCGCACGCGCCGTCTTCGCCGCCATGGCCGGCCTCGGCGAGATCCCGGTACAGCGGGTCCACGGCGACCTCCACCTGGGCCAGACCCTCCGCACGGTCAACGGGTGGAAGATCGTCGACTTCGAGGGCGAGCCGGCCAAGCCCCTGGCCGAGCGGCTGCTGCCCGACTCCCCGTGGCGGGACGTCGCGGGCATGACCCGGTCCTTCGACTATGCCCCCCACGCCGTCGCCGAGTCGCTCCCCGACGTGGATCCCGACGTCCTGCACCAGCGCTCGGTCCGCGCCGCCGAGTGGGCCCGGCGCAACCGCCGGGCGTTCCTGTCCGCCTACTGCGACGACGGCGCCCTGGGCGCCACCGACCGGGTGCTGCTCACGGCGTACGTCGTCGACAAGGCCGTCTACGAATGCGTCTACGAGGCCCGCAACCGCCCCACCTGGCTGCCCATCCCGCTCGCAGGGGTGGCTCGGCTGACCGCCGGCTGAGGTCTCGCTCAGGCGCCGCGGAGCGCGGCGTCACAGGACGGCGCGCTGCCCGGCTCGCGGGCGGCCGGGTCCTCGATTCCGGCGAGGAGGTCGCTCCAGCTGCCGAAGTCGGCCACCTCCGCGCGCGGCGGCGCCGCGACCTCGACCGGGCTGCCGTAGTCGTGATACCTGATCTCCACCTGCAGGTCCTGCATGATCGGCTCGGCCACGAGCCCGCGCAGCTCTTCCGGAACGCCGCCGCGGGATGCCGCGAGCGCGTCGAACAGGTCGGCGACGTCGTACTCGATGCTCGAGTAGCGCCCGCCCACCCCGACGTTCGCCACCGCGCGCACCCGTGCCCGGGGATCGAGCGGCTTCGCCGCCAGGCCGCCCGGCTGCGGGAACACCGCCGGGAGCGCCTCGTCCAGCCGGAGCTCGACGACCACCCGGTCGCCGATGCGGTCGTAGCCGTTCTCCAGGGACCAGCGGTCGCCGTCGGTGAGCACCTTGCGGCCGAGAGCGACCGGCTCGAAGAGCAGCAACGCCTGGTAGGGCACCCCTGCCGGACCGCCGTCCACGGCGCCACCGGTCAGGTGCATCCAGCAGTCCATCGACCTGCCGTCCACCGTCGCGCGGAGCCAGGTGTCCTCACCGCGCAGGCGCATCACGTACTGGTTGTCCTCGTCCATCCCGAGGGTGACCTCCGTCGCCGGCTGCGCGGCATCGAAGGCGCCCTCGATGGGAGTCTCGACCTCTCCGCCGCCGATCCACCACACCTCGAACTCGGCGCTCGGCTCCTCGAGGAACTTCCGCTCGGCCGCGTCGACCAGCTCCTGAGCCTCGCGCTCGGTCCCCGGGACGACCTGCAGGCCGGCCCCGTCGTCCTGCGGGACATCCTCTCCGTCGTGCTCGTCCTCCCCCTCGTCCTCCTCGTCCGCGGTCCGATCTCCCGGGCCGTCCGCCTTCTCGGCCCCCACGCGGTCGAGGCGCGGCTCCGTCGTACTGCAGGCGGAGAGCGCGGAAGCGACGGCCAGGGCGCCGACGAGCAGGACGATGCGCCGGAGGGAGCGGTGGAGCATGGGCGCATCCTCGCAGCCGTCGCCGGACTCAGCCGAGGTAACGGCGGACGGCGGCGGCCAGCGCCGCGGCGTACCTCTTCTGTCCCTTCGACGAGCGCATCACCCGGGCGTCGGCGGCGTTGCGCATGTTGCCGAGCTCGACCATGGCGGTGGGGACCTCCGACAGGTTGAGGGTGGCGAGGTCGGAGCGGTACACGAAGCCGCGGCCGCCGGCGGTGTAGGTGGCGTTGCGGAAGCCGCGGTCGTGCAGGGCCGCGCGGGTGGTCCGGCCGAACGCGGTCGACGCGGCGCGACCCTGCGGCTTTCCCGCGACGATGACGTGGAACCCGCGCCCGCCGCTGAGGGAGCCGTCGCCGTGGATGCTCAGCTTGAGGTCGGCCGGCCGCTCCCAGCCGCGATAGCCGCCGTTGCCGAGCCGCCCGCGTACGTCGACGCAGGGCCCCCAGTCCCGGCGGCTGTTGGTGGTGCGGGTCAGCACGACCTCGGCGCCGAGCGCCCGCAGCCGCTTGCGGAGCTTGCGCGCGACCTTCCAGGTGAACGTCGCCTCCGGGAACCCGCTGTTGGTCGCCGTACCGGTCGTGTTGCAGGGCTTGCGCTGGCCGTTGCCGGCGTCGACGGGCTGGTTAATCTCGCGGCGGTGGCGGGCGTTGCCGAGCTGGTGGCCGGGGTCGATGACCACGACCTTGCCGGCGAGCGGGAGGTCCGCGCCGGAGTGGACGGTGGCACGAGCCGGGGCGGTCGGGGCGGTCGGGGCGGTCGGGGCGGTCGGGGCGGTCGGGGTGGCAGCCCGGACCGGTCCGGCCGGGGCGAGCAGCGCGACGAGGACGGCGAGCACGACGAGACGACCCATGCGCCCGATCATCCCGCATCCGCCTGCACTGCGCGGGGCACCCTCACCCCCACCCGGCCGTCCCGGTCGAGCACCACGCGTCCCATCCGTCACAGCGGACAGGCAGTGCATGCGCTTGTCAGGTGTTGCAACCCCTGACAAGCGCATGGATCCCCGGATGTCCGGGGATCCATGCAGGCCCCTTCAGAGCAGCTCCACCGGCTCCAGCTCGCCGACCTCACCGGACACCGCACAGTCCCGGTCCTCGACGGCGCAGTGCCAGGCCCAGAGCAGCTGGCCGGCGCCGACGCCGATCAGGGCGGCGACGGCGAAGCCGAGGGCCGAGCCGCCGATGACGGGTACGACGGCGACGGCCGTGACCGCGTTGAGGACGAGCGCCACGAAGGTGGCCAGCGACACCACGGCGCCGCGGCGGGCGGGGAAGCGGTCGAGGAGCATGAGCTGGATGGTCGGGTAGGTGATGCCGTTGCCGAGCGCGATGAGCGAGACGCCGAGCACCGCCCACGGCATCCGGTCGCCGGCCGGGGTCGCGGCGACGATCACGCCCACGACCCCGCCGGCGAACGAGGTCGTGCAGCCGAGCGAGACGAGGCGGCGGGCGGTGATCCGGCCGGCGGCGCGGCCGCACAGCCAGGAGCCGAGCATCATCGCGCCGATCATCGGCACGAAGAGCTTCCAGAAGTCGAGCTCGCCCTGCCCGAGCACGTCGACGACGAAGACGGCGGCGCCGCCGATGTAGAGGAACTGGGCGCCGAAGATGAGGGCGGTGGCCCAGCCGAGGCGGTGGAAGGCGCCCTCGCGCGCGACCTCGACCAACCCGCCCAGGACGGCGCCCACCCGCAGCGGGACCCGCCGCTCGCGCGGGTGCGTCTCGGGCAGCAGCAGGAGGACCGCGGCGATCAGCACCACGCCGAGCCCGGCCTGGAAGGCGAAGATCAGCGGCCACGGCCCGAGCTGGAGCAGCACGCCGCCGAGGATCGGGCCGATCGCGGGGGCCAGGCCGAAGATGATCGCGACCCGGCTCATCAGGCGCTGCGCCTGCGCGCCGTCGAAGAGGTCGCGGACGACGGTGCGGCTGACGATCGTGGCGCCGCCGGCGCTCAGGCCCTGCAGCGCCCGGAAGGCCAGGAGCACGGCGAGGTCGCCGGCCAGGGCGCACCCGACCGACGCGGCGACGTACACCACGATCGAGCAGGCCATCACCGGCCGGCGGCCGACGGCGTCGGAGAGCGGGCCGTGGAAGACGCTCATCAGCGCGAAGGAGCCGAGGTAGACGGTGACGATGAGCTGCAGCGCCTCGCTGCCGACCCCGAGCTCGCGCCCCAGCTCCGGGAACGCCGGGAACGGCGTGTCGATGCTGAACGGGCCGATCATCGACAGCGCGGCGAGGACCGCCGGGATCAGGACCGCATATCTCCACCCCAGCCGTTCGCCCACGCCCTCATCATTCACCACGCGTTAGACTCGCCAAGATGCCGCCCACAGAGCGCAGCACCTCCGGTTCCACCCTCGGGGAGATCGACCTCCACCTCGTCGCGGAGGGACGGCACGAGCTGCTGTGGCACGTCCTCGGCGCCCACGTCCGCACCGGGCCCGGGGCCGAGGGCACCAGCTTCGTCGTCTGGGCCCCCAACGCCCGCAACGTGAGCGTCGTCGGCGACTTCAACGGCTGGGACGGCAACGCCCACCGGATGACCCGGATCGGGAGCGGCCTGTGGGAGGCCTTCGCCGCCGGGGTCGGCTCGGGAGCCGCCTACAAGTACGTCGTCGAGGGCGCCGACGGCATCTGGCGGCACAAGGCCGACCCGATGGCCTTCCACGCCGAGGTGCCGCCCGCGACCGCCTCCCGGGTCTTCACGAGCAGTCACGTGTGGCAGGACGACGCGTGGCTCGCCGCCCGCGCGGGCCGCCGACCGGTCCAGGAGCCGATGGCGACGTACGAGCTCCACCTCGGCTCGTGGAAGCGCCACCCCGACGGCTCCTTCTGGTCGTACGACGAGCTGGCCGCGCACCTCCCGCAGTACCTCGCCGACCTCGGGTTCACCCACGTCGAGCTGATGCCGGTCATGCAGCACCCGTTCGGCGGCTCCTGGGGCTATCACGTCACCGGCTACTTCGCCCCGGACGCGCGCTTCGGCGACCCCGACGGCTTCCGGCGGCTCGTCGACGCGCTCCACCGGGCGGGCATCGCGGTGATCCTCGACTGGGTGCCGGGTCACTTCGCGACCGACGAGTGGGCGCTGGTGCGCTTCGACGGCACGCCGCTCTACGAGCACCCCGACCCCCGGCGCGGCTGGCACCCCGAATGGGGCTCCCACATCTTCGACTTCGGCCGCCCCGAGGTCCGCAACTTCCTGGTCGCCAACGCGCTCTACTGGCTCGAGGAGTTCCATGCCGACGGCCTGCGCGTCGACGGCGTCGCCTCGATGCTCTACCTCGACTACGGCCGCAAGGACGGCGAGTGGACCCCCAACCGGCACGGCGGCCACGAGCATCTGGAGGCCGTGCAGTTCCTGCAGGAGCTCAACGCCACGGCCTACAAGCGGGTGCCGGGCATCGTCACCATCGCCGAGGAGTCGACCGCCTGGCCGGGGGTCACCGGGGCGACCTCGGGCGGCGGGCTCGGCTTCGGCTTCAAGTGGAACATGGGGTGGATGCACGACAGCCTGCGCTACCTCGCGCACGACCCCGTGCACCGCTCCTACCACCACGGCGAGCTGGCGTTCTCGCTCGTCTACGCCTTCTCCGAGAACTACGTGCTCCCGCTCAGCCACGACGAGGTCGTGCACGGCAAGGGCTCGCTGGTGCGGAAGATGCCGGGCGACCGCTGGCAGCAGCTCGCGACCCTGCGCGCCTATCTCGCCTTCATGTGGGCCCACCCCGGAAAGCAGCTGGTCATGATGGGCACCGAGCTCGCCCAGGAGTCGGAGTGGGCCGAGGCCCGCGAGCTGGACTGGTGGCTGCTGCAGAAGCCCGACCACGCCGGCGTCCGCGACTTCGTGCGCGACCTCAACGCCCGCTATCGCGAGGAGCCCGCGCTGTGGCGCCTCGACAACGACCCGGCCGGCTTCGCGTGGATCGACGCCCAGGACGCCGGCCACAACGTCTTCTCGTTCGTCCGCCGCTCCGGCGACGAGGGCGCGCCCGACCTGGTCTGCGTCACCAACTTCGCCGCCGTCCCCCACGACTACCGCCTCGGCCTCCCGATCGCCGGCGACTGGGTGGAGCTGCTCAACACCGACGCGGCGGCGTACGGCGGCAGCGGGGTCGGCAACCTCGGCACCGTCCACGCCCACGCCGCCAGGCCCCTGGAGTCCGGCGCTCCCGGCGGCAGCGCGGCGTACGCCGACCTCGTGGTGCCCCCTCTCGCCACGCTGTGGTTGCGCTCCCCCCTAGGGTGAGGGCGTGCCCGAGCCCGAGCAGCCCGAGATCAGTCACTGGACGGTCGACGACGGCACCGCCCGGCTGACCTGGACCTCGGACCTCACCGAGCGCGGCTGGCAGGCGGCGGTGGACGTCGTACGACGCCAGGTCGCCGCCGCCCTCACCGACCACGAGCGCGTGGAGGTCAAGGTCGCCATCGACGACCCCGACGCCCAGCGCATCGCGACCTGGTCGGGCCTGCGCCGCGAGGGCGTGCAGCGGGGGCGGGCCGGCGACGTGGTGGTCTACGCCCGGCTGGTCGACGACACCCCGGTGCACGAGCCCGGCGGGTTCCGCGCGCTGCTCAACTCGTTCCTGCCGCGCAAGCGCGGGATCGGGCAGATGCTGGTGCGCGACGGCGACGGGTCGGACGGCGCCGAGCCGCGGGTGCTCATGTGCAACCTGACCTACAAGACCGACTGGGACCTGCCCGGCGGTGTGGTCGAGGTCGGCGAGTCCCCGCGCATCGCGGTCAGCCGGGAGGTCGAGGAGGAGCTCGACCTCACCATCGAGGCCGGAGCGCTGCTGCTCACCGACTGGCTGCCGCCGTGGGGCGGCTGGGACGACGCGCTGTGCCTGGTCTTCGACGGCGGCGTGCACCCGCCCTCGATCGTCCAGCAGGTCGTCCCCCAGGCCCGCGAGATCAAGACGGCGGAGTTCCTCACCCTCGCCGAGGTCGACGACCGGGCGGCCGACTTCACCGCCCGGCGGGTGCGGGCCGCGCTGGCGAGCCTGGCGGGCGGGGGTCCGGCGTACACCGAGTCGGGGCGCTGACCGGCACCCGGCGCTGCGCCACGAGCACGCCCAGCACCAGGACCGCGCCACCCACCAGCTCCCCGACCGACGGCACCTCGCCGAGCAGCGCCCAGGCGGAGCCGATCGCGACGGGCGGCACCAGCAGGATCCAGGGCACCACGGCGGCCGACGGGTTGCGGGACAGCAGCCCGTTGAAGGCGCCGTACCCGACCAGCGAGGCGAGCCCCGCGGTGTAGAGCGTCGAGACCGCGGCCCGCCAGCCGAAGGCGCCCACCCCGTCGACGACCGCGGCCGGGCCGTCCACGACGAGGGAGAGCAGCACCAGCGGGACGGGGACGACGAGCGCCGACCACACGGTCAGCGACAGCCCGCCCGTGGCACCCGAGGCCCGCGAGACGACATTGCCGATCGCCCACATCAGCGCGGCCGTCAGGCACAGCGCGAGCGCGATCGCCGGCACGTGGCCGCCGCGCCCGAGGCCGACGACGACCAGCCCGACGGCGCCGAGCACCACCCCGGCGACCTGCGGCCGGGTCGGCCGCTCCCGCAGTACCCCGGCGGCCAGCAGGATCGTCAGCACGACCTGCGCCTGGAGGACCAGGCCGGCCAGGCCGGGCGGCATCCCGGCGTCCATCGCGACGTAGAGGAAGCCGAACTGGCCAAGCGACATGAACACCCCGACGGCGGCCACGGTCCGCCACGGCACCGGCGGCGGCGCGAGCAGGAAGACCGCCGGGACGACGACCGCGAGGAAGCGGGCGGCGAGGAACAGCAGCGGCGGGACGTCGCCCATGCCCCAGTCGATGACGACGAAGTTGAAGCCCCAGATCACGGCCACGAGGGCGGCGAGGGACTGGTCACGGCGGCTCACGTCGTCCAGCATCCCGGCCGCGATGTTGAAGCACCAGCGAATAGAAATGCACCGAAGGATGTAGCGTTGCTGCATGATCGATCTCGACGCACTGGCCGGCCTGCGGGCGGTCGCCACCCACGGCTCGGTGGTCGGCGCGGCCACGGCGACCGGGTACACGCCGAGCGCCGTCTCCCAGCAGGTCAAGCGGCTCGAGCGGCAGACCGGCGTCCCGCTGCTCGAGCGGGTCGGGCGCGGCGTGATGCTGACGAGCCACGGGCAGCACCTCGTCGACGCGGGCGATCAGGTCCTCGCCGATCTCGAGCAGCTCGAGGCGTCCCTCCAGCAGCGCGCCGGGGTGGTCGCGGGCCGGCTCCGCCTCGCCGTCTTCTCCACCGCCATGCGCGGGCTGGTCGCCCCGATCGCGCGCAGCCTGCGCGACGCCCACCCCGGCCTCGCCCTCACCCTGCGCGAGGCCGAGCCCTGGGACGTCGTCGACCTCGTCGCGAGCGGGCAGATCGAGCTCGGCATCGTGCACCGCTGGGGCGGAGTGCCGCTCGCCGTACCGGACCACGTCGCCGCCACTCCCCTGCCCGGCGACGTCGCCGACCTCGTCGTCCACCGCGACGACCCCCTCGCCCGCCGCGACCGGGTCACCCCGCACGACCTGCTCGACGTCGACTGGATCGCCACCCCCGAGGGCACGATCTGCCGCCAGTGGCTCTCCCGGATGTACGACGGCACCGGCCGTCCGCCCCGGATCGCCCACGTCTCGGCGGAGTTCGAGTCCCACCTGGCCCTGGTCCGCGCCGGCCTCGGCGTCGCGCTGGTCCCCCGGATGGGGCGCGCTCCGCTCGGCGCCGACCTGGTCGCCGTACCGGTCCGCGATCCGGAGCCGGTCCGGCTCATCGACGCCCTGCACCGGCGGACCATGGCCGACTCGCCGGCCGTGCAGGCGGTGCTGGCCGCCTTCGCCGACACCAGGGCGGCCTGATCTTCGCGCGCCCCATGCGAATTCGTCGCGAATCGGCCCTAACTACGACGAATTCGCATGGGGCGCCGTACCCAGCGCCTCCCGCGCGAGGTACGTCGCGCCGGCGACCGCCGCGGGCATGACCAGGATCCCGCCGAACGGGACGAGGAAGCAGGCCTGGACGCACACGCCGAAGCCGAGCATCGCGCCCCGGTGGCGCCGCATCAGGGCGGCTCGGGCGGCCCGGTCCATGCCGCGCGCCTCCAGCGGGCGGGAGACGAGCTCGCCGGCGAGCAGCCGCCCGGACACGGCCAGCCCGAGGACCGCGCCGACCACGGAGCCGATCACCGGCAGCAGGCCGATCACGAACACCCCGACGGCGGTCAGCACGCCGAACACCACGAGCACCAGCCCGTCGACCGCGCCGCGGAGCCAGCCGACGCCGCTGTCGGGGACGTCGCCGCCGAGCGAGAGCTCGACCTCCTTCCAGATCCGCTCGTAGAAGGGATCGCCGACCGCGAGGGTCAGCCCGGTGAAGGTGATGATCGCGAGCATGCCGGCGCCCGCGAGGACGAGCAGGTAGAGCGCCGCCCGGAACAGGCCGCGCACCGCCTCGTCCCAGTCGTCGGCGAAGGGCGTGGCCCAGCCGACCAGGTCGTCGACGACGAAGACCAGCGTCACCAGCAGCGCGAGGACCAGGATCGCGACCAGCGCCGCCGGGAGGATCCCCAGCAGCATCAGCCGCGGCCGCTCCCGCCACAGCCGGAGCCCGCGGAGCAGGAAGCCCGCCCCTCGCCCGAACCCCATGTCAGCGCCCCATCAGATCAGGCCGGCCGGCAGCGTGGCGCATGGCCGCGGAGCGGCACGGCGCGCTGCCCGCGGGCCGAGCGGAGCGAGGTCCGTGCGGCAAGCGGCGTCTGCGACACGCTCGGCCCATCGGATCAGAACAACGCGGACGCCAGCGCCTGGCGGCCCTTGAGCACGCGCGGGTCGTCGTTGCCGACGGCGCCGAACAGGCCGACGAGGTGCTCGCGGGCGCGGTCCCGCTCCTTGCCGGAGGTACGGCGGACGAGCTCGACCAGCCGCGCGAAGGCGTCCTCGACGTGTCCGCCGAGCATGTCGAGGTCGGCGACCATGGTCTGCGCGTCGACGTCGTCGGGGTTCGCGGCGGCCGCGGCCCGGGCCGCGTTGAGGTCGACGCCCTGGGTGCGCTGCAGCACCTTGGCCATCGCCAGCCCGGCGGCGGCCTCGTGGTCGGCGGGGTTGGCGTCGACGAGCTTCTGGTACTCCGCCACCGCGGCGTCGATGTCGCCGGAGGCGAGGGCGTCCTGGGCCGGCGCGTAGCGCGGGTCGATCTCGGGCTCCTGCCCCTCGTCGTCCTCGCCGGCGGCGCCCGCCGCGCCACCGAACGCGTTGGGCTGGTGCCGGCCGGTGATGCCCTGGCTGGTGAGCTGCTGGGCGAGCTGGTTGAACAGCGCCCGGATGTCGTCGATCGGCGCAGCGCCGGGGATCGGCTGCGTCGCCGGGCGACCGTCGAGGAGCACCAGCATCAGCGGCACCTGCGGGATCTGCATCGCCTGCGCGATCTGCGGCACCGCGTCCACGTCGATGGTCGCGGCGAGGAACCGCCCGTCGTACTCGTCGGCGACGGTGGCGACGTCGCGGGCGAGCTGGGCGCTCTCCGGCGACTGCGACGGCGAGGCGAAGACCAGCACCACGGGCGCGGTCATCGACGCCTCGAGCACGGACTGGAAGTTGGCCTCGTCCACCGCGACGGAGTACGCCGAGGTCGACCCGCCGCCGCCACCGGAGCCGGGCGCCCCCGGGGCGCCACCGCCGGCGGGCGGCGAGGTGCGCTTGAGCGCGGACAGGTCGATCGCGCCGGGACGGGAGAACGGCTGCTGCGTCATGGCCGCAATCCTACGGAGCGGCTCAGTTCGGGACCCTGGGACCCCGGAGGCCGGCGCGCTGGACCACCCGCTGGATGGAGAGGTCGCGCTCGTCGGGCCGGCCGACGTACCGGATGTCGCGCAGGCCCTGCTCCTGGGCGGCGGACTCGAAGCAGAAGTGGCCGAAGCCGAGCAGCCGGCCGTGCAGCGGCTTCTTGACGGAGATGTCGAGGATCCGGCTCAGCGGCATGGTCGCCAGGCTCTGGGAGAGCACGCCGTGCACGCGGAAGACCCGCATGTTGGTGATCACGAAGCGGTCGCGGAGCACGCCGAGCGCACCCCAGCCGGCGTGGAGCAGCAACGCCGCGGCGACGATGATGAGGAACCAGGCGACCTGGACCGGCACGAACCAGCTGCCGACGAGCAGCACCAGCGCGAGGCCGGACTCCAGGGCCGGCCGGGTGTAGGCGAACCAGTGGTGGGTCACCTCGTCGACGACGACCTCGCCCTCCTCGCGGAGCAGGTGCTTGCCGATCTTCGGGTCGCCGAGGCGGGCGACGGCACCGGCGACGGCTCCGGGGAGGAAGGACATGGCGGCGGGGTCAGTCCATGGCGCCGACGAAGTCGATGACCCCGTTGAACGCCTTGGTCGTCAGGTCCCACCCGCTGCTCGCGGCGGCCTTCGACGTGTCCGCGAGGCCGGACGGGTCGGTGAACATCCAGAAGCCGAGGAACACGACCACCACGAGCGCGACGAGCTTCTTGGTGTCCATGTGCGGGCGTCTCCATCCAGGTGCGGGCGTGCCCCGAGGGCACAGATCCCCACATTGGTACCAAAAGCACCACTGGCCACACGGGAGGCGCGCCCGAGCCGGGCTCCGGCGGGCCGCTCCGCGGCGGTCAGGCGCAGGCGGTGGTCAGCCCGTTGGCCGGCGTCGCCGCCGGCGCCCGGCCGGACCGCAGCCACGCGTCGAAGAACCCCTGGAGGCTCTCCCCGGAGACGGTCGCGGCCAGCGCCTCGAACTGCTCGACCGTCGCGTTGCCGTCGTGGTGGTCGGCGACCCAGCGGCGCAGCACGGTGTCGAGGTGGGCGGCCCCGATCCGGTTGCGCAGCGCGGCGAGGACCATCGCGCCGCGGTCGTAGACCGGCGCGTCGAAGATGTGGTCCCGGCCGGGGTCGGCGAGGTTCAGCCGCCAGAACGCGGACGTCGGCGTGCCGCACGAGGCGGCCCACATCCGCTCCAGATAGGCCTCGACGCTCTCGCCGCCGTGAGCGGCGATGTACTCCGCCTCCAGGTAGGTCGCGAAACCCTCGTTGAGCCAGATGTCGCGCCAGCGCTGCACCGCGACGCTGTCGCCGAACCACTGGTGGGCCAGCTCGTGGACGACGACGCCCGGGTAGATCCAGCGGCCGTACGTCGGCCGCGACTGGTTCTCGAGCGCGAACCCGACGTCCAGACCGGTCACCAGGCCGCCCGTGGTCGCGAACGGGTAGGTGCCGAGGCGCGCCTGGAGCCAGTCGGTGATGGCGGCGGTGCGGGCCAGGATGCGTCGTACCTGCCGCCGCTCGCGGGGCGCGATCTCCCGCGACACCGCGTTGTAGAACGGGATCCCCGCCGCGGTGGTGCCGCGGTCGACGACGAAGCGCCCGGCCGCGAAGAAGGCGAGATAGGTCGCCATCGGGTCGGTCATCCGCCAGTGCGTGGTCGCGAGGCGGCCCTTGACCTTGCGTCCCATCCGCACGCCGTTGCCGACGACCTTCTTGCCCTTGGGCACGGTCACCCGGACGTCGAAGGTCGCCTTGTCGCTGGGGTGGTCGTTGGACGGGAACCACCACGGCGCCATGTGGGGCTGGTTCATCGCGACGACCTCGTTGCGGCTCGCCAGCCAGTTGCGCTCGCCGGCGTAGCCGTAGGCGCCCGGCCGGCCGGCGTACTTCACGACGACCCGGAACTGCGCGCCGGCGGCGATCGGCTGCTTCGGCGTCACCCGCAGCTCGTGCTTCCCGGCCTTGCGGAAGCGCGCCCGCCGGCCGTCGACCTTGACCTTGGTGGCGGGGAGCAGCAGGTCGAGGGAGAAGCTGCGCAGGTCCGCGGTCGCGGTCGCGGTCATGGTGATGGCGGTGCGGCCCTTCAGCCGGCCGCTCGCGAAGTCGTAGCGCACCCGGACGTCGTAGTGCTGGGCGTCGGTGCCGCCGTTGCCGTCCTTGGGCCAGTACGGGTCGGTGCCGTGCACGGAGCCGTTGCCGGCGTCCTCCGCCTCGGCGACCGGCACGCCGGACACCGTCGAGAGCCCCGGGAGGCAGAGCAGGAGGACCAGGAGGAGGGCGAGGCGGCGCACCGGATCAATGTACGCCGCGGAAAACCGGTTGCGCGCCCGGCGTCGCCGCCGTCACGCTGGCCCGGTCCGTCCGCGACGCCCCGCGGACCTGTCGAGAGGAGCGTGACATGTCGATCGCTGTCGTCGGCCTGCCCTCAGTCCGCACCCTCTCGACCCCGAGGAACCACCGTGTCCCAGGAGCACCTCCCCACCTCTGACATCGACCCGCGCTTCGTCGTCGCGTTCGAGGCGTACGACGACCTCGCCGACGGCCAGCGCTGGTCCACCTGGCTCGACGTCGAGCCGCTCTCCCGCGGCCCCGAGCCCCGCCCCGACTGGGTCGTCACGTCCCAGGGCGCGATCGACACCGAGCTCGGCGTCCTCAAGACCGGCAAGGAGGCCGACGTCTTCCTCCTCGACCGGACCGACCCCCACGACCCGGCGCAGAGCGTCGTGATGGCGGCCAAGCGGTACCGTTCCCCCGAGCACCGCACCTTCCACCGCTCCGCGGCCTACACCGAGGGCCGCAGCATGAAGCGCTCGCGCGACGAGCGGGCGATCAAGCGCAAGAGCACCTTCGGCCGCGAGGTCGCCGCCGGCGAGTGGGCGGTCTCGGAGTGGTCCGCGCTCAACCGGTGCTGGTCGCTCGGGCTGCCCGTGCCGTACCCGGTCCAGGTCGACGGCACCGAGATCCTCATGGAGTGGATCCAGGTCGACGGCGACACCGCACCCCGGCTGGCCCAGACCCGGCCGGAGCCGGCGCTGCTGGCGGCGTACTTCGACCAGCTGCGGGAGGCGATGCTCACCCTCGTCCGGGCCGGGCTCGTGCACGGCGACCTGTCGCCGTACAACATCCTGGCCGCGGGCGAGCGGCTCGTCGTCATCGACCTGCCCCAGCTGGTCGACCTGGTCGGCAACGTGCAGGGCTTCGACTTCCTGCTGCGCGACTGCACGAACGTGGCGTCGTGGTTCGTACGGCGTGGGCTGGACGTGGACGCGCAGGAGCTCTTCGGCGACCTGATGGCGCAGGCGTTCTAGTAGTGTGCCGCGGCTACAACGTGGAGTTGGGAGATGTCCAGGTGCGTGCATCGCAAGGCGGCGTAGCGACGGCATACCGGGTTGTCTTCCGAGCTTCGCCAACGCGGCGAGGTGCGTGCCTGGGTGGCTGCCAGCCCGCGTTGTAGCCGCGACGCGCTACTAGTGTCCGCGGGACCGCCAGGCGGCCTCCAGGATCGCCTCGAGGTAGGCCCGGACGGGCGGGCGGGGGTTCGCGTACGGCGCCGCGAGCACCTCGTCGGCCACCCGGGCGAGGTCGGCGCGGTCGACGCCGAGCGCCTGGAGGCCGTCCGGGACGCCGACCTGCGCGGCCAGCCCGGCCAGGGCCGCAGGGACGTCGGCGGTGTCGAGCGCGCGGCGCAGCGCGGCGTCGGCCCGGGGCGCCGCGGGGAGGTTGTAGGCGGCGACGTGCGGCAGCACGATCGCGTGGGTCTCGGCGTGCGGGAGGTCGAGCATGCCGCCGAGGACGTGGCACAGCTTGTGGTGCAGGCCCATCGTGGTCGCACCGAGGCAGGCGCCGCACAGCCAGGCGCCCTCCAGGGCGAGGCTGCGTGCCTCCGGGTCGGTCCCGTCGGCCACCACGAGCGGCAGCGCGCTCGCCAGGTCGCGGACGCCGCGCTCGGCCATCGCGCCGACGACCGGCGTGCCGTCGGGCGCGTAGAGCGCCTCGACGGCGTGGGCCAGCGCGTTGAGCCCGCTGGGCCCGGACACCGCCGCCGGGAGGGCGTAGGTGAGCGTGGGGTCGTACAGCACCGAGCGGGGCAGCACGACCGGGTCGCGGCCGGTGGTCTTGCGCCCGTCCTCGGTGAGTCCCCAGACGGGCGTCATCTCCGAGCCGGCGTAGGTCGTCGGGACGGCCACCGACGGCAGGCCGAGCCGCAGCGACAGCGCCTTCGCCAGCCCGATCGTCGAGCCGCCGCCGATCGCCAGGCACCCGTCGGCCCCGACCTCCGCGGCCACCGACTCGGCAGCCGCGACCGTCGCCACCGGGACGTGCATCCGGGCGCCGTCGAAGGTCCCGGCGGCGCGCTCCCCCAGCAGCGCGACGACGCGCTCGGCGAGCGCGCCCTGCCGGGGCGTGGACAGCACGAGGACCCGGCGCAGCCCGAGTCGCTCGACCTCCTCGGCGACCCGGTCGACCGCGCCGGCGCCGAACACCACCCGCATCGGCGGGCCGTCGTGCACGAGCACGGTCACGATGTCTCCTCCCGTGGGACCAACTGCACGTCGAAGTGTGCCCGACGGAACGGGACGGTCACGCCGTGGGCCGCCGCGGCGGAGGCGTCCTCGGAGACCGCGAAGTCGCGGACCAGGCTCTGCTTGACCGCGAAGACCGCGTCGCTGTCGAGATAGGGGCTGTCGGCGACGAACAGGTGGGTGGTGACCGGCTCGTAGCCGTCCGCGTCGACGATCAGGTGCACGTGCGCGGGCCGGAACGGATGCCGCCGGCTGGCGTCGAGCAGGCGGCCGACCGGCCCATCGGTCGGGATCGGGTAGTGCGACGGCACCACCGTCCGGAACCAGAACTCCCCCGCGTCGTCGGCGGTGAACAGCCCGCGCCCGTTGCCGGGCGGCTGCACGTCGGGGCGCTGGACGTCGTAGAAGCCGTCCTCGTCGCACTGCCACACGTCGACGGTCGCGCCGGCGACCGGGCGGCCGGCCAGGTCGGTGACCGTCCCGGTCACGACGCAGGGCCGCTCCAGGCCGACCTCGCTGATCGAGTCGCCGAGCTCACGGCGCGGCGACTCGGTCATGTGGAAGGGGCCCAGCACGGTGCCCTCGGTGCCGTGCTCGTCGTCGTTGATCGCCTCGACCAGCATGGAGACGCCGAGCACGTCGGAGAGCAGCACGAACTCCTGCCGGGTGTCGTCGCACTTCCGGCCCACGGCGGTGAGATAGCCGACCGCCTGCTCCCACTCCGCGAGGGTCGGCCGGACGTCGCGCACCAGGGCGTGGAGGTGCCGGGTGACGCCGGCGAGGATCTCCCGAAGGCGCGGGTCGGGGGTGTCCGCGAAGCTCGCCAGCACGGCGTCGAGCGCCGTCTCCTCGTTGAAGTCCATGGTCAGGCCCTCCCGGTCGGATCGGCGGCGAGGCGGTCGGTGAGCCAGTCGGCGACGTACGCCGTCCGCTCCTCGCCGTGGTTGTAGATCGTGTGGTCGCCGTCCTCCCACTCTCGCAGGGTGGCCTCCCCGAGCGCAGCGTCCAGGAAGGGCTGCTGCTCCTCCCGCGAGACGATCGGGTCCTCGCCGCCGTGCACGACCAGGACCGCGCCGGCGATCCGGTCGTCGCCGCGCAGCGCGATCCGGTCGAAGTTCGCCTGCACGGCGGTCTCGTCGGCCGTGCCGAGCATCGCGCAGGCCTGCTCGTCGAAGGTCCGGAGGCCCAGCAGCCGCGGCCGGGCCGGCGCGCCGTTGACGCAGACCGCGGCGATCCGCGGGTCGCTCGCGGCCGTCGTCCCCGCGAACAGCCCGCCCATGCTGTTGCCCCAGATCCCCACCCGGCCGCCGAGGACCGGGTCGGCGAGGACGTGGTCGACGAAGGTGGAGTACGCCGCCCGGACGTCGACGTCCAGCAGCACACCGCCGCTCATCCGGCTCTCCCCCTGCCCGGGTCCCTCGACGAGGAAGGCGGCCAGCCCGCGGGCGAGCAGCGCGTCGGCGGCACGCAGGTAGGTCGCGCCCCAGCCGCTCTGCCCGCCGAGCACGATCACGGTCCCCCGCGCCGGCCCGGCCGGCCGCAGCAGCCAGCCGGAGAGCCGCCCCGGCCCGAACGGCAGCCGCACGTGCTCCCACGCCGGGTCGGCGAGGGCGCCCGCGCGGGCGACGGTGGCGGTGAACCGCTCGTAGAGGGCGGCCCGGTGCGGACTGTCGTCGTTCCACGCCATCTGCGCGAACAGCAGCGCGGCCGCCGACCAGCGGAAGGCCTGCCGCGCCGTCACGACGTGCCCGGCGGCGAGCGACCTCTCCGCGTCCGCGGCACGGTCGTCGGCGATCGCGACGAGCGCCTCGTCCCACGGCGTCCCCGCGTCGGTGGCGGCCCGGAGTCGTCGTACGTCGGCGGGGGCCAGGCCTCCGTCGAGCATCCGCTCCGGCGACATGGAGCGCCAGAGCACGTCCGCCGGGGGCGTCACGCGACGGTCCAGGCGAGCCGGTCGCGGAGCTGGGCGAGGGCGGCCGGCAGGTCGGCGAGGGCCCCGGCCCAGTACAGGTGGTGGTCGGGCCGGCCGAGGAACGCCTCGACCCCGTTCTCGGCGAGCCACGCGGCGTAGGTGCCGTCGACGTCCTCGACCTCGTCCAGGGACGCCGTCACGACGTCGAGCTTGTCGAGGAAGGCGGCGTCGGCCGGGCCGAGCGCCGGCCGGGTCGCGGCGACCAGGTTGAACCCGCGGCCGAGGATGTCGTCGAACAGTCCCTCCCGGTCGCCGTGGCGGACCACGCCGTGCGGCGTGAGCGTGCCCGCCAGGGGGCTGACCTCGCCCGCGGCGTCGTGGTGGACGACGCCGGCGACGAGCGTCGGGAACGGCGGCGGGGGCGGCACGTTGCCGGTCCGGAACGCCTCGTCCCGGGCGGCTGCCTCGGCGGGGTCGTGGGTGTTGGCGACCTTGCCGAGCGCGGTGGAGATCTCGGTGATCGCGGTGGCGTGCGGCCGCCGCTCGGCCTCGTAGGTGTCGAGCAGCGCGCCGCCGGCCAGGCCGCGCAGCACCAGGTCGAGCTTCCAGGCGAGGGTGATGCCGTCGCGCATGCCGGAGCACGCTCCCTGCCCCATGTACGGCGGCGTCGTGTGCGCCGCGTCCCCGGCGAGCAGCACTCGTCCCTCCCGCCAGCGCTCGGCGATCCGGCCCTGGAAGGTGTAGACGACCTGGCGCAGGATCCGCACGTCCTCGGGGCCCAGGCCGTGGGTCTCGTCGAGCCATCGCCAGGCGAAGGCCGGGTCCTCGAACGCCGCGTGGTCCTCCCCGGGCAGGACGGCGAGCTCGAAGCGCTGCCGGCTGCGGCCGATCGGCATGAACATGTGTCCACGCTCGGGGATGCAGAACTGGGTGGTTCGGCTGAAGTGCTCGGGAAGGTCCCGCAGTCGCTCGGTGTCGATGTTGAGCCAGCGGTCGTCGACGCCGTTGTCGCTGCGCTCGATGCCGAGCGTGGCCCGCACGAAGCTGTTCGCGCCGTCGGCACCGACCAGGTACGACGCGGTGATCGTCCGCTCCTCGTCGGCGTGCGACCACTGCCCGGTCCGCGACTGGCTCCACGGCCGGGCGGTCACGTCCACGCCTCCGTCGTGCGGACGGATGTCGACGACCGACCAGCCCTGGTCGACCTCCACGTTGCCGCTGGCGCGGGCGCCGGCGTCGACGGCGTCCTCGATGTCGGGCTGGTACATCGAGATGTGTGCCGGGAAGCCCGCAGAGGTCCCCCGCCAGTCCAGCTCGACGAGCTGTTCCCCCTCGCCGTTGAAGAAGCGGAAGTGGTCGACCGGGAGCGCGTCGCGCAGCGCGTGGTCGATGTCCCCGACCGAGGCGATGATCCGCGCGGTCTCGCCGTCGATGTGGGTCAGGCGCGGCAGGCCGTAGAGGCCGGGCCAGCGCTCGAAGACGACCACCTGGTGGCCGGCCTTCCCCAGGGCAGAGGCCAGCACCAGGCCGGCCGGTCCGTATCCGACGATCGCGACGTCGTACTCGTTGCTCATGGCAACGGACGCTAGGTAAGCCGGGCGCCCGCGACGATCCGCTTCGCGTCAGCCTGATCCGCTGAGCGACACGAGTGTGCCGGCCGTCACTCCGGAAGGGCGCGCAGCGTCGTGGAGGGCGACTCGCCGTACCGGTCGAGGTAGGCGCCGGCGAACCGCGGGACGTGCGTGAAGCCCCAGCGCAGGGCGACGTCGGCCACCGTCAGGCCGCTGCCGGGACGGGCCGCGCGGAGGTCGTCGTGGACCCGGGCGAGCCGGACCTGCTGGAGGTACTGCCGCGGCGTCACGCCGACGTGGTCGCGGAAGTGCCGCTGCAGCGAGCGGGCGCTGACCCCGCCCTCGCCGGCCAGCCGCTCGACGGACAGCTCCTCCTCGGGGTGGGCCTCGATCAGGTCGATCGCGCGCTTGACCGGCGCGGGCCGGTGCGCGCCGTGGCGACGCTCGGCGAGCTGGTCGCTGTAGTTGTGCGGCTGGGCGAGCAGGAGGCCGGTCATCAGGAAGCCGGCCCACGGGTTGCCCTCGTCGACGGCGTCGGCGAGGCCGAGGGGCTCCTCAAGGTCGTCGACGAGCAGCCGCACGGCGCGGGCCCAGGACGCGGCCGCCGGGCCGCGCAGGTCCATGTCCATCCGGAACCGGATCGGCGCGACCACGGTCCGGCCGAGCATCTGCTCGAGGTGACGCTCCAGGGCGTACCGCTCGAAGCGGACGTGGAGCTGACGGTAGTCGCTGCTCAGCCGCATCAGCGCCTGCATCCGGGGCGAGATGATCCCGGCCGTGTGGCTTTCGACGACGACCTCGTCGTCCCCGCAGCTGATCAGGTTGCGCCCGCCCCAGGAGAGGTTCACGTCGTAGTAGTCGACCTGCTCGGTGAGGGTCGCGCCCAGCTCGGCGCCGCGGTGCTCGCCGTACACGAGGGAGAGCGCGCCGAGCGGTGCGACCGCGACGGCGACCCGCTCGACCCGGCCGGACCGCTCCAGCGGGACGAGGCGGTGCGGCGTGAGCGCTCGCGACACCGACGCGCGGAACTCGTCGAGGTCGTCGGCGTCGACCACCGAGAACCGCTCGAGCACCGGTCGGGTCATCCGGTCATGGTAGCCGCGGGCCCGCTCGGTCAGGCGAGGAACGAGCGCACCAGGTCGTGGTAGCCGGGCGGCTCCAGCAGGAACGAGTCGTGCCCCCACGGCGAGGCGAGCTCGGTGTGGTCGACGGTGACGCCGCGGGCGCCCAGCTGGTCGCGGATGCGCAGCGAGTGGGCGGTCGGGAAGCGCCAGTCGGAGTCGAAGGAGACCAGCCGGAACCGGGTCGACGGTACGGCGTCCGGGTGGGCGCCGAACGGGTCGAAGTAGTCCATCGGGCGGGTCAGGTGGAGGTACGACAGCGCGTCGAAGCGGCCCAGGAAGCTCTCGCCCTGGTGCTGCAGGTAGTGCTCGACCTCGAAGTCGGCGGCCAGTCGCTTGTCGGTGCCGGTCGTGTCCCGGGCGTGCCCGAACTTCTCGGCCAGGGAGATCCCGGAGACGTAGGTGATGTGGGCCATCATCCGCGCGATCTTGAGCCCGTGGCGCGGGGTGACGCCGTGCTCGGCGTACCGGCCGCCGTGGAAGTCGGGGTCCTCCAGGATCGCGGCGCGCGCGACCGCGGAGAACGCGATGTTCTCCGTCGTCAGCCGCGAGCTCGCGGCGACGAGGACCGCACGGTCGATCCGGTCGGGCTCCTGCAGGGCCCACTCGAGGACCTGCATCCCGCCCAGCGAGCCGCCGACGGCGGCATGGAGGCGGGTGATGCCGAGGTGGTCGAGCAGCCGGCGGTGGACCGTGACGAAGTCGGCCATGTCGAGCGCCGGGAAGTCGGGGCCGTAGCGGCGCCCGGTGGCCGGGTCCACCGACTGCGGCCCGGTCGTGCCCGAGCAGCCGCCGAGCATGTTGGCGCTCACGACGAAGAGCCGGTCGGTGTCGACGGCCTTGCCGGGACCGATCAGGTTGTCCCACCAGCCCGGGCGGCGGGCATCCTCGTGCCAGCCGGCGGCGTGCGCGTCGCCGGTGAGGGCGTGGCAGACGAACACCGCGTTGTCGCGCGCGGCCGACAGCTCGCCGTACGTCTCGTAGGCGACCTCGACGTGCGGCAGCCGCGCGCCGGACACCAGGACCAGCGGGTCGCCCTCGTGGGCGAGGACGACCCGCTCGGTCGTGACGGTGCCGAGGGAGTCGTTCACTTCGACGCGGCGAGGGCCTGCTCGAGGTCGGCGATGATGTCGTCCACGTTCTCGATGCCGATCGACAGGCGGACCATGTCCTCGGGCACCCCGGCGGCCTCGAGCTCGTCCGGGGTGAGCTGGGAGTGCGTGGTGGTCGCGTTGTGGATCGCCAGCGACTTGGTGTCGCCGATGTTGGCGAGGTGGCTGAACAGCTCGAGCGCCTCGACGAGCCGCTTGCCGCCGTCGCGGCCGGACTTCACGCCGAAGCTGACCAGGCCGCCGTATCCCTTGCCGGTGAAGGTGCGGTCGGCGACGGCCTTGTAGGGGCTGTCGGCCAGGCCGGGGTAGCTCACCCAGGAGACCGCGTCGTGGCCCTGGAGGAACTCCGCGACCGCGAGGGCGTTGGCGGAGTGCCGCTCCATGCGCAGGTGGAGGGTCTCCAGGCCCTGCAGGAAGAGCCAGGAGTTGAGCGGCGCGACGGCCGCGCCGGTGTTGCGCAGCAGCACGGTCCGGGCCCGGATGATGTAGGCGAGATTGCCGACCGCCTCGGTCCAGACCACGCCGTGGTAGGCGGCGTCGGGCTGGGTGAGGCCCGGGAACCGCTCGGCGTGGGCGGCCCAGTCGAAGTTGCCGGAGTCGACGATGATGCCGCCGATGGACGTGCCGTGGCCGCCGATGTACTTCGTCGCGGCGTGCACGGCCACGTCGGCGCCCTGGTCGAAGACCCGGGCGAGGTACGGCGTGGGCGCGGTGTTGTCGACGATCAGCGGCAGGCCCTGCGCGTGGGCGGCGTCGGCCCAGGCCCGGACGTCGACCACGTTGATCTTCGGGTTGCCCACGGTCTCGGCGAAGACCAGCTTGGTCTTCTCGTCGACGTGCTTCGCGAGGTCCTCCGGCTTCTCCGGGTCGACGAAGCGGACCTCGATGCCGAACTGGGGCAGCGTGTGCGCGAAGAGGGCGTAGGTGCCGCCGTAGAGCGTCGAGAGGGCGACGATGTTGTCGCCGGCGTAGGTCAGGTTGAGCACGGCGTAGGTCGTCGCGGCGGAGCCGGAGGCGGTGGCGAGCGCGCCGACGCCGCCCTCGAGCTGGGTCAGCCGCTCCTCGAAGACCGACTGGGTCGGGTTCATGATCCGCGTGTAGATGTTGCCCGGCTCGGCGAGCGCGAACAGGTTCGCGGCGTGCTCGGTGTCGTTGAAGACGTACGACGTCGTCTGGTAGATCGGCACCGCCCGCGCGTTGGTGGCGGGGTCGGCCTGCTCCTGGCCGGCGTGGACGGCGAGGGTCTCGGGACGGTAGGTCATCGGTGGCTCCTGTCGGTGGCCCCTCGATCACTCGGGGCGATGTCTCACCAAGATTAAAGTCAAGTTAGTCTATAGACAAACCTCATCCCACAAAGCAGACAGCGCGAGGCCGACAGGTGGGATCGGGACCGGCACGGTAGCGTCACGCGGCGTGAGGAGCACCCGCGCCCGGAGCGTCGTCGTCGAGTGCCGCACCGACGACGACCACGCCCTCGAGGCCGGGGCCGGCGCCGCGGGCAGCAGCCACGTCGCCGGCCTCGACATCGTCCGCAGCCGGCTCTACACCCCCGACGAGCTCTACGACGCACCCGCCTACGCCGACACCCTCGACGGCCGCGCCTACCACTGGGCGCTGGCCACGTCGGGACCGGCCGAGGCGCTCGCCGAGGTGCTGCACGACCAGGCGATCGACACCGCGCTCGGCACCTGGGTCGCCGAGGTCGCCGCGGACCGGCTGGTCGGCGTGATGGGCGGGCACGCCGCGGACCGCGGCACCCCGGCCTACGCCGAGGCGGCCCGGCTCGGCGCCCTGCTCGGCCGGGACCACGTCGTCGCCACCGGCGGCCCCGGCGCGATGGAGGCGGCCAATCTCGGCGGCCGGATGGCGGCGGCTCCCCCGGACGCGCTCGCCGAGGCGGTGCGCCGACTGGCCGCCGTACCGTCCTTCCACCCGTCGGTCGACGCCTGGGTCGCCGCCGCCCGCTCGGCGTCCGCGCTGTGCCCCGAGCCGAGCCCGTCGCTCGGCGTCCCGACCTGGCACTACGGACACGAGCCGCCGAACCTGTTCGCGACCGCGATCGCGAAGTACTTCCGCAACGCGCTGCGCGAGGCGATCCTGCTGATGGTCTGCGACGCCGGGATCGTGTTCCTCCCCGGCGCCGGCGGCACCGTGCAGGAGATCTTCCAGGACGCCTGCGAGAACTACTACGCCACCGACGACGCCGTCGCGCCGATGGTGCTCGTCGGGCGCCGCTACTGGACCGAGGAGCTGCCCGCCTGGCCGCTGCTCCGGGCGCTCGCCCGCGGCCGGGCGATGGAGGCGCACGTGCACCTCGTCGACACGGTCGAGGAGGCCGCGGCCGTGATCTCTATGCAGCCCGCGCGCTGACCCGTCCGCCGGCGACGGCGCGGTAGTGGGCGACCAGCTGCTCGTTGATGGCGTACCACGACCGCTCCTGCACCGCCCGGAGCGCGGTGGCGCCCATCCTGCGCCGCAGGGCGGGGTCGCCGGCCAGCCGGCCCACCGCCGCAGCCAGATCGGCGCCGTCGCCGGGGCGGTAGAGCAGGCCGGAGGCGCCGTGCGCGACGACGTCGACCGGTCCGCCGGCGGCGGGGGCGACCACGGGGACGCCGGAGGCGAGCGCCTCCTGGGCGGACTGGCAGTAGGTCTCGTAGCGGCCGGTGTGGACGAAGACGTCGAGCGAGGCGTAGGCCCGGCTCAGGTCGTCGCCGTGCAGCAGGCCGAGGAAGGTCGCGCGCCGGCCGAGCAGGCCGCGCAGCCGCTGCTCCTCCGGGCCGCCGCCGACCAGGACCAGCGCGTACCGCGGGTCGTCGGCCAGATGGGTGAGCAGGTCCAGCTCCTTCTCGGCGGCCAGCCGGCCGACGTACCCGACGAGGAGGCGGCCGTCCGGCGCGATCCGCCGCCGCAGCGCCTCGTCGCGGTGCCGCGGGTGGAAGGCGACCAGGTCCACGCCGCGGCCCCAGCGGTGCACCTCCGGTACGCCGAGCGCGCGGAGCTGGTCGATGCTCGCCGTCGACGGGGCCAGGGTGCGGTCGACGTGCTGGTGGATGCGCCGGGTCAGGCCGGCGGCGGCGCGGACGCCGCCCGGGACGTCGTACCGCTCGGCGAAGCCGACGAGGTCGGTCTGGTAGATCGCCACGGTGGGGATGCCGAGCTCCTCGGCGGCGCGGGCGGCCTGGTAGCCGAGGGTCGCGGGCGAGGCGATGTGGACGACGTCGGGCCGGAACCGGAGCATCCGCTGGCGCAGCCGCCGGCGGGTCTCCAGGCCGAGCCGGAAGTCCGGGTAGAACGGCAGGTTGGCGCCGCGGGCGCGGTGGACCCGGAACCCGGCGTAGGTGTCCGGGCCGGTCGGCGCCACGAGCTCGGCGTGGTGCCCCTCGGCCGCGAGGTGCTCGAGCACCCGGCGCACGGAGTTGGTGACGCCGTTGATCTGCGGGAGGAACGACTCGGCCACCACGAGCACCCGGAGCTTCGGTGCTGAATCGATCGAGCGCGTCTCCATCGACAGGGGGCAGCAAGCTGCCGGCGGTCGACTCCCGCCGCGCTGCCGATCTGATTGCTCATGTCTCGGAAGGTAGGGACGGAGCGTCAACGATCCGTCACGGTTGCGGGAGTGTCGGGCGTCCCGTTCGTGAACGACAGGAGTACGGACGCCGGGGCACGTGACCCCGGTCACCCCCGGCTCGTTGCGTCCGACGTGGAGATCTCTCGCCGAAACCTGATCCGCAACGCCATCGCCGCCGGCGGGCTCGCCGCCGCCGCGACCACGCTCCCCGGCGTCCTGCGCTCCCCCGCCTCCGCGGCGCCCGACGCTCCCGCCACGCTCGGCCGGACGTTCGTGCCCGGTCCCGCGGGCGCCGGCGGCTACCGACCCGTCATCGCCGCCGCGGGCGAGCCGCACCGGGCGCGGACCGGGCTCGGCGTGCTCAGCGACGCCGGGCGGGCCACCCGCCGCCAGGGGCTGATCTCGTTCGTCCAGCTCAGCGACGTCCACATCGTCGACGCCCAGTCGCCGCTGCGCCTGGAGTGGACCGACCGGCTCGACGACCCGAGCCCCTGCCCGCGACGGGGCTGTTCACGTCGTCGTACCGGCCGCACGAGATGCTCACCGGCCAGGTCGCCGACTCGATGGTGCGCGCCATCAACCGGATCGGCAGCGGCCCGGTCACCGGCAAGCCGTTCGCGCTCGCCATCCAGACCGGCGACAACTCCGACAACTCCCAGCTCAACGAGGTCCGCTGGAACATCAGCGTGCTGAACGGCGGCCAGGTGCGCTTCGACTCCGGCAACCTCGGCACCTGGGAGGGCGTGGCCGACAGCAGCTCGGCGACCTACGACCCGGCGTACTGGCACCCCCACGGCAACCCCGCCGGCAAGCCGGTCGACCGCCCGCGCTCGGAGTACGGCCTGCCGGTCGTCCCCGGGCTGCTCGACGCGGCGCGCCGCCCGTTCGCCGCGGAGGGCCTCGCCGTCCCGTGGTACTCCGTGTTCGGCAACCACGACGGCCTCGCCCAGGGCAACTTCCCCGCCTCGACCCTGCAGCTCAACCTGATCGCGCTCGGCGCGCTCAAGATCATCTCGCCACCGCTCGGGCTCGACCCGGGCCAGCTGCTCCAGGACCTGACGACCAACCCCGGCGCGCTGCTCACCAACCTCCTCGGCGGCGTCTCCAACGCCGCCGTCCGCGTGGTCACCCCCGACCTCAACCGCCGGCTCCTCACCCGCAAGCAGATCGTCGAGCAGCACTTCCTGCTCGGCGGCGCCCCCTTCGGCCACGGCTTCACCACCGCCAACCGGCAGCAGGGCACGGCGTACTACTCCTTCGACCAGGGCCGGTTCCGGTTCGTCGTCCTCGACACCGTCAACCCCAACGGGTACGCCGACGGCTCGCTCGACAAGACCCAGTTCGCGTGGCTCACCGCGCTGCTCGCGCAGTCGGCCGACAAGGTCGTGATGGTCTTCAGCCACCACACCTCCGACACCATGGGCAACCCGCTCGTCGCCACCGGAGGCTCCCTCGAGACCCGGGTCACCGGCGCCAAGGTCCTCGACGCCCTCCTCGCCGCACCGTCGGTGGTCGCCTGGATCAACGGCCACACCCACCGCAACAAGGTCACCCCGCGCCCCCGACCGGACGGCGGCGGCCTGTGGGAGATCACCACCGCCTCCCACATCGACTGGCCCAGCAGGCCCGGATCATCGAGATCGCCGACAACCGCGACGGCACCCTGTCCCTCTTCACCACGATGGTCGACCACGCCGGCCCGGCCTCCGCCGGCGCCGGCACCGCGAACACCGAGCAGCTCGCCGGGCTCGCCCGCGAGATCGCGGCCAACGACTGGCATGACCACGAGGGTGGACTCGGCACGCTCGACGACCGCAACGTCGAGCTGCTGGTGGCCAACCCGCTGGCCTGACCGGAAGGAGCACGCAGGTGGCGAATCAGGAGCAGAAGACGTCACGGATCAGCCCGAGGGCCGTCGCCGGCGCGGTCCTGGCCGTCCTGGCCCTGGTGTTCGTCTTCCAGAACACCGGCGAGGGCCGGATCGAGTTCCTGTTCTGGGAGCTGACGATGCCGGCCTGGATCTGGCTGCTGGTGGTCTTCGCCGCCGGACTCGCCGTGGGCTCGCTGTTCCCGTGGCTGCACCGCCGCAAGGGCGACTGACACCGGGACTTGATCGTCGCCCCTGCCCCGGAGCTCCTGCGCCGGTGGACGCGGTGCGTGTGAGCATGCCCCACTACCCCGATGTCGTCGTGGAGCACCTCCCCACCGTCGGCGGAGCAGACCGCATCGAGCGGCCACGCGATGAGGCCGTGCGTCTCTTCTGGCAGTTCGTCAAGGAGAAGTACGGCATCGACGGTCGGAGGGAGGCCTGAGGTCGTCGACCTCGGTCTGTCTACTCCGAAGCGGCGAGCTGCCCGCACGCAGCGTCGATCTCGTCGCCACGCGTGTCGCGGATCGTCGTACTGATGCCCTGGGCCTCGAGCCGGCGTACGAACTCGTCGGTGTCCTCGTCGCGCGAGCGGGTGAAGCGCGATCCGCGGACCTCGTTGAGCGGGATCAGGTTGACGTGCACCCACCCGCGCCCACGCTCGTTCAGTACGTCGGCGAGCAGGTCCGCACGCCACGCCTGGTCGTTGATGCCGCGCATCATGGCGTACTCGATGGACACCCGCCGACCGGTCCTCGCGAAGTACTCGTGCGCCGCGTCGACCGTCTCCGCCACCGAGAACCGCGTGTTGATCGGGACCAGCTCGTTGCGCAGCTCGTCGTCGGGAGCGTGCAGGGACAGCGCCAGCGTGACCGGGATGCCCTCGTCAGCCAGCTGCTTGATCCGGGGCACGAGGCCGACGGTCGAGACGGTGATGCCGCGCGCGGACATGCCGTAGCCGTCGGGGGCCGGGTCGGTGAGGCGTCGTACGGCGCCCACGACGGCCCGGTAGTTGGCCAGCGGCTCGCCCATGCCCATGAACACGATGTTGTTGACGCGCCCCCGTCCGCCGGGCACCTCGTCGCGGTCGAGGGCACGGGCGCCGGCGAGGACCTGCTCGACGATCTCGGCGGTGGACATGTTGCGCTGGAGGCCGCCCTGGCCGGTGGCGCAGAACGGGCAGGCCATGCCGCAGCCGGCCTGGCTGGACACGCACATGGTCACCCGTCCCGGGTAGCGCATCAGGACCGACTCGACGAGCGCGCCGTCGAAGAGCCGCCACAGGGTCTTGCGGGTGGTGCCCTTGTCGGCCTCGAGGGTACGCAGCGGCGTCATCAGGTCCGGCAGCAGCGCGTCGACCAGGTCGGCGCGCTGGGCGGCGGGCAGGTCCGTCATCTGCGCCGGGTCGTCCACCAGCCGGGAGAAGTAGTGGGTCGCGACCTGCTTGGCCCGGAAGCCCGGCAGGCCCATCTCGACCAGCAGGTCCTTGCGCTCGGCCGGCGTCAGGTCGGCGAGGTGCCGGGGAGGCTTCTTGCGCCCCCGCGGCTCCGCGAGGACGAGAGGAAGCGCGCGCGGCGGCGCGGCGGGCTGGTCGGACATCGCGACGATTCTCCCACCCCGGCGCGCGCCGGCCCAATCGCGCGCGGCGGCGTCAGGCGTCCTTGTTGAGGAGGAACCACGCCACGGCGATGCCCACGCCGACCACGACGAGGACGGTGGCGACCATCCCGAGCAGCATGTACCGACCGAACCGCCGGGTGTGCTGCGGCACCAGCAGCCCGATCGGCACGACGAACATCAGCAGCACGAACGGGAACAGCTCCTCGACCCGCTCGTAGCCCGCGATCCACTTGACGATGGCGGCGTACAGGCCCGGGACGACGATGACCGACACCATGCCGGTGAAGAACCCCGCGAGCGGGAAGAACACCGGGTGCCCGCGGTGGAACCAGTCGGGACGCCGGGACCGGTCGTCCGGTGCGTCCACCTCGCCGCCCGCGCGGCCCTCGCCTGCCTCACTCATGTCCGGGCGATCGTAGCGGCCGGACGCCAGGGACGAGTGATCAGCGGGCATCCCACCCGGCCGCACGTGACCTCGCGCCGCGAGCCGGACAATGAGGGACATGACCGGCGGCGATGACGAGGCGGAGCGGTGGCGGCGTGCCCGGGAGGGCGACGCCGACGCCTTCGTGACCGTGTACGACGCCCACCGGGAGCGCGTCCACGGCCACGCGCTGCGCCTGCTCGGGGACGTCCACGACGCCGAGGACGTCACCGCCGTGGCCTTCCTCCACCTCTGGCGCCGCCGGTCCGACGTCCGGCTGGTCGGCGGCTCGGTCCTGCCCTGGCTGCTGGTCACCGCCGGCCACGCGGCGCGCAATGTCGGACGAGCGCGGCGCCGTCACCGCCGCCTCCTGGCGCGGCTGCCGCGCAGCGAGCCGGTGGTGTCGCCGGCGGACCTGGCCGAGGCGGCCGGCTTCTCCCCCGGGCTGGCCGCCGCCGTGAGCCGGCTCTCCGCGGTCGACCGGTCTCTGGTCGGACTCGTCGTCCTCGCCGGGCTGCCCCTGGAGGAGGCCGCCGAGGCGGTCGGCGTGACGACCGGCGCCGCCAAGACGCGGATGTACCGGATCCGGATCCGGCTGCGCGCCGAGCTGGCGCCCGACCAGCCGATCCCCGCACGCGAGAAGGGAGCGGAGCGATGAACGACCTGAGGATGGACCCCGGCTTGGCCGACGCGCTGCGCGAGGAGCTGCGCCGCGAGGTGCGCGAGAGCGCGGTCCGGCGACCGACGCGGTCCCGGCGACCTCTCCTGGTCATCGTCGGCGTCGCCGCCCTGGTCCTCCTGGTCGGCGCCGCGCTGATCGCGGGCGGGCAGGGAGATCGCCGCGGCGAGCACGTCACCGACGACACCACCGCCTCCCCGACCATCGCTCCCACGCCGTCCCGTGGCCAGGCAGGCGTCCTTCCCCGACCGGAGCCTCCCCTCCCCGGCGGCATCGAGGTCACCTGGCTGTCCGAGGTGGTCTCCGCGGAGGGCACCGGGGTCCGCACCATCGATCTCGGACCTCCGCCGACCGGCACGACCGACGTCGACTTCGCGCTGACCTGCCTCGGCGCGGGCACCTTCACGCTCCCCGACGGCAGCGGCATCGGCTGCGACGCCGAGGACGCCGGCCAGTCCGCGAGCGGCTCGTTTCCCGTGGACGCGACCACGACGTCGTACCGGATCTCGGCCGGGCCTCAGGCCACCTGGGCCGTCGAGGCCGTCTACACGCGCCACGAGATCACCGACTGGGCCGTCAACGCACGCGGGGAGACCTACGGCGTGGAGAACGAGCGGGGCAGCCCCGAACTCGTCGGCGTGGTGGCGACCAACGGGCGGGAGGGCTACGCCCGTCGTACCGACCTCGACGGACCCGAGCCGCGCACGCCCGAGGAGGCGCTGGAGTACCAGCGCACCCGGGCACCGCAGCGGTCGATCCCCGTGTTCGCCTCCGACGGCGTGACCCGGATCGGCACCTTCGTGATCGGCGGCTGAGCCTCGGCCGGAACTTTCTTCGCACCGATGTCGATCCCGCGGTTCCCCGGTCGACCCAGGGGTGGAAGGGTCGAGAGGCGACCCCCGACACCCAGGAGAGCACCATGAAGTACATGCTGATCATGCGGTCCACCGACGAGGCCGAGGCGGCCTTCGGCGAGGACTTCGACTTCGAGGAGATCATGGAGTCGATGGGCCGGTTCAACGACGAGATGGTCCAGGCGGGCGTCCTGGTCGCCGCCGAGGGCCTCGACCCCGACCCGGCGACCGGCGTGGTCGTCGACTACTCCAGCCAGCCGCCGGTCGTCACCGACGGCCCGTACGGCGAGACCAAGGAGCTCTTCGGCGGCTACTGGATCGTCGACGTCGCCTCCCTCGAGGAGGCCACCGCGTGGGCCAAGCGGGCCCCGCTCGCCGGGCCCGGCATGAAGGCCGAGATCCGGCGGGTGACCTCGATCGACGAGTTCCCCCAGGACAACGAGTGGATCCGCAAGGAGCGCGCCTGGCGCGAGTCGACCGGCCAGCTGTGACCGAGCCGGGCGCGGGTGCCGAGGGCCGGCGCGCCGTCGAGGCCGTGTGGCGGATCGAGTCCGCCCGGATCGTCGGGGCGCTGGCCCGGTACGCCGGCGACTTCTCCCTCGCCGAGGACCTCGCCCAGGAGGCGTTCGCCGAGGCGCTCGTCGCGTGGCCGCGCGACGGCGTCCCGGCGAACCCGGCTGGCTGGCTGCTGACCGTGGGTCGGCGCCGCGCCATCGACGGCTTCCGGCGCCGGGCCGCGCTCGACGAGCGGTACGCCGTGCTCGCCCGCGACCTCGAGGAGCGCACCACCGCGGACGACGACGGCGACCTCGACCTGCTGGCCGACCCCGGCCACATCGACGACGACCTGCTCGCCCTGGTCTTCATCGCCTGCCACCCGACCCTGTCCGCCGAGTCCCAGGTCGCGCTGACCCTGCGCACCGTGGGCGGCCTGACCAGCGACGAGATCGCGCGGGCGTTCCTCGTGCCGACCGCGACCGTGCAGGCGCGGATCACCCGGGCGAAGAAGACGCTGGCGGCGGCGCGGGTCCCCTTCGCCGTACCTCCTCCCGAGGAGTGGCGCGACCGGCTCCGCGCAGTGCTCGGCGTCGTCTACGTGATCTTCACGGAGGGCTCGTCGGCGACCTCGGGCGACGCCTGGATCCGCGCCGACCTGGCCCGCGAGGCGATCCGGATGGCCCGGGTGCTGGCCCGGCTGGTGCCCGACGAGCCCGAGGTCCACGGCCTGCTCGCCCTGCTCGAGCTGACCGCCGCCCGCTTCCCCGCCCGGACCACGCCCACCGGCGAGCCGGTGCTGCTCGAGGACCAGGACCGCCGGCGCTGGGACCGTACGGCGATCCGCCGCGGGCTGGCCGCCCTCGACCGTGCCGAGCGGGTGGGCCGGGGCCTGGGCGGCTACGGCCTGCAGGCCGCGATCGCCGCCTGCCACGCCCGGGCGACGTCGGTGGCGGCCACCGACTGGGACCGGATCGTGCTGCTCTACGAGGCGCTCGGCCGGGTCGCGCCGTCCCCGGTCGTCGAGCTCAACCGCGCCGTCGCGGTCTCCATGGCCTCCGGACCGGCCGCCGCACTGCCCGTCGTGGACGAGCTCTCCGCTCAGGGCGCCTTCGCCGGCTCCCACCTGCTGCCCGGTGTGCGCGGAGAGCTGCTGCGCCGGCTGGGCCGCGCCGAGGACGCCCGCGCCGAGCTCGAGCTGGCCCTGGGCCTGTGCGGCAACGAGCCCGAGCGCGCCGTACTGGCACGCAAGCTGGCGGACCTGTGACAGTAGGCCGGTGACCGAGCAGACCCCGGGGCAGCACCCCTCCCTGACCTACAGCAGCTATCTCGCCCTCGACGACGTCCTCGCCGCGCAGCACCCCCGCTCGGACGAGCACGACGAGCTGCTGTTCATCGTGATCCACCAGGTCTACGAGCTGTGGTTCAAGCAGATGCTGCACGAGCTGGCCGGGCTCCAGCAGCGGCTCGAGGCCGGCGACACCCCGCGCGCGCTGCACACCCTCGGCCGCGTGCTCACGATCCTCAAGGTCAACGTCGCGCAGGTCGACGTCCTCGAGACGATGACGCCGCGCCAGTTCACCAGCTTCCGCGGCCGCCTCGACGCCTCCAGCGGCTTCCAGTCCGCGCAGTTCCGCGAGCTCGAGGCCACCCTGGGCCGCCGCGACCCCCGCGTCTTCGAGCACTACCCCGAGGGCAGCACCGGCCGCGAGCGGATCGCCGCGGCCATGTCCCGCCCGTCGATCTTCGACTCCTTCCTGCGCTATCTCCTCACCCAGGGGTACGACGTCCCGCCGGCCGCGCTCGACCGCGACCTGACCGCACCCTGGGAGCCCTCCCCCGACGTCCAGCGCCTGCTGCTGGCGGCGTACGCCGACGACGGCGGCGCCGCCCAGGTCGCCGAGCGCCTGGTCGACCTCGACGAGGGCCTGCAGGAGTGGCGCTACCGGCACGTGAAGATGGTCGAGCGCACCATCGGCGCCAAGCCCGGCACCGGCGGCTCCTCCGGCGCCACCTACCTGTGGAGCACCGTCACCCGCTCTCTGTTCCCGGACCTGTGGGCGATCCGCAGCGAGATGTGACCTGCTAGCCTCACTGAAACACTCGTTTCAGTGAGGAAGTGATCCCCGTGCCCGATGCGATCGTCCGGCCCCTGGGCCGGCCCGGCGACCTCGGTTGGATGGCGCTGGCCCACGGCGAGGTGTACGCCGCCGAGTACGGCTGGGACGACAGCTTCGAAGCCCTGGTCGCCACCATCGTCGGCGAGCTCGGCACTCGCCGCGACCCGCGGGAGGCCGGGTGGATCGCCGAGCTGGACGGGCAGCGCGTCGGCTGCGTCCTGTGCGTGCGCGACGACGACCGCACCGCCCGGCTGCGCATCCTGCTCGTCAACCCCGTCGCCCGCGGTCACGCGCTCGGCACCCGCCTGGTCGACGCCTGCGTGGCTTTCGCCCGCGAGGCCGGCTACGAGCGGATGGTGCTGTGGACCAACGATGTGCTGGCCGCCGCCCGGCGCATCTACCAGGCGGCGGGCTTCACGCTGGTCGAGGAACAGCCGCACCACAGCTTCGGCCACGACCTGGTCGGCCAGACCTGGGCGCTGGAGCTCTGAGCCCGATGGGATCCGACGCCACTCCCTCGGCCCGGCAGCGGGAGCTGCTGGACGCCGCCTACGCGTACGTCCTCGTCCACGGCCTGTCCGACCTCTCCCTGCGGCCGCTGGCGGCGGCGATCGGGTCCAGTCCGCGGGTGCTGATCTTCCTGTACGGCAGCAAGGACGGGCTGGTCCGGGCGCTGCTGGAGCGCGCCCGCGCCGACGAGCTGACGCTGCTCGACGCCCTCGGCGAGCCGGGTGGATCGGCCGCGCCGATCGGGCTCGGCCCCGCCGTCGAGCGCACCTGGACCTGGCTGGCCGCCGCCGAGCACCGCGGACTGCTCCGGCTCTGGGCCGAGGCGTACGCGCGCTCGCTGACCGAGACCGACGGGCCCTGGGCGGGCTTCGCGCGCGGCACGGTCGCCGACTGGCTCGCCGTGCTCGCCGGCTGCCAGTCCCCCGCCGAGCGCGACACCGACGCCGGGCTCGTACGTCGCACGCTCGCGCTGGCCGTGCTCCGCGGCGCGCTGCTCGACCTGCTGGCCACCGGCGACGAGGACCGAGCGGGTGGCGCGGTGGCGGCGTACCTGGCGGGCTAGAACACTCCGTAGTGCAGCAGCAGCCAGATCGGCGCGATCGTGGCGAGCAGCGAGTCGAGGCGGTCCATCAGGCCGCCGTGACCGGGGATGACCTGGCTCATGTCCTTGATGCCGAGGTCGCGCTTCATGACCGACTCGCACAGGTCGCCCAGGGTGGCCATGACGACCGCGATCAGGCCGAGCGCGACGCCGATCCACCAGTCGCCGTCGAGCAGCCAGACGACCAGGGCCACGCCGGCGCCGACGGTGGCCAGGGTCGAGCCGGCGAAGCCCTCCCAGGACTTCTTGGGCGAGATGACCGGCGCCATCGGGTGCTTGCCGAAGAGCACCCCGGCGACGTATCCGCCGATGTCGGAGGCGATCGTCACCAGGATGAAGGTGATGATGCCCTTCACACCGGGGTCGTCGAGGCCGCCGCCGCCGCGGCCGCCCTCGGCGAGCATGAGCGCGACGAACGAGCCCAGGAAGGGGACGTAGACGAGCGCGAAGACCGACGCGGTGGCGTTCTTGACGTAGCCGTCCACGCCTCGGCGCAGCAGCCAGAGCATGATCACCAGCGCGCTCACGGCGGTCGCGGTCACCAGGGCGGCCGAGCCCCAGAGGTAGGCGACGACGACCATCACGACGCCGCCGATCATCAGCGGCTGCTCCGGCAGGTCGATGTCCTTGGCGAGCAGGCCCTTGCGCAGCTCCCAGACCGCGACGACCACCGCGGCCGCGACGATCAGCATGAACGCCGGCTTCCAGAACAGCAGCGACGCCGCGATCGCGCTCAGCAGCACGACCGCGGACCCCACCGCCGCCTTCAGGTCCCGGCCGGCGCGGCCGTGGTCCTTGGGCGGGGCAGGGCCGTTCGACGCCGATGTCGAGCTCATCATGGATGCGTCGAGGGTCAGACCTCGAGCAGCTCCGCTTCCTTGTTCTTGAGCAGCTCGTCGATCGACTCGGTGTGCTTCTTGGTCAGGCCGTCGAGACGCTTCTCGGCGCCGGTGACGTCGTCCTTGCCGACCTCGCCGTCCTTCTCGAGCCGCTCCAGGCCCTGCTTGGCCTTCTGGCGCACCTGGCGCACGGCGACCTTGCCGCCCTCGGCCTTCTCCTTGGCGAGCTTGATGAACTCCTTGCGCCGCTCCTCGGTGAGCTCCGGGAACACGCAGCGCAGCTGCTTGCCGTCGCTGGAGGGGTTCACGCCCAGGTCGGAGTCGCGGATCGCCTTCTCGACGTTGCTGAGCGCGCCGACGTCGTACGGCGACACGATGATGATCCGCGCCTCGGGAGCCGTGAACGACGCGAGCTGCTGGAGCGGCGTGGGCGTGCCGTAGTAGTCGACGAGGATCTTGCTGAACATGCTGGGGTGCGCCCGCCCGGCTCGGATCGCCGCGAACTCCTCGCGGGTCGCGTCGACCGACTTGCCCATCTTCTGGTCGGCCTCGTCGAGGATGTCGTTGATCACCGGTTCTCCTTCGTCTGGTGCTGGTCGGGCCTGCGCTGACCGGGCGAGACCTCAGCCCGCGCTGACCCGCGTGCCGATCTTCTCACCCTGCACGACACGCAGGATGTTGCCCTCGGGCTCCATGCCGAAGACGATCATCGGCAGCTTGTTCTCACCGCACAGGGCGAACGCCGTCTGGTCCATGATCCGCAGGCCCTGGGCGATGGCGTCGTCGTAGGTGAGCTCGTCGTACTTGATGGCGTCGGGGTCGACATTGGGATCGGCGCTGTAGACGCCGTCGACGCCGTTCTTGGCGACCAGGACGACGTCGCACTTGCTCTCCAGCGCCCGCTGGACCGCGACCGTGTCGGTCGAGAAGTACGGCAGGCCCATGCCGGCGCCGAAGATGACCACACGGCCCTTCTCCATGTGCCGGATCGCGCGCCGCGGGATGTAGGGCTCGGCGACCTGGCCCATCGTGATCGCGGTCTGCACCCGGGTCTCCACGCCCTGCTTCTCCAGGAAGTCCTGCAGCGCGAGGCAGTTCATGACGATGCCGAGCATGCCCATGTAGTCGGCCCGGACCCGGTCCATGCCGCGCTGCTGGAGCTCGGCGCCGCGGAAGAAGTTGCCGCCTCCGGTGACCACCGCGATCTGGACGCCGGCGTCGGCGACGGCCTTGACCTCCCGGGCGAGCGCCTGCACGACGTCGGGGTCGACCCCGACCTTGCCACCGCCGAACACCTCACCCGAGAGCTTCAGGAGGACTCGCTTGTAGCCGGCCACCAGGGTCCTTCCAGTCGTTCGTAAGGGGCGGACCCGAGGTTACCGTGTCGGCGACCCGCTCAACGAACCCGCTGCACGCGCTTGCGGTAGTCCCCGCCGTTGTCGCCCTTGATGCCCGAGTCGCGGGTCCGGGAGATGTGGTCGACGCGGTCCTCGCCGCCCTGCACCGGCTGTGCCTCGATGATCGTGTCGCGCTCGAACTCGTGGGACTTGTCGGTGTTGCGGTAGTAGCGGTAGATCGCCCAGTACGTCGCCGCGCCGCCCGCCGGGCCGATGGCGAGCAGCCACAGCACGCCGCCGCCGTCGTCGTCGCTCGCGGCCCGCACGACGCCGGACGCGACGTGGACCAGGGCCTGGATGATCTCGATCGTCATGCGCTCGCCACCAGGATCGCGCCGGCGATGCCCTCGAGGAAGGTGCCGACCGTGAAGGCCGCGAGCAGGAGCTTCGGCTGCGACACGGGGATGCTGCCCATCGTCTCTCCCGTCCGGGCGTTGACCGCGATGTAGTGGAGGAGCCCGTTGCTCTCCTGGCGGTAGGAGTAGAGCCACACCGGGAGGTACATCGACACCCAGCGGGAGCCGCCGATCTCGATCTTCTCCTGCTCCCAGCGCACGCCCCGGTCGAACCGGCCCAGGGACCCGCGCACCTGCGACCTGCCGATCGAGAGCCCCTGGTCCTCCAGCACCGGCGTGAGCGCCTCCACGTTGAGGTCGCGCTTCTCGCTGGTGAAGCCCACGAGGTAGCTCGCGTTCCACTTGACGGCGTTCTTCGTGTCGAACGGCAGGATCGTGTTGATGATGTTGTTGGTGTTCTTGGTCCCGAAGTCGGCCCGCTCGGACGAGGCCTCGACGGTGAGGTCGTCGACCGTGAACGCGACCTGCCGCTGCACCTGGTAGACGTCGGCGGCGTAGTAGGTGACCTGCTTGTCGCCCTGCTTCTCGGTCCAGCGCCGGGTCTGGACCTCGCCCTTCCCCCAGTACTGGGTCTCGGCGCGCGCGTCGATGACCAGGTAGGGCAGGTAGACGCCGAGGACGTTCTCCGGCACGAACTCCCTCTTGAACCGCTTGTGGGCGAAGAGGCGCCGCTTGGAGGCGAACGCGCGGATCTTCTCGACCGCCTCCTCCTTGGTCAGCCGGAAGGGCAGCACCGCGTCGGGCACCGCGCCGTTGGGGATCTGCTGGTTGACGTTGAGGGTGTGCCGGCACCAGTGACACCGCGCGTTGAGCGCGTGCGCCGTGTCGACCACGACCTCGGCACCGCACGCCTCGCACTTGAAGGTGACCTGGTCGGCCGCATCGGCCGCGATGTCCTCGGCGCCGCTGGCGATGACGGTGCCCTCGAGCTGGTCGATGCCCTCACCGAGGCCGAACTCCTCCTCGACCCGCGCCTCCTGCCACTCGTTGCGGCAGAAGAGGCAGACCAGCATGCCGGTGGAGCCGCGCAGCCGTACGTCGGTCGAGCCGCACTTCGGGCACCGGTTGAGACCGTCCTTCAGCGACTCGTTGACCGTCTCGATGCTCGGCCCCGGCTCGGGCTCCGCCCGAGCCGCCGCGAGCTCCTCCTCCAGCGACAGCGGCGGCCCGTCGAAGGTGGGCTGCTGGGGCTCGACGGGATCCTGCGTCATGTCGGCCTCCAGGCTCAGAGCCCGAGGGCCTTCGCCTTGGCGGCGTCGTAGTCGTCCTGGGTGATCAGGCCGGCGTCGAGCATCTCCTTCGCGCGCTTGAGGACCGCCATCGGGTCGTCCGCGGCCGGGGCGGCCGGGGCAGCAGCGGCGGGAGCCTCGGGCGCGGGCGCGGGAGGAGCGGCCTGGGCCGGGGCTGCGGGGGCCTGGGCCGGGGGCACCGGCTGCTGCAGGCCGCCGAGGCCCATGCCGCCGGTGGCCATGCCCATCCCGATCACGCCGCCCGGGCCGGCGTTCTCGCCGGCGGCCTCGATGCCGGCCGCGACCGACGCCTGCAGGTTGGAGTTGCCGCGGGCGCCCGACAGCGCGTCGGCGCGCTGGACGTTCTTGAGCAGCTCGCGGGTGTTGGCGTCGTACTCGATCGAGATGATCGCCGTCTTGACGATCTCGAGGCCGCGGTCGGTCTTCCACTGGTAGTTCTGCTCGACCGCCGCCGACAGCGACTGGGCGAAGCCGATCGAGTCCTGCTGCAGGCGGGCGATCCGGTTCCCCTTGGCGGGGTCGTTGGTGTACATCGAGAACGCCGGCGCCAGCGAGCCGACCACCTCGTTGAAGAGCTGCTCGCCCGCGGGGTTGTCGATGTCGGTGAAGTCGAAGCTCGCGCGGCCGCTGATGATCTGGGCCGGCACGAAGTTGCGGACGAAGGTCAGCGGGTCGGTGATCTTCAGCGTGTAGGTGCCGCGGGTGATCGCGCCGACCTGGGTGTTGAGGAAGGCGTCGTCCCAGTAGATCTCCGACTGGGTGCCGAACTTGTTGTTGGGCAGCTCCTTGAGCGTCACGAAGATCGCGTTCTGCTGCGCGGAGGGGCGCCCGCCGAACTTGAACCGCTCCCAGCTCTGCTTGATCACGGAGTCGACGAGGCCGCCGCCGGAGAACACCGACTGCGAGGCCGGCTCGTCGGAGTTCCAGATGTAGGCGCCGGGCTCGGCGGCGAAGCCGGTGAACGCGCCGTCCTCGAGCAGGATCAGCCCGTAGCCCTCGGGTACGACGATCTTCGAGCCGTTGGTGATCACGCCCTCGGAGCCGCGGGTGTTGCTGCCGCGGCCGGCGTTCTGCCCCTTGGGCACGGCGGGGAAGACCGCCACGGTCGAGGTGATCCCGTCCGGGACGCCGTAGAAGTCGAGCCACTGGTCACCGAGGGTGCCGCCGATCGCGCCGATCGCAGCCTGAATGAGTCCCACCTGACGATCTCCTTCACCGAAATGTTGCGCGCCGCGCGAGCGCGTGGCACCACCGACACATGTCCGAGGGCCGGGGTCCTCAAACTACACCGTGGGCCCGCACCGGATCGATGAAAGAAAAAGGCCGACGACCGGCCCGACTCGTCGTCGGACCGGCCGTCGGCACGGGGCCGTGGAGCCTCAGGCGCCGACCTCGAAGCGGGCGAACCGCTTGACGGTCGTGTTGGCGGCGTCGAGGACGGCCTTGACCGTCTTCTTCGACTCCGACACCGACTCCTGCTCGAGCAGCACGAGCTCCTTGAAGAAGCCGCCCAGGCGACCCTCGACGATCTTGGCGATGGCAGCCTCGGGCTTGCCCTCCTCGATCGTCTTCTTGGTCAGGACGTCCTTCTCCGCGGCGACGATGTCCGCGGGACCTCGTCCCGGGTGAGGTACTGCGCCTTGAGGGCGGCCACCTGCATGGCGGCGCCCCGCGCGGCGGTCTCGTCGCCGTCGTACTCGACGATGACGCCGACGGCCGGCGGGAGGTCGGCCGCACGCTTGTGCAGGTAGACCGCGACCGGGCCGTCGAAGTAGGCGACATTGCCGAGCTCGATCTTCTCGCCGATGGTGATGGCGAGGCTCTCGACGACCTGGCCGACGGTGCTGTCGCCCAGCGGCAGCGCCTTGGCGGACTCGGTGTCGGTCGCCTTGCCCGCGTCGACCGCCTCGGCGATCTGCTGGGCGGCCTTGATGAAGTCGTCGTTCTTCGCGACGAAGTCGGTCTCGGACTTCAGCTCGACGAGCGCGCCGCCGGCGTTGGCCACCAGGCCGGCCGAGGTCTCGCGCTCGGCGCCGCGGGCGGCCGCCTTGGCGGCACCCTTCACGCGGAGCAGCTCGACGGCCTTGTCGAAGTCGCCGTCGGTCTCGTCGAGCGCCTTCTTGCAGTCCATCATGCCGGCGCTGGTCAGCTCGCGGAGCTTCTTGACGTCAGCAGCAGTGAATGCCATGGATCCTCGTTCGCTATCTCGCAGGGGTGGAGGTGGAGTGCTCAGGCCTCGGCCGGAGCGTCGGCCGCGGGGGCCTCCTCGGCCGGGGTCGCCTCAGCCTCGGCGGGGGTCTCCGCGGCCGGGGTCTCCTCGACGGCGGGGGCCTCGGCCTCCGGAGCGGCCTCGGCGGCCGGAGCGGCCTCGGCGGCCGGGGTCTCCTCGGCGGCCGGAGCGACAGCGGCGGCGTCACCCTCGAGGAGCTCGCGCTCCCACTCGGCGAGCGGCTCCTCGGCGGCCGGGCTCGACGACGTACCGGCGCCCGAGCGGGCCATGAGGCCGTCGGCCGCGGCGTCCGCGATGACGCGGGTCAGCAGGCCCACGGCGCGGATGGCGTCGTCGTTGCCCGGGATCGGGAAGTCGACGTCGTCGGGGTCGCAGTTGGAGTCGAGGATGGCGATGATCGGGATGCGCAGCTTGCGCGCCTCCTCGACCGCCAGGTGCTCCTTGTTGGTGTCGACGATCCAGACCGCCGACGGGACCCGGGACATCTCGCGGATGCCGCCGAGGGTCTTGTCGAGCTTGTCGCGCTCCCGCTTCATCTGCAGGAGCTCCTTCTTCGTGCGACCGGAGCCCGCCACGTCCTCGAAGTCGATCTCGTCGAGCTCCTTGAGGCGGTTGATCCGCTGGTGCACGGTCGAGAAGTTGGTGAGCATGCCGCCCAGCCAGCGCTGGTTGACGTAGGGCATGCCGACGCGGGTCGCCTGCTCGGCGATCGCCTCCTGGGCCTGCTTCTTGGTGCCGACGAACATGATCGTCCCGCCCTTGGCCACGGTCTCCTTGACGAAGGCGTAGCTGCGGTCGATGTAGGCCAGCGACTGCTGCAGGTCGATGATGTAGATGCCGTTGCGGTCGGTGAGGATGAACCGCTTCATCTTCGGGTTCCAGCGACGGGTCTGGTGTCCGAAGTGGACGCCGCTCTCGAGGAGCTGGCGCATGGTCACGACAGCCATGATTTCTCCTGTTTTCGTTTGTCTCGGTTGGGGCCTGTCGTCTGCACGCGATCCGACCGCCCGACGCGAGGTCGTGCGGACCGAGGATCGACGCCCACGGGCGATCGGGGCCGGAGAGGCTCCGTCGTGGTCTGCGGACGAGCGAATTCCGGTCCAGGGCGGACCGGTGCCTCCCAGGGTACGGCGTCCGGCGCTCGTCGTACCAATCCGTGACGTCGGCTCTCCACAGGCCGCCTTCTCCCCAGGTCTCCTCCCCAGCCCGGACCGGACCCGGGGCCCTCCCGCGCAGCCCCGGTGGATGCTGCCCGGATGGTCCACCTCGCCGCCCTCCTCGCCCTCGTCGCCGTCCTCCTCCCCGCCCCCGCGGGAGCCGAGGACCCCGTGGGCGTGTGGCCGCTCCAGCCCACGCCCGCGGTGGTGCGCCACTTCGACCCACCGGACTCCCCCTACGGCGCCGGGCACCGCGGCGTCGACCTCGCGGGCCGCCCGGGTCAGCCGGTGCGGACCGCGCTCCCGGGCCAGGTCGTGTTCGTCGGCCGGATCGCCGGACGGGGCGTCGTGGTCGTCGGTCACGGCGCCACCCGCACCACCTACGAGCCCGTCGCCGCCTCGGTGTCCCCCGGAGCCGAGCTGGCCGGCGGTGCGGTCGTCGGAGCGCTCGAGCTGGCCGGGTCGCACTGCTTCCCCCGCGCCTGCCTGCACTGGGGATGGATCGCCGGCGAGACCTACCTCGACCCGCTGCGCCTGGTCGGCGCCGGCCCGGTGCGGCTGCTGCCTCTGTGGCGCGAGCAGCCCGTGTCGCGGCCGGTGAGCGCCGAGCTGCGGATTGCTACGATTGCTACGCTGGTGGGACGGTGGTTCCGATGAGCGTGAGGAGCAGGCTGGTGGAACGGATCCCGCACCGCGAGCTGCGCAACAACAGCGCCGAGATCCTGCGCCGGGTCGCGGCGGGCGAGTCGTTCGAGATCACCAACCACGGCGAGGTGGTGGCAGTGCTCAATCCTGCAGCGAGACAGAAGTTCCGGCTCAAGGTGGCGAAGCCGGCCACCCGACCTCCACGCTTCTCTCTCGACGAGTTGAAGCCCGCGCCCGGGGGCCGACCGATGCAGGAGATCCTCGATGAACTGCGGGAGGATCGCCTGTGAAGGCGTATGTCGACTCCTCCGCCTTCGTGAAGCTACTGGTCGGCGAGCCGGAGAGTCCTGCGCTCATTCGCTACTTGGACCAGCAGCCCGACGACTTCCAGCTGGTCTCCTCGCTGCTGTTGGAGACGGAGGTCAGGCGCGCCGCACGCGCCAATCTCCTCGATCAGGCGGCTGTCACCGCGAAACTCACTTCGGTCACGCTCCTGGACGCCGAGCACCCGATCTTCACATCGGCGGGGCTGCTGTCCCCAGCAGAACTGCGCAGTCTCGATGCACTCCACCTGGCAACCGCGCTCGACGAGGGTGTGGATGTCCTCATCGCCTACGATCGCCGGCTGCTCGACGCCGCCACTGTGCACGGCATCACGACGACTTCACCCGTCTGACCCGCCGGCGGTCACGCCCGCGGATGGGCCTGCTGGTAGGCCCGCCGCAGCCGGTCGGTGGTGACGTGGGTGTAGCGCTGGGTGGTCGCGAGCGACGCGTGGCCGAGCAGCTCCTGGACGGACCTCAGATCGGCCCCGCCCTCGAGCAGATGGGTCGCGGCCGTGTGCCGGAGTCCGTGGGGGCCGAGGTCGGGTGCGCCGGGTACGTCGGCGAGCCGGCGGTGCACGAGGCTACGAACCGCCCGCTGGTCGATCCGCCCGCCCCGGGCGCCGAGGAACAGGGCGGGGCCCGAGCCCGCGCGGGCCAGATCCGGTCGCCCTCCGGCCAGCCAGCGGTCGAGCGCGGCGGCGGCCGGCTGCCCGAACGGGACGGTGCGCTCCTTGCGCCCCTTGCCGAACACCCGCACGACGTTGCGGTCGCGGTCGAGGTCGTCGACGTCGAGACCGCACAGCTCCCCGACCCGCATGCCGGTCGCGTACAACAGCTCGAGCATGGCGGCGTCCCGCAGCCCGAGGGCGCTGCCGTCGTCGGCGAGCGCGGCCGCGGCGTCGACCAGTCGGGCGGCCTCGTCGACCCGGAGCACGTCGGGCAGCGTGCGGTGGGGGCGCGGGGAGCCGAGGGCCGAGCCGACGTCGTTCGGGGTCCGGCCGGTGCGGGCCAGCCACGCGGTGAACACCCGCGCCGCGGTGGCGCGCCGGGCGAGCGTCGTCCGGGACAGGCCCAGGGTCTGCTGCTTCGCCAGCCAGCTGCGCAGGCTGCGCAGGTCCAGCTCGGTGATCTCCGCGAGTCCCAGGCGGCCGGCGTGCTCGAGGAGGCCGGTGATGTCGCCGAGATAGGCCCGCACGCTGTGGGGGGCGAGGTCCCGCTCCGCCACGAGGTGGCGTTCGTACTCGCCGAGCAGGCGCGCGAACGCCTCCGGCAGCAGGTCCTCGCGCTCCACGGTGCCGGCGGTCCCGGCAACCTCCTCGGCGCTCTCCTCGGCATCGGCGCTCACCGATCGATCGTAGAACGCATCGCCGCGGGCAGCCGCCAACCCGCCGGGAGCCGCTCGACGTGACCGTCGACGGCCAGGCCGCCGAGGAGCCGCTCGACCTCCTCCGCGCCGAGACCGGCCACCACGGCGACCGACTCCGTCGGCGCGGGCGAGGACACCGGCACGGCGTCCAGCACCTGGCGGGCACGGACACTCAGCCGGTCCCGCGAGTCGTCCGGCGCCCGGCGGACGTCGAGGAGGTTCTCCCCCGGCGCTCCGAGGAGCTCGAGGACGTCGGCACCGCTGGTCACCAGGGCCGCCCCACCGGCGCGGATGAGCTCGTGCACACCCTCCGAGGCGGCGCTGACCACCGGGCCGGGGACGCCCATCACCGTGCGGTGCAACCGGTCGGCCCAGGACGCGGTGTTCAGCGCCCCGCTGCGCAACGCGGCCTCGACCACCACGGTGCCGCGGGTGAGCGCCGCGATGATGCGGTTGCGGGCGAGGAACCGGATCCGGAACGGCGCGGCGCCGGGCGGCGCCTCGGACACGACGGCCTGGTGCTCGCCCAGGTGGTCGAGCATCTGCCGGTGGGCGAGCGGGTAGGCGCGATCCACCCCGCAGGCGAGCACCGCGACGGTGTGCGCGTCGGCGCTGACGGCGCCCCGATGCGCGGCGTAGTCGACGCCGTACGCCGCGCCGGAGACCACGGTGCGTCCCGCCGCGCCCAGCGCCGCCGCCAGGTCGCCGGCCATCTGGTCGCCGTAGGCCGTCGAGGATCTCGAGCCCACCACCGCCACCGCGGGGCCGAGGCGATCGATCCGCAGCGGCCCGCGCACCCACAGCCCGACCGGGACCTCGCCGCGGGCGTGCAGCACACCGGCACCGGCCAGGTCGTCGAGCGCCGACGGCCACTCGTCGTCGCCGGGGACCACGAAGCGGATGCCTCGCCGGGCCGAGGTCTCCAGGACCCGCTCGGGCTGCACGGTCGCCAGGCGGCCCGCCGCCGCCGCGAACTCCGGCCGGAGGTCGGGCTGCTCGCGCAGCACCTCGAGGAACCGGACGCCGCCCAGCTCGCGCGTCAGGCCCAGGCACCGCACGTCGCCGGGCTCGGTGACGATGCTGATCGTGGCGCGGGCCAGCCGCTCCTCCTCTGCCGCGGTCATGCGACCCCCTCCGCGCCGGAGTCGGCACCGGAGTCGGAGTCGGCGTCGGACCGGAACATGGCGATGTCGAGGGACTGGCCCGTCCGCAGCCGCAGCGCCGTGCGCACCTCGTCGACGTCAGGAGTGATGTCGCGGCCCGCGCGCGCCGACCGCACGTCGGCCACCGTCCACGCCAGCCGGTGGACCCGTACGGCGCCCCGCGCGCTGAGGCGACCCGTCAGCATCTCGGCGTCGATCACCCTCTGGGCACCCGGCGGCAGCGGCCAGGTGTCCCGGAGGCGGGGACTCGGGATGTGGGCGTTGAGCCGCCAGCTCCGGCCCTCGAACCGCTCGCGCTGCCGTTGCCGGGCCGCAACGACCCGCGCCCGGACCTCCGCCGACGTCGGGGCGGTCCGGAACGGGTCGTGGCTCGCGGGCGAGGCCGGCTGGACGTGGCGCACGATGTCGATCCGGTCGAGGATCGGCCCCGACATCCGAGCGCGGTACGCACGCCGTACCGTCTCGGCGCAGGTGCACCGGTTGGAGCTCATCGTCCGCGTCCAGTTCCCGCACGGGCAGGGATTGCTGGCCAGCACCAGGATCCCACCCGCGGGCAGGGTGACCGACTCGTCGCGCCGGGCGATGGTGATGTCGCCGTTCTCGAGCGGCTGGCGCAGCGCCTCGATCACGTCGGAGCGGAACAGCGGGAACTCGTCCATGAAGAGGACCCCGCAGTGGGCACGGCTGATCTCGCCCGGCTGCACCCGTCCCGACCCGCCGCCGATCACGCTGACCTTGCTCGCGTCGTGGTGGGGAGCGGCGAACGGCGGGCGGACCACCATGCCGTGGTCCGGGTCGAGGACTCCCGCCAGCGAGTGGAGCGCCGTCAGCTCCAGTGACTCCTCGAGCGTCAGGTCGGGGAGGATGGTCGGGACCCGCTCGGCCAGGCTGGTCTTGCCGCACCCCTTCGGCCCGGACAGCTGCACCGGGTGGCCGCCGGCGGCGGCGACCTCGACGGCGTACTTCTCCTCCTCCATGCCGCGCAGGTCGGCGAGGTCCAGCTCGTCGAGACGCTCCTCGCCGCGCCACGAGATCAGCTGGAGGCCCCGCGCCCCGGCGACCGGAGGGGCCGTCGGGAGCGGCTCGCCGCGCAGCGAGGCGACGGCCTGGCCCAGCGACCGGACGCCGATGACCTCGATCTCGGGCACCATCGTCGCCTCAGCGACCTGCGGCTCCGGGACGTAGACCCGGCGGATGCCGGCGGCCGCCGCCGCCAGCGTCATCGGCAGCACGCCCAGCGTGGGACGCAGCCCGCCCGCCAGGGTGAGCTCGCCGACGAACGCGGTCCGCTCCAGCCAGACGGGCTCCAGCTGGTCGTCCGCGGCCAGCAGGCTGACGGCCATGGCCAGGTCGAAGTGCGTGCCGGACTTCCGCAGATCGGCCGGCGAGAACAGGAAGGTGCAGCGCTTCGTCGCCGGCCAGCGCAGGTTGGTGTTGATCAGCGCCATCCGGACCCGGTCGACGCCCTCGCGCAGGAGCGTGTCGGCGCGGCCGACCACGACCGTGGTCGGCTGGCCGACCGACACGTCGGTCTGTACGTCGATGAGGTGGCCGACGGCGCCGTCGAGGGCCACGCAGCAGGCGGTCGCGAAGGGCATCAGCACAGCCCCCGCACGTGATCGACGACGGCCGCGCCACGACGCGGCCGCAGCACCGCGACCAGGTCCACCCGGATGCCGTCGGGCCGGATCCCGTGCTCGATCGCCCAGCGCTCCCCCAGCCGCCGGAGCCGGTCGAGCTTCGCGTCGGTGATCGCCTCGTGCGGCGTGCCGGCCTCGAGCGAGGTCCTGGTCTTCACCTCGCACACGACCAGGGTCGCGCCGTCGCGCAGCAGGATGTCGACCTCGCCCTCGGAGCAGCGCCAGTTGCGCTCGAGGAGGGTCATCCCGAGCCCGCTCAGGTGACGGGCGGCCACGTCCTCGCCGTACGCGCCGATCGCCTGCCGGGCCTGTGCTGTCGTCGTCATGCGGACAGGGTGCGCGCAACGGCCGGCGCCGGCGACGTGCGTGGGCGGCTCCTGTGGACGACCCTGTGCGCGAGTCCGCCTGTGGACGGCGAGTGGCTCGGCTCGCTACGGAAGTGACGGGTGGGATCTCACCCGACCAGCTGCGGCAGCCCGCAGTCGGCCTTCTTCTTCGCGTAGACGTCCGCGCCTGCCACGTTGATCCCCAGCGCCCTGAGCAGCGGCGTCAGCAGCACGCTGTCCAGCGTCGCGACGAGCGGGTTGACGACGATGCTCAGCAGCGGGTTGATCACGGCACCGAGCAACCCACCGGCGGGCAGGATGCCGAGCACGTTGAGATGGGTGTCCTGGTGCAGATACGGGACGCCGAGGGAGTCGGTGCCGAACTCCACCGGCGCCGATCCGTCGTAGTCCTCCGAATCGACCGTCGCCGACTTGGTCTCGGTCGCCGCGGGCGCGGGCGTGGTGTACAGCCGGATGTAGCCGTCGACGAGCTTGACGAGTCCCAGCAGGGCCTTGACCGACAGGTTGTTCTTGTTCGCCGGGTCCCCGATGGTGATCTCGAGGCTGGTCAGGCCGCTGGTCGTCACGAAGTCCAGGAGCTTCTTGTCCGTGAGGCAGCGCACGTCGTCGAGCTGGACGTCCGCGGGAGTCAGCTTGAGCGTGAGCGTGATGGGCGCCGAGATGGAGACGAGCCCGAGGTTGAGGTTGGCCAGGTTGCCCCGGAGGTTGACCTCGACCTGGTTGGACTCGCCCTTCGTCTCCTCCGACTTCGCGCGGCCGCAGTACTGGATCGGCTTCTGACCGATCTTCACGCTGGCGGTCAGGGTGGACAGTCCCAACACGTTGACGTTCAGGTCCGGCACCGAGATCGAGTTCTCGCCGTTGGCCACGAACGCCGCCGTGGAGACGAGGTCGAAGAGGTTCACGGCGGCGTCGAGAGCCGACGAACTGGTGGTGTCCAGCCCGAGGATGTCCGCGACGTTGACCACGACGTCCTTGACGGCGACGGTCGCCAGCTTCTGGAGGAGCGCTACCTGCGCCGCGTGTCCCCCTTGGTTCTGCAGCACTTGGGCCATCGCGAGGTAGAGCGAGCCGAGCTTGACGTTCGCGTCCACGAAGTCGTCGAAGCCACCGGCGATCAGCCCCGTGTTCACCAGGTCGAGGAGCTTGATGTCCGTGGCAGCGAGCCCCTGCGCGTCGAGGACGGTCAGACCGACGTCGGTTCCCAGCGCCTTCATCAGCGGCCCGAGGATCGTTCCGTCTCCCAGCCTGATCCTCGCCGCGTAGGTGCCGACCGTGAAGCAAGCGCCCTTCTCCACGCGGGAGACGGCGGACCGGGTGGCTGCCCCACGGTCGCGCCCGGTCACGCCGCCGAAGGCGAAGTCGGTGGACCCCTCGGCGCTGACCCGCACGGCCGTGGGTCGTTTGTCATCGTCATCGTCGTCGAAGGCGACGAAGTCGCCGTCGTCGTCGATCTTCCCCAGGGTCCACGAGATCTCCGGGGCGCCACCGAGGCCGTGATCGTTGCGGCCGGCCGACGCGGCCGCCGCCGCGGCCACGTCGCCCGAGGCGAGCAGCTCCGCACGAGTGCGGCCGTTGAGTTCGCGGGCGATGTCGAGGGCGACCACGTCGGCGACCGCCTGCATGTCCCGTCGTACGACGCGCTGCTGGCCCAGGTCCACCGCGAAGGCGGCGCTGACCAGCAGCACCGCCGACATCAGTACGGCGACCAGGACCGCGGTCGCGCCGCGCTCGTCGCGGTGCCGTGCCGGCACCTCAGCTCACCCTCGCGACCGCGGTGTAGGTGAGGGTGTCCGGGAGGACGAGCCCGAAGCCGGGGATCAGGCCGTCGTAGGCGATCTCGACCTTCACGGTCGCGCACTGCTTCGTGGCCTCGCCGGCGCACGGTGCGATGGTGACCGTGCAGCCGGACGCGGTGCACTCCTGCTGCTGCGCGGCGAGGGCGTCGTCCACGGCCTTGCGGGCGGTCGTCATCCTCTCGGTGTCGCTGCCCGTGGTGACGGCGGCGGCACGGGCCCCCTCGGACGCCGCCTGGCTCACCGACTGGCGCACGCTGAGCATGTCGCCGTAGTTGATGATCCCGACCACGATGAGCATCAGCACCGGCAGGATCAGGGCGAACTCGACGGCCGCCGCTCCGCGGTCACGTGCTCCGCGGTCCCGGCGCGCCGACGACGCGCCCGTCCCCAGCACCCAACGCCTCATCGGCCGGCCTCCCCGACTCGCCTCCCATGACGCCCCCGAGCGGCGTTGGGCCACACAGTAGTGGTGATCCCTCCCACGAGTGAACCGATCCCGGGTCATTCGACCCGTCCGGAGGGCGCTGCCTAGTTCGTTCGGACTAGGGCGCTGGTCAGCCCCGCAGCGCGGGGACGCCGCCGTCGGGCCCCGAGCCGCAACCCCGCTCGTCGTCGCCGTCGAGGATGATCGTCGGACCGTTCACGCTCGTGCCAGCCAGCGCCAGGATCGGGTTCATGATCTGGTTGCTGATGCTGTTCGGGTTGCTGGTGTCCAGCCAGGCGCGGACGATCGCGTCACGCACCTCGCTCTTGATCTGGTTCTCCTCGGCGGCGCTCAGCGTGAGACTCGCATCCGGCTTGATCTCGATGTAGCCGTAGGACGTGCTGGATGCGTCGAAGCGCGGAACGGTGCTGTCGCCGAACGGCAGTGCCGCCACGCCGTACGGCGGCGCGGTCATCGTGTAGCGGACGCTGCCGCCGTCGACGTTCACGAAGAACCTCATGTTGCCGCCGAACCGGATCTGCGCCGGCTTGCCCTTGATCGTGGTCCCGGCCTTCGAGAGCTGGTAGTCCACATAGGTTCCGGTCATCTCGACCGTCGAGCCGGCGGAGGAGACGTCGAAGCTCATCGTCTCGACCCCCTTCTCGCAGGTCGCGTCCACGACCTTCACGTCGGTCGGCCTGATGGTGAAGGTCATCGGGAAGTTGCTGGGGGCCTCGATGTCGAAGCTGCCGTCCAGGAGGCCGGAGATCCGCGCCTTGGCGGTGAACCGGAAGTCCGAGCTCTTCAGGTTGCCGTTGGTGGACACGGTCAGCTGGCTCGCCTCTCCGGTGACCGTGCGGAACGAGTCGCCGGCGTTCGCGCAGAACTGCCGGGCTCCCGGCGCGAGGGTGAACCCTCCCCCGAGGTTGGTCATCAGCGGCAGCGAGATCCAGTTGCTGTCGACGTAGCGCTGGGTGGACCCGTTGACGTCCTTCAGCGCGTTGGCGACCATGTCGAGGACATTGACGGTCACGCCCGCCCCGCTGCCGTCGGAGGTGACCGCGATGACGTTGCCCATCCGGATCGTCTTCGGCCGTGCGTAGGTGAAGAAGCCCTGCAGCGCGTTGGCCACGCTCGTGGGAGTCCCGGCGGGGAGCACCGCGTGCAGCGCCCGGAAGAACGAGCCGGCGTCGACGGTCGACTCGCTCAGGGTGCGGACCGTGTGACCCAGCTGGCGCGCCAGATCGACCAGGTCGACGTTGACGTTCGCCATGGCGGCGTAGTCGACGTAGGACACCGTCGAGTTCGTGAACATCGAGTTGAACTCGCCCCAGCGCCCGAAGATCCCGTTGACCAGGGTGGCGAAGAGCGCCCCCTGCACGCCGGTGTAGGACCCGACCTTGAAGCAGTAGCCGGAAACGCCTCCGTCGAGGACGGCGACGGCCCGGCGCTCGGCACGGCCCGAGTCGACGCCGGTGACGCCGCCGAAGGCGAAGCTCACCCTGGTCCCGGCGACGACGCGCACCGCCGTGGGTGCGCCGCTGAGCAGCTCGGTGAACTGGCCGGTCTCGGAGAGGACCCCATGGTGACGGCGAGGTCGGGCTTCGCACTGCCGACCATGTCGTGGTTGCGTGCCAGGGAGCGCTCCTTCTTCTCCTCGAGGACGTCCACGAGGGCGTTGACGGTGCGCCCGTCGAGCTCGCGTGCGAGGTCCAGCGCGACGACATCGGCGAGCGCCTGCATGTCCGCGCGGGCCACCCGCTGCATCCCGAGGTCGACGGCGAAGGCTCCGCTGACCAGGAGTACGGCGAGCAGGGGGACCGTCATCAACATGACGACTCCCCGCTCGTCCGACCCTTGTCGTCTCCTGTGCCATGCTCGCGGCCACACGGCATCCTCCTGCGCGCGCTCGATGAGAGGGCTGTTGCCCAGTCCTCTCGTGGCGCTCTACGGCCGCTGAGGTCCCGAACGGAGGGGAATCGGGACTTTTTGGGGACGAAGGTCCCAAGCCCGGATCCAGGCTAGGTCTTGGGCAGCTCGAGGTCGGAGGTCGCGAGCTCCTCGACGTTGACGTCCTTGAAGGTCAGCACCTTGACGTTCTTCGCGAACCGGGCGGGACGGTACATGTCCCACACCCAGGCGTCGGCGATGGTGACCTCGAAGAACACGTCGCCGCCCTCGGAGCGGGCCTTCACGTCGACCGAGTTGCAGAGGTAGAAGCGCCGGTCGGTCTCGACGACGTACTTGAAGATGCCGACGACGTCGCGGTACTCCCGGTAGAGGTTCAGCTCCTGCTCGGTCTCGTACTTCTCGAGCTCCTCGGCACTCACCCGGCCACCCTAGCGCGGTAGCGCGGCGCACGGCGGCGAAGCCGCACCGAGGGAAGACCGTGGCCCGAGCGCAGCGAGGACCGCGCGTCGAGCTCGGTATGCGACGCGCTCGCGCCGTCCGGCTAGCCCTCGCCGCCAGGAAGCGGCTCCAGCCCGGCCGCGCGTCGTACGTTCACGAACCGCATCCGGTGGATCGGCGACGGGCCGTGCTCGTCGAGGGCGGCGGTGTGGGTGGCGGTGATGTAGCCCTTGTGGGTCTTGAAGTCGTACGCCGGCCACTGCTCGTCGAGGTCGAGCATGATCCGGTCGCGGGTGACCTTGGCGAGCACCGAGGCGGCGGCGACGCAGGCCGCGACCCGGTCGCCCTTCCACACGGCCAGGCCGGGCACGCCGAGGCCGTCGACGGGGAACCCGTCGGTCAGGACGTACGACGGCGGGAGGGCCAGCTTGGCCACGGCCCGCCGCAGCGCCTCGACATTGGCGACGTGCATGCCGAGGCGGTCGCACTCGTCGTGCGGGATGACCACGACGGACCAGGCGAGGGCCCGCCTCACGACCTGGTCGTAGCAGCGCTCGCGGGCGGCGGGGGTGAGCAGCTTGGAGTCGGCGAGGCCGGGGACGATCCCGGCCTTGCCGGCCGGCAGGATGGCCGCCCCGGCGACCAGCGGACCCGCGCACGCGCCGCGGCCGGCCTCGTCGACGCCGGCGACCGGCTCGAACCCGTGCCGCCGCAGGGCGCGCTCGTAGCCGTAGATCCCGGCGTCGCGCCGGACCGTCGCTCCCCTGGGCAGCGTCGACATGCCCTCCCCCTAAGCCTGGATCCGTGGACCCAGGCTAAGTGCCGGGAACGGCGTCGGCCTTCTTCGCCTTCTCCAGCAGGTCGGCCGGCGGGTTGTCGGGAACGGCCTCGAAGACCTCGGGCGGCTGATCCAGCGCCACCGGTCGCGGGGCCAGATGAGGGTGAAGACCTTGCCGACGACGAGGTCGGTGTCGACCCACGGGCTCTCGGTGCAGGGGTCGTCCTCGGGGCTGCACAGGTGGGCGCGGGAGTCGGCGGAGTGTCCGCGGTTGTCGCCGAGGACGAGGAGCTTGCCCTTGGGGATCGGCCCGATCGTCCAGCTGCAGGGCCTCGAGAGCGCGGTGTCGCGCTCGCTGATCCAGTCGCTGATCTCGGCGTTGCACTTGCCGGGATCGGGCCCGAGGTACGCCGACTCGTCGATCGCCCTGCCGTTGACCTTGATCCGGCCCTGCTCGTCGCAGCACTCGACGACGTCGCCCTCGGTGCCGATGACGCGCTTCACGAGGTGGCCGCCGGTGGGGTACAGGCCGACCTTGGAGAGCAGGCTGGCGAAGCCGGTCGGGCCCTCGCTGTCGGCGGGGCCCAGCCACTGGCCGGGGTCCTCGAAGACGACCACGTCGCCGCGCTGCGGCGTACGACCGAACCAGTAGGAGACCTTCTGGACCAGGATCCGGTCGTTCTTGACCAGGCCCGGCTCCATGGACTCCGACGGGATGTAGAACGCCTGCACGAACAGCGCCTTGATGACGATCGCCAGGCCCAGCGCCACCGCGAGCAGCAGGATGCTCTCCTGCCAGACCGGCAGGTGCTTCCGCTTCGCGGAGGAGGACCGGGAGTCCGCTCCCTCGCTCGCCTCGGGGTCGGGGACCTCGGCGGCGGAGTCCGGGGCGGTGTCGTCGGTCGTCACGAGGAAGGAGTCTAGGAGGGCCGCCCAGCCGAGACGCACGAAGGCCCGACCGGAACGGTCGGGCCTTCGTGGAAGCGTGGGTGCGGAGGTCGGACCTCGCGACTGGGCGGCATCGGGCGTCGCTTCGCTCCGCCGATCGAGTCGCGCCCAGTCCCCAGGCTCACGCCTCGCGGCGCTCCTTGATCTTGGCGGCCTTGCCGCGCAGGTTGCGCAGGTAGTAGAGCTTCGCCCGGCGGACGTCGCCGCGGGTCACGACCTCGATCTTCTCGAAGATCGGCGAGTGGAGCGGGAAGGTCCGCTCGACACCGACGCCGAAGGACACCTTGCGGACGGTGAAGGTCCGGCCGACGCCGGAGCCGTGGACGCGGATCACGACGCCCTGGAAGACCTGGACGCGGGAGCGGCTGCCCTCGATGACCTTGACGTGGACCTTGACGGTGTCGCCGGCGCGGAAGTCGGGGACGTCGTCGCGCTTGGCGGCGTTGCCGAGGTCGGTGACCAGGGCGGGGCTCGGGTTGCTCATGATGGTTCTCCTCGCGAGTGCGCACAGGTCAGCCGCGGAACAGTGGGTGGAATCGGATCGGTGTCACGGTCGGCGGTTCCCCTGTGGCAGAAGCGTCCGCGACACCGACCAGTGATCTTCCCACACGACACCGGGCTGCACGAAATCTCCCGGTAGCCTCCGGCTGCGAGGATGGCGCCATGGACTGGGCACCGCACACCCGCGAGGCGCGGGCCTGGCAGCAGCGGGTGCCCCGCGGGCCGCGGGAGGACCGCCGGCTGCGCGAGATCGAGATCGCCCTGCCGCCGTACGTCCGCGATCTCGACCTGCCCATGGACCGGTCGCTGAGCGCCATGACGTCCGCCTCGGCCGGCGACCTGAGCCACCTCGACCTCGTGCACGGCCGGACCCTGCGCGCGCTCAACCACCTCCAGCTGCGCACCGAGGCCATCGACTCCTCGAAGATCGAGAACGTCGACGCCAGCCTCGCCGACTACGGCCGCGCCCTGCTCGGGGTCGGCGCGAACGCCTCGGCCACCTCCATGGCGTCGGCCACCGCCGCGCTCACCCGGATGATCCGCGACGCGGACACCAGCCGGGCGATCCGCCCGGAGGCGATCCTGCGGGCCCACCACGACCTCTTCCACCGGGTCCCGTCCGAGGCGCATCGCGCCGGCCGGTTCCGTACGACGCAGAACTGGGTCGGCGGCAGCGACTGGTCGCCGCTCGGGGCGCTCCACGTCCCGCCGCCGCCGGAGACCGTGCCCGGCTACCTCGACGACCTGTTCGCCTATGCGAACCGCGACGACGTGCCGCCCGTGGTCCAGGCGGCGGTCGTGCACGCGCAGTTCGAGTCGATCCATCCGTTCATCGACGGCAACGGCCGGATCGGGCGCACCCTGATCCACGCGGTGCTGCGTCGCCGGCGGGCCGCCCGGCACCTGACCGTGCCCATCGCGTCCGCGCTGGTGGCGCACCGGGAGCGGTACTTCGCGGCGCTCGTCGACTATCGCGACGGCACGGCCCGCACCATGGTCGCGATGCTCGCCTCCGCGGTGCGGATCGCGACGGCCGAGTCCTGGGTGACGGCGACCCGGCTGCACGAGATCCGTGAGGGATGGGGCTCGGCGGTGGGAGGCTCCCGGCCCGGCACCGCGCTCCACCGCACGCTCGACCTGCTGACCGAGGAGCCGATCGTCAACGCCGCGCTGGTGGCCGAGCGGATCGGCGTACCGCAGGACGAGGCGGCGGCGGCGATCGAGCAGCTGATGGCCGCCGGCGTGCTGCGCCGGGCCCCGCGCTCCCGCCGGGCGCCCGTGTGGCTGGCCGGCGCCGTCCTCGACGAGGTGGCCGACCTGAGCACGCGGATCCAGGAGTCGTCCCGCCGGATGCGGGACACCTAGTGGACGGCGGCAGGCCCGCCCCGGCCGAGTCCGGGGCGGGCCTGCCGCGTCGTACGACGGACCTCAGTCGAGCGCGTAGCCCTCGCCGTGCAGGACCAGGTCGATGCCGGCGATCTCGTCCTCCTCCTTGGCGCGGAAGCCGATCGTCTTCTCGATCGCCGTGGCGAACACGAAGGTGACGATGAACGAGAACGCGATCACGGTGATCGAGGAGAGCAGCTGGGCCAGGAACAGCTTGATCTCCCCACCGAAGACCAGGCTGCCGCCGGTGAGCGCCTCGGCGCCGAAGATGCCGACCCACAGGCAGCCGACGAAGCCGGCGACGAGGTGGATGCCCACCACGTCGAGGGTGTCGTCGAAGCCGAGCTTGAACTTCAGGTCGACCGCGAAGGCGCAGATCGCGCCGGACACCAGGCCGAGGACCATGGCCCACACCGGCGTCAGGAAGGCACAGGCCGGGGTGATCGCGACCAGGCCGGTGACGATGCCCGAGGCGGCGCCGACCGCGGTGGCCTTGCCGTCCTTGAGCGCCTCCACGGCGATCCAGCCGAGCAGCGCGGCGGCCGGGGCGACCAGGGTGTTGAGGAAGATGAGCGAGGTCTGGCCCTCGTCGGCACCGAACACGCCGGTGTTGAAGCCGTACCAGCCGAACCACAGGATCGCCGCACCGATGAGCACCAGCGGGACGTTGTGGGCCACGGTCTCCTCCTTGGAGAAGCCGACCTTGCGCTTGCCGAGGACCAGCGCGAGGGCGAGAGCGGCCGCACCGGCCGACTGGTGGATCACGGTGCCGCCGGCCCAGTCGAGCGCGCCCTGGCCGAGGCCCCAGACGTCGGTGGCGAGCCAGCCGTACGCGCCGTCGGCGTCGAAGCCCCAGATCCAGCGGAACGACGGGAACACGACGAAGGTGGTGAAGAGCGCGGCGAAGAGCATCCAGGGCCAGAACCGGGCCCGGTCGGCGACCGCACCGGACACCAGCGCGACGGTGATGATGCAGAACGCGACGAGGAAGGCGTGGCCGCCGAAGACGTTCTCCGCGTCACCGCCGCCGACGCCCGACATCAGGTCGGACATGCCGAAGTCCTCGAACGGGTTGCCGAACAGCTTGCTGCCGCCGCTCGTGCCGTTGCCCGCGATGCCCGTGCCGCCGATGAGGACGTACAGCAGCGTGACGACGGCGATCGAGCCGAAGCTCAGCATCATCATGGACACGACGGACTTCTGCTTGACCAGGCCGCCGTAGAAGAACGCCAGACCGGGCGTCATGAACAGAACGAAGGCAGCACAGATGAGCTGCCACGCGAGTACGTCGGACATAAACGAACCTCTTGCCTTCTCGGGAGTCGTGCGTGGCGCAGCGGCGCTGCTGTCCACGTCCGACGAGAGCCTCTCGACGGGTCGTTTCACCGGCGTCCGAGGAAGGTTGCAGGCTTGTTACAGACGAGCCTTCTCTGTGTCGTTCATGTGACGCGACGCTTGGTGAGCACCACCGCGCCCGGGGGCGACGGGAGGTCGGGGCGCAGCCGGAAGCCCGCCTTCCGGTACATCCGCTGGTTGCGCGCGCTGGCCGCCCCGGTGAACAGGACGTACGACGTCGCCTGGGGCGGCGCGACGGCCTGGATGTGCTCCAGCAGGACCCGGCCGAGCCCGCTGCCCTGCAGGTCGGGGCGACCATGACCCGGCCGATGTCCCAGCTGTGGTCGCCCTCCAGCCGGCCGCGGACCGCGCCGACCAGGCGACCCGCCCGGCGGACCACCCAGGTGTCCCACTCCCGCAGCCAGGCGCGGACGTCGTCGAGGGACTCGTGCAGCGCGGGGATGTCGAGCATGTCGTTGGCCAGCGCCTCCTGCACCCAGCAGGCCCGCTGCAGCGTCAGCAGCTCGCCGGCGTCGCCGGGGGTGGCGCGGACGATGGGCGTGCCGTCGTCCAGCACGGACGGGGTGAGCAGGTCGGGACGGCGCTCCGCGGTCCGTCGTACCGCCTGCTCGTGGCGCCAGGCCGCGACCCGGGCGTGGTCGCCGGAGCGGAGCACGGCGGGGACCTCGTGGCCGCGCCACTCGGGGGGCTTGGTGTAGACGGGGTACTCGAGCAGGCCGCCGTCGGCGTGCGACTCCTCGGCCAGCGACTCCGCATTGCCCATGAAGCCGGGGAGCAGCCGGACGACCGCCTCGGTGATCGCCAGCGCGGCGACCTCTCCCCCGTTGAGGACGTAGTCGCCGAGGCTGATCTCGCGGACCTCGGCCCGCTCGCGGGCGTGGTCGACGACCCGCTGGTCGATGCCCTCGTAGCGGCCGCAGGCGAAGACGAGGTGCTCACGGGTCGCGAGCTCCGCCGCGAGGCGCTGGTCGAAGGGCTCGCCGGAGGGCGTGGTGAAGACGACGGTCGTCGTGGGCGCGAGGAGGTCGTCGAAGGCCTCGCCCCACGGCTCCGGCTTCATCACCATGCCCGCGCCACCGCCGTACGGGGTGTCGTCGACGGTGCGGTGCCGGTCGTGGGTGTAGCCGCGCAGGTCGTGGACGTGGACGTCGACGAGCCCCTTGGCGGCGGCCTTCCCGGGCAGGGAGAGCTCGAGGGGCGAGAAGAAGTCCGGGAAGATCGAGACGTAGTCGAGCCTCACGCCTGCTCCCGGTCCTCGTCGTCGGGGAACGGGGTGACCAGGCCGGGGCGGTCGGCGATGACGACCCGGCCGCCGGCCAGGTCGACCTCGGGGACGAGCGCGGCGACGAACGGGACCAGCGCCTCGCGGCGGTCCGGGGTCGTGATGCGCAGCAGGTCCTGGGCTCCGTGGACGAGGCCGGCGACCTCGCCGAGGGGGGTTCCGTCGACGTCGTACGCCGCCAGGCCGACCAGCTGGTGGTCGTAGAACTCCTCGGGGTCCTCCGGCGTCTCGTCGGCGGGGACGACGGCCCGCAGCACCACGCCCCGCGCCGACTCCGCCGCGGTGCGGTCGGGCAGCTCGGCGAAGCTCGCCAGGAGCACCCCCTGGTGCCAGCGGGTGCGGGTCACGGTGAGCGTCCGGGGGGAGAACGCCGAGCCGCGGGGGCCTCGACGTGGAGGACCGCTCCGTCGGCGTACCGGCGCTCGGGCTCGTCCGTGCGGACGTCGACCGTCACCTCGCCCCGGATGCCGTGCGGCTTCCCGATCCGGCCGACGACGACCTCGATGCTCTCCACGGGTCAGAGGTTAGGGGGTCCGGGCGGCAACGACGAACGGGCGCCTCCCCGGCGGGAGGCGCCCGTTCGTGTCGTCGTCTGCTGCGTCAGCGGCGGTCGGTGTCGACGAAGTCGACCCGGGTGCCGCCGTTGCCGGCGATCGCGGAGATGACGGTGCGGAACGCCGTCGCCGTACGACCGCTCCGGCCGATCACCTTGCCGAGGTCGTCGGGGTGCACCCGGACCTCGAGCACGGAGCCGCGGCGCAGCTGCTTGTCGCGCACGACCACGTCGTCGGGGTGGTCGACCACCCCACGGACGAGGTGCTCCAGCGCGTCGGCGAGCACGGCGTCAGGCCTCCTCGGCCGGGGCCTCGGGCGCGTCGGCGAGGGCCGCGACGTCGGCGGCCTGCTCCTCGGCGGCGAGGTTCTCGACCATCTCCTCGACCTCGGCCTTCGCGTTGTCCGCGTCGACCTTGTCGGCCTTCTTCTCGGTCTTCTTGTCGGCCTTCTTGGTCACCGCGGCGCCCTTGGGCTCGTTGGCGGACTCCTTGAGGGCCTCGTTGAAGATCTCGAGCTTGTCGCGCTTGGGCTCCTTGACCTTGAGGGTGCCCTCGGCGCCGTCGATGCCCTTGAACTTCTGCCAGTCACCCGTGATCTTGAGGATCGTCTCGACGGCCTCGGTCGGCTGCGCGCCGACACCCAGCCAGTACTGCGCCCGCTCGGAGACGACGTCGATGTACGACGGGTCCTCCTTGGGGTGGTACTTGCCGATCTCCTCGATCACCGCGCCGTCGCGCTTCTTGCGCGAGTCGACGATGACGATGCGGTACTGCGGGACCCGGACCTTGCCCAGGCGCTTCAGACGGATCTTGACGGCCACGTTCGTGGTGTCTCGCTTTCGGAATCTATGGTGGGTGAGCCTGGACGGCCAGGTGGGGAACACCGGGGCCCGGGCTCGATGGGCGCCGCGCCCACCGGTTGAGAGGGTCCGGAGGGCACAGAACTCAGCCGCCAAGTCTGCCACGAGGGCCCGGCCGGGAAGAAATCAGGCCACCACCCTGCCCCGCAGCACCACCCGCGACGGCTCGACGAGCACCGACAGGTCCTCGACGGGGTTGCGGGGGTAGACCACGAAGTCGGCCGGGTCGCCCTCGTCGAGGCCGGGGTTCCAGCCCAGCCAGGCCCGGCCCCGCCACGACGCCGCACCGAGCACGTACTCGGCCGGCAGCCCCATCTCCACCATGGCGTGGATCTCCTCGTGCAGGACGCCGTGGCGGGTCGAGCCGCCGCCGTCGCTGCCGACGAACAGGGCCACGCCGGCGTCGTACGCGCTCATCAGGACCTCGCGGCGGGTGGCGTACAGCGTCTCCATGGTCGCGCTGTACGCCGGGAACTTGTCGCGGGCGGCGTCGACGAACCCGGGGAACTTGCCGGTCTGCAGCACCGTCGGCACCAGCGCGACCCCGTTCGCGACCATCTGCGCCAGGTGGTCGGCGGTGAGCCCGGTGCCGTGCTCGATGCAGTCGATCCCGGCGTCCAGGAGCGGCCCGAGGGAGGCCTCGCCGAAGCAGTGGGCGGTCACCTTGGCGCCGTTGGCGTGCGCGACGTCGATGGCGGCGGTGACGGCGTCGGCGGGGAAGGACGGCGCGAGGTCGCCCTCCTCGCGGGAGATCCAGTCGCCGACGAGCTTGACCCAGCCGTCGCCGTCCTGCGCCTGCTCGGCGACCGTGTCGACCAGGTCGTCGGGCTCGACCTCGACGCCGTAGCCGCGCAGGTAGCGGCGGGTGCGGGCGACGTGGCGGCCGCAGCGGATCAGCCGCGGCAGGTCCTCGCGGTCCTGCACCCAGCGGGTGTCGGCGGGCGAGCCGCAGTCGCGGGTGAGGAGCACGCCGTTGTCGCGGTCGGCGATCGCCGTCCGCTCGATCTCGGCGTCGTCGACCGCTCCCCCGTCCTCGAGCCCGAGGTGGTTGTGGGCGTCGACCAGCCCGGGGACGATCCAGCCCTCGCCGGCGGTCTCGGCGCCGGCCGGGCGCTCGTAGGTGATCCGCCCGTCGATGACGTACACCTCCCGGATCTCGCCGTCGGGCAGGACCGGACCGGAGAACCGCAGCGCACTCACCCGGCCGACGCTACCGGTGTCACAGCCGCGACAGCAGCCAGGTCGGCGACAGCGTGGTCGCGCCGACGCCGTGCACGCGGGCGTCGAGCGCCCGGTCCGCCGTCACGACGACGACCCGGTCGCCCTTCTCGGCCGCCTTGCGGGCCTCGGCGACGATCGTCGCGTCGCCGTCCTTCGGGGCGTGCACGGTGCGCACGTGCGCGTCCTTGCCGGCACGCACGCCGCCCTTGGCCTGCCCCTCCAGCACGAGTACGACGACGTCGTACTCGATGTCGGCGACGAGGAGCCGCTCGTGCAGGCGGGCCGCGGCCCCGGCGCGGTCCTTCCACCAGCCGTCGGGGCGCGCGCCGACGACGTTCGCGCCGTCGACGATGAGCGTGCTCACTTCAGGAACTTGGAGAAGTCCTTCGGCAGCTGCAGGTTCTCGGCGGCCGCCTCGTAGTCGATGTCCTGGCCGATGCCGAACGGGTTCGGCTTCGCCTCCGCGGCCTTCTTCTTCGCGGCGGCGGCCTCCTGGGCCGCCTTGGCCGGGTTGCCGGAGCGGCGGGCGCCCTTGCCCTTGGCCTGCTTGGCCTTCTGCTTGGCGCTGACCCGCTTGCCGCCGCCCGGACCGCCCATGCCGGGCATCCCCGGCATCCCCGGCATGCCGGGCACCCCGCCGCCGCGCGCCATCTGCATCATCATCTTGCGCGCCTCGAAGAAGCGGTCGACGAGGTTGTTGACGTCCGCGACGGTGCGGCCGGAGCCCTTGGCGATGCGGGCGCGGCGCGAGCCGTCGATGAGCTTGGGGTCGGCCCGCTCGGCGGGGGTCATCGAGCGGATGAGGGCCTCGACCCGGTCGATCTCGCGCTCGTCGAAGTTCTCCAACTGCTCGCGGATCTGGCCCATGCCGGGCAGCATCCCGAGGATCTTCTGCATCGAGCCGAGCTTCTTCAGCTGCTGCATCTGCGACAGGAAGTCGTCGAGGGTGAAGTCGCCCTGGGTGAGCTTCTCCGCGGCCTTGAGCGCCTCCTCCTGGTCGAAGGCCTTCTCGGCCTGCTCGATCAGGGTGAGCACGTCGCCCATGTCCAGGATGCGCGAGGCCATCCGGTCGGGGTGGAAGACGTCGAAGTCGGTCATCTTCTCGCCCGAGGAGGCGAACATGACCGGCTTGCCGGTGACCTGGCGGATCGACAGGGCGGCACCGCCGCGGGCGTCGCCGTCGAGCTTGGTGAGGACCACGCCGTCGTACCCGACGCCGTCGAGGAAGGCCTGCGCGGTGGTCAGCGCGTCCTGGCCGATCATCGCGTCGACGACGAAGAGCACCTCGTCGGGCTGGACGGCGTCGCGGATCCCCGCGGCCTGGGCCATCATCTCCGCGTCCACGCCGAGGCGGCCCGCGGTGTCGACGATGACGACGTCGTGGAGCTTCCGCCTGGCCTCCTCGAGGGACTCCTTGGCGACCGAGACCGGGTCGCCGACGCCGTTGCCGGGCTCGGGCGCGTAGACCGGGACGCCGACCTTCTCGCCGTTGACCTGCAGCTGCTGGACGGCGTTCGGGCGCTGCAGGTCGCAGGCCACCAGCATCGGGGTCTTGCCCTGCTCCTTGAGCCAGAGCGCGAGCTTGGCCGCGAGCGTGGTCTTGCCGGCACCCTGGAGGCCGGCGAGCATGATCACGGTCGGGCCGGACTTGGCGTAGCGCAGCCGCCGGGTCTCGCCACCGAGGATCGCGACGAGCTCGTCGTTGACGATCTTGACGACCTGCTGGGCGGGGTTCAGCGCCTGGCTGACCTCCTCGCCGCGGGCGCGCTCCTTGACCGCCGCGACGAACTCCTTGACGACCGGCAGAGCGACGTCGGCCTCGAGCAGGGCGATCCGGATCTCGCGGGCGGTCGCGTCGATGTCGGCCTCGGAGAGCCGTCCCTTGCCGCGCAGGTTCTTGAAGGTCGCGGTGAGGCGGTCGGAAAGTGTGGCGAACAAGAGCGTTGCGTCCTCGTGGGAGTCGTCGGTAGAAGTGGAGTCTTCGGACCGATCGTAACCGTCGACCCCGCGGGGCCCGACGTCTGCGGTGGGCGTTCGAGGGTACTGCGCGGGGCGCCAGCCGTCCGGCGCGGTGGTCGGGAGTGCCATCGGGGGCACCCCGCCGGGTCGAGGAGGATCCACGATGGCAACCACGACACCTGTACGACGCCCCGGTGGCCCCGGCCGCCGGATGACACCGGCCGGCATCGCGATCTGGGGCGGGATCGCCGTCGTCGGAGCGGTCTGCTGGACGGTGCTCGCGCTCTCCCGCGGCGAGGAGGTGTCGGCGCTGTGGATCCTGTTCGCGGCGCTGGCGTCGTACGCGATCGCGTACCGGTTCTACGCCCGGTTCATCGCCCACCGGGTGCTGCAGGTCGACGACGCCCGCGCTACGCCGGCCGAGCGGCTGGAGAACGGGCAGGACTTCGATGTCACCGACCGGAGAGTGCTGTTCGGTCACCACTTCGCGGCGATCGCGGGCGCGGGACCGCTCGTGGGGCCGGTGCTGGCGGCGCAGATGGGCTACCTGCCGGGCACGATCTGGATCATCGTCGGCGTGATCCTGGCCGGTGCCGTGCAGGACATGATGGTGCTGTTCTTCTCGATGCGCCGCGACGGCAAGAGCCTGGGCCAGATGGTGCGCGAGGAGATCGGCACGGTCGGCGGCACCGCCGCGCTGATCGCGGTGTTCGCGATCATGATCATCATCCTGGCGGTGCTCGCGCTGGTGGTGGTCAACGCGCTCGCCGAGTCGCCGTGGGGCGTGTTCTCGATCGGCCTGACCATCCCGATCGCGCTGTTCATGGGCTTCTACCTGCGCTATCTCCGTCCCGGCCGGGTCGCGGAGACCACCGCGATCGGCGTCGCGCTGCTGCTGGCCGCCATCGTGGTCGGCGGCTGGGTCGACGACACCGGCCTCGGCGACACCCTCACCCTGTCCCACGAGACGCTGACGATCTGCCTGATCGTCTACGGCTTCGTCGCCTCGGTGCTGCCGGTCTGGATGCTGCTGACGCCCCGCGACTACCTGTCGACGTTCATGAAGGTCGGCGTGATCCTCCTGCTGGCCGTGGGTCTCGTCCTGGCCCGCCCGGTCCTGGCCAACGACGACGTCACCAGCTTCGCGATGGACGGCGACGGGCCGGTGTTCGCCGGCAAGCTGTTCCCGTTCGTGTTCATCACGATCGCGTGCGGTGCGCTGTCGGGCTTCCATGCGCTCATCTCGTCGGGCACGACCCCGAAGATGATCGCCAAGGAGAGCCACGTCCGGATGATCGGGTACGGCGGCATGCTGATGGAGTCCTTCGTCGCCATCAGCGCGCTGATCGCCGCCTGCGTGATCGACCAGGGCCTCTACTTCGCGATGAACAGCCCCGCGGGCGCCACCGGCGGCACCGCGTCGAGCGCGGCCGAGTTCGTCGGCACGCTCGGCTTCACCCTCTCCCCCGACACGCTCACCCAGGCGGCGGCCGCCGTCCAGGAGCCCACCCTGGTCTCCCGGACCGGTGGCGCCCCCACGCTGGCCGTCGGCATCTCCCAGATCTTCACCGACGCGTTCGGCGGCGGGCTGGCGGCCTTCTGGTACCACTTCGCGATCATGTTCGAGGCGCTGTTCATCCTCACCGCCGTCGACGCCGGCACCCGGGTCGGCCGGTTCATGCTGCAGGACACGATCGGCAACCTCTGGCCCCGGTACGCCGACACGTCGTGGCGCCCCGCCGCCTGGTCGGCCAGCGCGTTGGTCGTCGCCGCCTGGGGCTACATGCTCTACGTCGGCGTGACCGATCCCCTGGGCGGGATCAACCAGCTGTTCCCGCTGTTCGGCATCTCCAACCAGCTGCTCGCCGCGATCGCGCTCTGCCTCTGCGTGACGCTGATGCTCAAGCACGGCAAGGCCCGCTGGGTGTGGGTGCCGCTGGTCCCCCTCGTGTGGGACCTGGTCACCACGATGACCGCGAGCTGGCAGAAGGTCTTCTCCGACAACCCCGCGATCGGCTACTTCGCCCAGGCCGACCGCTACCGCGACGCCCGCGACGCCGGCGAGATCCTCGCCCCCGCGAAGGACGCCGGCCAGATGGACCAGGTGATCACGAACTCGACGGTCAACGGCATCCTCCAGCTGACCTTCGCGGTCCTGGTGATCGTGGTGGTCGCCAACGCCGTCGTCGTCTGGGTCCGCGCCCTGCGGGCCGGCGGCCTCCCGACCACCGAGGTGCCGGCCGTGCCGTCGGAGATCGTCGCGCCCTCCGACTTCTTCGCGACGGCGGAGGAGAAGGCCGCCGTACGCGAGTGGGAGGAGTCGCGGATGGCCGGGAGTTCCCGATGAGCACGCTGGTACGGGTCTGGCGCGGGCTGCGCTGGTACGTCCGGGAGGCGACCGGCGAGGCCCGCTGGGACGAGTACGTCGAGCGCTGCGCCCGCGACGGCACCGCGCCGATGACGCGGCGGGCCTGGGAGCGGCACCGCGCCGACCGGCGCGAGCACAGCCCGCAGTCGCGCTGCTGCTGACCGGCCGCGCGGGGCCCCGCCGAGGCCGATGGATCCCCGCCGTCCCCCATCGTGATTGACTCGGACGCCATCGCACCCTGCTCCGGAGGACCCGTGAAGAAGCTGCTGTCCAACGTCAACGCCTACATCGGCCTGCAGAAGGCCCTGGGCGCCGACCGGCTCCGCTACGCGGCTCTCGAGGCGGCCGGCATCCAGCCCGGCGAGACGGTCCTCGACATCGGCTGCGGCCCCGCCTACTACCTCGACCGGCTGCCGAGCGACATCACGTACCACGGCTTCGACACCTCCCAGCCCTATCTCGAATGGGCCGGCAGGAGGTTCCCGAGCGCGTCCTTCCACCACGGGATCTTCGACGCCGACGCTGCCGCCGGCCTGCCTGAGTTCGACGTCGTCCTGATGCTCGGCCTCCTTCACCACGTCGACGACGCTCACGCCCAGGAGCTGATGCGCCTGTGCGCCGAGAAGCTCAACCCGGGTGGCCGGCTGGTGACGGTCGACACCTGCTACAGCCCCGGCCAGGGCAGGATCTCGAAGTGGATCTCGGACAACGACCGCGGCGAGTTCGTGCGCGACGCCGACGGCTTCATGGCGCTCGCGCGCGGCTCGTTCGACAAGGTCGACGGTCGCCACCTGGACTCCATGCGGGTCCCGGCCGCGATGTGGCTGATGACCTCGACCGTCTGAGCAGGGGCCGGCGCGGGATGCCGGCGGGGGACGCCCCCGTCGCACCCGCTCTCAGCGCTTGACGGCGGCGACCACCACCGACGAGCCGAACGGCAGGTCGCGCCTGCCGAGGGTCCGCTCGTCCCAGGCGGAGGCCTTCATCAGCACCTTCTCGATGCCGGGCGAGACCTCCGGGAGCGGCGGCACGGCACCCTCCTCGAGCGGCTCGATCGGCCTGCCGCGCTCCTTGAGGCGCTGCACGACCCGCGACGCGGCGAACATCGGGAAGGTGCCGGTGAACGCGTAGGTGGCGCGCTCGATCGCGAACCCGGCCGCCTCGAGCGCTGCGGTCGCCCGCTTGCGCGTGTAGCGGCGGTGGTGGTGGTTCCACACGTCGTGACTGGTCCAGGCCCACTGGTAGGCCGGCACCGACATCAGGAAGCGCCCGCCCACGGTGAGCACCCGCTCGATCTCGGCGAGCGCCGTCGCCTCGGGCTCGCAGTGCTCGATGACGTCGAACGCGGCGACGAGGTCGAACGCCCGGTCGGCGAACGGCAGCTGCAATGCGGACCCGCAGACGCCGCCCGGCGCGAGACCACGGGGGTCGAGGTCGAGCGACACGTGGTGACCGGCGCGACCGCGCAGCCAGCCGACGCTGGGACCGTCCGCGCTGCCGACGTCGAGCAGCCGGCGCGGGCTCCCGACGTACCGCTCCAGGGCCGCGCGCAGCAGCTCGGAGCGGGCGCGGTACCACCAGTAGCCACTCTGCTCGATCGACGGCGAACCGCCTTCGGCAACCCGCGGCGTGGCACTCATCGCGCTCCCTTCCGGTTCGATTCGACCAAGGCCCCGGAGAAGACCTTGCCGGCTACATCATCCGCTGTGCGGTGGAACCCCGCAGGCAGGGGGGTCCGGATGTGGCGCTGCAGCTCGGGCCAGACCACGCTCCTCAGGCGCAGGTCCCGGACCTGGCCATGCGCGGAGCCGCTGATCACGCTCATCCGCGCCCGGCGGTGGAAGATCCGGTTCGACTCGCCGATCAGCTGCGCGACCGTCGTGCCCTGACCGGTCGCCATCACCTTGACGACCGATCGCTCGCCGGTCGTCTCCGCCCGCTCCCTGAGGCCGGCGAGGCCGGCGACGACCATGTCCGCGCAGTCCTCGACGTAGAGGTAGTCGCGGATCGTGTCGAGCGAGACGCGGACCGCCAGCGGCTCCCCGGTCAGGTGCACCACGCACAGGCGCGACATCAGGCCCTGCGGCTTGCTGAGGTCCTGGCCCGGCCCGTAGAGGTTGGCCAGCCGCCCGATGAGCGCCACCCCTGCCAGGTGGTCGAGTCGCTCGAGCAGCGCGTGCTCCATGGCGAGCTTCGCCTCGCCGTACGGCGTGAGCGGCTTCGGGACGGTCTCCTCGGTGAACGGCGGGCGCACCGAGCCGGCGTACACCCCTCCGGCGGAGGAGGCGAGGAAGAACGCGAGGTCGCTGTTCGCCGGCAGGACCTCGGCGAGGTCGTCGAGGATCTCGCGGAAGAGCAGGACCTCGGCCTCCAGCGCCTCCCTGGGCGTGGCGACGACGCCCGCGCCCGCGCACCAGAGGACGTCGATCGGCCCGCCCGCGGCCCGCGCCGCGATGTCCTCGAAGGACTGGCGCAGCGCCGCTCGCGCAGCATCGTGGTGGCTCCACGGCACCGGCACGCCGACGGCCGGGATCCCCTCGGCGCGCAGCGCTCCCAGGACGTGACTGCCGAGGAGTCCCCCGCCGCCGACGACGAGGGCGTGTGGCCGCTCAGTCACGACGGGCCTGCGTCGGACGAGGTCCCAACGGGCCCTCCGCAGGGTCGCCGACGATGACGTAGAGCGGCTTCCCGAGGGCCATGTTGACCGCCACGCCGAGGTACTCGGCGATCACGCCCAGCGACATCATGATCGCGCCGGTGCACAGGAGGATGGCCACCATGAGCGCGGTCCAGCCCTCGACCTCGATCGCCCCGACGACACGGGCGACGACGAGGTAGATCGCGAACACCACGCCGACCAGGGCCAGCGCGGCGCCGGCCAGGCTCACCACCCGCAGCAGGCGGGTGCCGCTGGTGAGCACCATGCGCCAGAAGTGCGAGAGGAGCGAGCGCAGGTTGTAGCCGGACGGGCGGTCGCCCTCGGCGCGCAGCGTGACCGGACTGGTCGCGACGCGCCCGGCGACCCAGCCGAGCGCGACGTCGAGGTAGACGCCAGCGGCGGCGTATGCCGACACGCTGCGGGCGTACTCGCCGGCCACGAGGCGGAAGCTGTGGAACAGGCGGGTGTCGTGCCCGCCCAGCAACGAGTCCACCACCCGCTTCGCCCCCTTGGACAGGAGGTTGCGGAGCGGTCCGTGCGGCGCCGGGTTGGTGGGCTCGGCGTAGACCAACGGGGCGTGCTCGCGCAGCGCGGTGTCGAGCATCGGACCGATGCCGGCCGGGTCGTGCTGGCCGTCCTCGTCCATGGTGACGATCCACTCGCCTCCCGACGACGCCATGCCCGCGAGTGTCGCGGCGTGCTGGCCGAAGTTGCGGCTCAGCCACACCGGACGCACGGCGTCGTGGGTGGCCGCGAGCTCGCGGATCACGGCGTCGGACTCGTCCGGTCCGTGGTCGTGGACCAGCACGATCTCGCTGATCTCCGCGTCGTGGCCGTCCGGCGTGCGGAAGCCTGCGGCGAGCCCGATGAGCTCGTCGACCACCGACGGGAGCGTGGTGGCGCCTCGATAGACCGGGACGACGACGGAGATAGTATGTGCGCGCGCGTTGGTCATGATGCGCCAAACTACAGGCTCATCGCCACGGTGCCGGCCGTGCGGACCGCTAGAGGAACCTAGAGAACGAGGGCCATGCCGACACCGACGAAACGCGACCTGACGTCGATCGCCCGTTCCGGTGTGTGGCCCGCAGGGATCGTTCTCGTCCTCGCCCTGGGGCTCGCCGCCGGCGTCTCGGACGTCCGGCCGGTCGACCTCGTCAAGCTGGTCGCGTACGTCGCCGTCTTCCTGACCCTGCCCGGCTCGGTGCTGTGGCGGCTGGCGGGCGGTGCCGGCCGTCCCCTGTTCGAGATGCTCGTCCTGGGCACCATCGTCGGGCTGGCCGCCGAGCTGCCGGTCTACCTGATCGGCCGCGCGATCGGGTTCCCCTGGCTGGTCGCGGCACTGCCGGCGGGCGCGATCGCGTACCTCGCGGCGACGCGGGGCCGCGACGTCCGGCTGACGCTCCGCGGCCCGGATCGCGAGGCGGACGACGGCGACGCGTCCCACGGCGGCTGGTGGACGTGGGCGTTGGGCGCACTGCTCGGGCTCGTCGCGGTCGTGACCGCCCGGAGCGTGTGGGCCGCGGAGCCGGTGACCCGGCTGCGGGCGCCGTACGTGGACGAGCCCTTCCACCTGGCGCTCGCCGGCGAGCTCAAGCACCACGTCCCGGCCGACTTCCCCTGGGTCGACGGAGTGCCGCTCTTCTACCACTGGCTGACGTACGTGCACGTGGCTTCGGCCAGCACGGTCACCGGCATCGAGCCGATCGTGCTGCTCCGGGTCGGATCGATCGCATTGTTCGTGTCGCTGACCGTGCTCGGCGCCGCGGCGGCGGTCAACCGGCTCACCCAGCGGCCGTGGCTCGGCGTCCTGGCCGCCGGCGTGCTCGCCTTGTCGGGAGCACCGGACGCGTTCGGCTGGACGACGGCGGTCGCTCCGCTCGCGTGGCCCGTGTACGCCGTCGACATCGCGTTCCAGAGCCCGACCCACGCGTTCGCGTCGGCGTTGGTGATCCCTCTGGTCGTCCTGCTGTTCGAGGCATTGCGTGACGATCGACTGAGCTGGCGGTCGTGGCTCCCCCTCGCCGGCCTGATGATCGCCGTCTCCGGCGCCAAGTCGTCGACGCTGCCCCCCATCGTGGCCGGCCTGTTCCTCGCGCTGGTCGTCCAGCTGGTGCTGCGCACCGGGCGGTGGCGCGTGCCGCTGGCCCTGTTCGGCACGTCGGCTGCGGTGTTCCTCATCGCGCAGCGCGTCTTCTACGGCGGCAACTCGCGCTCGATGGAGTTCGCTCCCCTGGACACCGCCGAGCAGATGGCGCGCGTTCTCGGCTGGACCGACGTCGACGAGGTCGTGCCCGGCTCGGTGACGGCGATCGTCGCCGTCACCTTCGTGGTCGCGCTGCTGCTGTCGGTCGTCGGCTTCGTCGGCCTGCTCCCCGGTGGCCGGTGGCGGCGGGCCGAGCACCAGCTGCTGATCGGTGTCATGGCGGCCGCGATCGGCGCGGGCTTCTCGTTCGGCCACCCGGGCTTCGCGCAGGTCTACTTCATCCGCGGGGCGGCACCGACGATGGCCATCACGTGCGCGATCGGGATCTCGGCGATGCTCGGCGACCGGTTGCCGCGCGCCCGGGCGTGGGGACTTCTCGGCGCGGGCGTCCTGGGTGCGCTGCTGACGGCGCTGGTCGCCGCGCTCACCGGCGACCAGGGGCCGAGCGGCGGCGCCGACGTGGTGTCGTCCGTCGCCCGGGCCATCGTGCTGCCGCAGGTGGTGGCCGCCCTCCTCCTGGGCGTCGCCGCCCTCGTCATGGCTCTCGTCGCCCACCGCCGCGGGTGGTCCCGCGGCCCGGTCGCCGCGCTCGTGGTCTTCACGATCCTGGGAGCGGGCTTCGTCCGCGCCGGCGGCGTGGTCGGGCAGCTCGGCGACTGGCCCGAGCCTCGTGCGGCGGACACCATGATCGCCAACGGCGGCATCGTCGCGGCGCGCTACATCCGCGACCACTCCGACCCCGACGACCTGGTCGCGACCAACGCGCACTGCCTCCGAGGACCGGAGCCGAACTGCGACCGGCGCAACTTCTGGATGTCGGCCTACACCGAGCGCCATGTCCTCGTCGAGGGTTGGGCCTACATCCCGCCCGAGATCGTCGGGCTGGAGTCCACCGCGATCAACAACTCGTCGTTCCTGCCGTTCTGGGACGACGAGCTGCTCGCGATCAACGACCGGGCCTTCGCCCAGCCCTCCGCGGAGTCGATCGCGGCCCTGCAGGAGCGCGGCGTCCGGTGGATGCTGGTCGACAGGCGCTACGAGTCGAGGGTCGGCCGACTGCGCGAGCTCGCCGAGCTTCGGTTCCGGTCGGGCGACTACGTCGTGTTCGAGATCGGCGGATGAGGCACGCCACTCCGGCGCCGCTGGCGGGCGATCATCGATCCGGAGCCTGGGAGATCGCCTCCCGTACGGCGTGGGCGGCCTCGGCGGCCCGGGTGTCCGACAGTGCGCCGGCCGCGGACTCCTGCACGTAGAACACGTCCACCGCCTGGGGGCCCAGCGTGGAGATGTGGGCGGAGCGGACGGTCATGTCGAGGGCGGCGAGGGCCGCGCTGACCAGGTGGACGACGCCGAGCCGGTCGGCCGCCCGCACCTCGATCACGGTCGCGTGGTCGCTCGCCTCCGGGCGCACGACGACCGCCGGGTCGAGGTCGCCCGGCCGGTGCCGCGGGGCGAGCCGGGCGGCGGGGTCGACCCGGCGCGAGGTGATCGCGTCCAGCTGGTCGCGCACTGCCCCGGGGTCGAGGCCGCCGTCGGCGACGTCCCAGACCGAGACGGCGTACTCCCCCTGCGCCCACAGCCGCGCCGCGCGCACCGTGACCCGGCGCAGCGCGAACACGGCGGCGACGTCGGCGAGCAGCCCGACCCGGTCGAGGGCGACGACCGTGACCCGGGAGCCGTCGGCCACCGGCTCGACGACGACCGACACCTCGCCGTCGGCGACACCGGGTGGGACGGGGATCTCGTCGACGCTGAACGCCGGCGGCACGCTCCCCCGCTCCAGGGCCGCGCGGGCGCGCCGGGAGAGGTCGAGGACGAGCCCGGCCCGCCACGACGACCACGCCTTGGCCGAGGCGGCCTTCGCGTCGGCCTCGGTGAGCGCGGTGAGCAGCGCCAGCGCGTCGAGGCTGTCGACGTGCTCGAGGAGCGCGTCGATGGTGGCGGGATCGTCGGGGTCGCGGGTGGTGGCGACGCCGGCGAGCAGCAGGTGCCAGCGCACGAGTCCGCCGATCAGATCGACCTCGGCGGGCCCGAAGCCCATCCGGGTGGCGATCGCCCGGGCGATCGGCGCGCCCGCGACGCTGTGCTCGGTCAGCTCGCCCTTGCCGATGTCGTGCAGCAGCGCCGCCACGACCAGCACGTCGGGACGGGAGACGTCCCGGATCAGCGTGGACGCCTCGACGCAGGTCTCCACGACGTGCCGGTCGACCGTGAAGCGGTGGATGGCCGAGGCGTGCGGCAGCAGCCGGATCCGCTCCCATTCGGGGAGGATCCGCGCCAGCGCGCCGGTCTCCTCCAGCGTCTCCCACACGGGCAGCAGGCCGGGCCCGGCGGCGAGCAGCCGGACCAGCTGCCGGCGCGCCTCGTCCGGCCAGGGGTCGGGCAGCGGCGGGCACTCGCGCACCAGCCGGGCCGCGGTCGGCGGCGCGAGGACGAGGTCGCGCACCGCCGCCTCGGCAGCGGCGCGCAGCAGCAGCACCGGGTCACCGGCCGGCTTGGCGGTCCGCTCCAGCACGATCTCGCCGCGGGAGAGCGCGATGCCGGGTGCGACCCGCTCCAGCTCCGGACGCCGGGGGCGCGCCGCCGGGGTGCGCCGCAGCGCGTCCTCGGTACGCCGCCAGGCCAGCCGCGAGAGGTGGGTGACCCGGCGCCCGAGCTCGCGGACGTACCGCTGCGCCGCCGTCTCGTCCGGCAGGCCCAGGCCCTCGGCCAGCGGAGCCCAGTGCTCGGGGGCGATCCGGTCGGTCGCGCGTCCGGCCGCGGCGTGGAGCACGTCCCGGACGTCGAGCAGCTGCTGTCGGCAGCGCTCCAGGTCGGCGGCCGGGACGTCGACCAGCCAGGTCGCGGTGAGGCTCTTGAGCACGGTGGCGTCGCGCAGGCCGCCCTCGGCCTCCTTCAGGTCGGGCAGCGAGAGGTGCGCGAGCTCACCGACCAGCCGGTGCCGGCTGCGGACCAGCTCGTGCAGCTCGGGCAGCCGCTCGCGGGCCTGCCGGCGCCACTGCGTCAGGGTCGTGGTCCGCAGCCGCAGCGCGACGCTGTGGTCGCCCGCGACGTGGCGGACGTCGAGCAGCCCCGAGGCGACCCGCACGTCGCCCTCCGCGGCGGTGAGCATCTCCGGCAGGGTGCGGACGGCGTGGTCCAGCCGCGCGCCGGAGTCCCACAGCGGGTACCACACCTGGCCCGCCAGCGCGGTCCACCGCTCCTCGTCGACGCCCTCGTCGGCCACGAGCACCACGTCGAGGTCGGAGTACGGCGCGAGCTCACCGCGACCGTAGCCGCCCACCGCGACCAGGGCCACCCCGGAGTCGGGACCGGCCGCGGAGTCGTACGCGCTGATGCAGAGGGTGTCGGCGGCCTCGGTCCGGGCCGCTCGCTCGCTCGCGGTCAGAGAGCGGCCGCGTCCGTGTCGCCGGTCCGCACGCGGACGACGGACTCGATGGGGCTCACCCAGACCTTGCCGTCGCCGATCCGGCCGGTGTGGGCGGTCTTGGTGATGATCCCGACGATGTCGGTCGCGTCGGCGTCGTCGACGACGATCTCGATCCGGATCTTGGGCACCAGCGCGATGTCGTACTCCGCGCCGCGGTAGACCTCGGTGTGGCCCTTCTGCCGGCCGTAGCCGCTGACCTCGCTGACCGTCATCCCGGTGACGCCGAACGCCTCCAGCGCCTCCCGGACGTCCTCCCACTTGTGCGGCTTGATGACCGCGGTGACCAGCTTCATGCGCTTACCTCCGAAGGGGTGGACGTGCTCAGGAGCGAGGTACGCCGGGCGGCGCCGCCGCCGGTGGTGAGATCGTAGGCCGCCTCGCCGTGCTCGACGAAGTCGATCCCCTCGACCTCGTCCTCCTCCTGGATCCGCAGGCCCACGACGGCCTTGACCAGCAGTGCGGCGATCAGGGTGGCGGCCGCGGACCAGACCATGGCGAAGAGGGCGACCACGACCTGCACGACCAGCTGGCGCGGGCCGCCGCCGGTGAGCAGGCCGCCGCTGTCGGAGGCGAGGAAGCCGACGCCGATGGTGCCGATCAGGCCGCCGACGAGGTGCACGCCGACGACGTCGAGCGAGTCGTCGTACCCGAACCGGTACTTCAGGCCGACGGCGAGCGCGCACACGCCGCCCGCGACCAGGCCGAGCACGATCGCGCTCCAGGGCACGAGGTTGCCGCAGGACGGGGTGATCGCGACCAGGCCGGCCACGACGCCGGAGGCGGCGCCGAGGGAGGTCGCGTGGCCGTCGCGGAGCTTCTCCACCAGCAGCCAGCCCATCATCGCCGCGCAGGTGGCGAGCGTGGTGTTGAGCCAGACCAGGCCGGTCTCGGTCGTGTAGTCGTCGAGGTTGACGATCGAGCCGACGTTGAAGCCGAACCAGCCGAACCACAGCAGCCCGGCGCCGATCATCGTCAGGGTCAGGTTGTGCGGCTTCATCGGCTCCTTGCCGAAGCCGAGCCGCTTGCCGAGGAGCAGCGCGAGGACCAGGCCCGCGACACCGGCGTTGATGTGGACGACCGTGCCGCCGGCGTAGTCGATCGGTGCCACCGCGGCCGCGCCGTCGCCGGCGAACAGCAGGTCGGCCAGGCCGTTCTCGACGTCGCTGAGCAGGCCGCCGCCCCAGACCATGTGCGCCAGCGGGAAGTACGACAGCGTCACCCAGATCGGCAGGAAGACCAGCCAGGCGGAGAACTTCATCCGGTCCGCCACCGCGCCGCTGATCAGCGCGGCGGTGATCACCGCGAAGGTCAGCTGGAAGGCGACGAAGACGTAGTTCTCGGGGTCGGTGCTCTCGAGTCCGAACTGCGTGAACGGGTTGGCGAAGAGCTTGCCGATCTCCGCGCCCGTCGCGCCGTCCGCGGTGGCGGTGCCCGAGCTGTAGGACATCGACCACCCCCACAGCGCGTACACGATGCCCACCACCCCGAGGGCGCTGAAGGACATCATCATCATGTTGAGCACCGACTTGGTCCGGCTCATGCCGCCGTAGAAGAGCGCCAGGCCAGGGGCGGTCATCAAGAGGACGAGCGAGGCCGACACCAACATCCAGGTGTAGTAGCCGTTTTCCACACCCGAACCCTCGTCGGACGAGATTTCGCGGCAGGCGACGCCATGTTTCAGGCAGGTAACGGGTGCGCCCGCCCGGTTACGGCGCCGTGAACTCCCCTCCGGCGCCGCGGGTCAGCCCAGGAGCGCGTCGACGAAGGCCGCCGGGTCGAACGGCGCGAGGTCGTCGGGGCCCTCGCCGAGGCCGACCAGCTTGACGGGTACGCCGAGCTGCCGCTGCACCGCGACCACGATCCCGCCCTTCGCCGAGCCGTCGAGCTTGGTGAGCACGATGCCGGTGACGTCGACGACCTCGGAGAACACCTTGGCCTGGATCAGGCCGTTCTGGCCGGTGGTGGCGTCCAGGACCAGCAGCACCTCGGTGACGGGCGCCTGCTTCTCGATGACCCGCTTGACCTTGCCGAGCTCGTCCATCAGGCCCTGCTTGTTCTGCAGCCGGCCGGCGGTGTCGACCACGACGGTGTCCACGCCGCGGTCCACGCCCTCCTTGACCGCGTCGAACGCCACGCTCGCCGGGTCGCCGCCCTCGGGACCGCGGACGACCTCGACGCCGACCCGCTCGCCCCAGGTCGCGAGCTGCTCGGTCGCGGCCGCCCGGAAGGTGTCGGCCGCCGCCAGCAGCGCCGTACGGTCGTCGGCGACCAGGATCCGGGCCAGCTTCCCGACGGTCGTGGTCTTGCCGGTGCCGTTGACGCCGACGACCAGGACCACGCCCGGGGCGTCGCCCTCGCCGCTCACCCTCAGCGCGCGGTCCAGGTCCTGGTCGACCAGGGCGATGAGCTCCTCGCGGAGCACGGCGCGGGCGTCCGGCGCCTGCCCGCCCTCGACGCGCAGCCGGGTGCGCAGCCGCTCGACGAGCTCCTGCGTCGGCGCGACCCCGATGTCGGCGCCGAGCAGCAGGTCCTCGATCGCCTCCCAGGTGTCCTCGTCCAGCTGCTCGCGGCTGAGCAGGCCGAGCAGTCCCCGGCCCAGCGCGTTGGACCCCGCCAGCCGCTGCCGCAGCCGCACCAGCCGCGACGCGGGCTTCTCGGGTCGCTCCAGCTCCGGGGCGGCCGGCTCCTCGACCTCGACCTCGGCGGTCGGTGGCACAGGGGTCGTCGGGGTCGCGGGCGCCTCGACGGTGTCGCTCGGCGCCGGCGTGATGACATCGGTGACGCCGGTGACGTCGGCGGGGGGCTGCTCGGGCGCGTGGCCGGGGCGTCGTACCCGCGTGGTGACGAAGCCGGCGACCGCCAGCACCGCGAGGACGGCGAGGCCGATGACGAGGTAGAGCCACTCCTGCATGCGGTCATCCCATCACGCCGCGCCACGGACGCGGAAGCGGGCGCGGTGGGAGCGAGCGACGCGCTCGCGGACGCGCTCGCGCCGGCCGGCTCAGCGTGTGCGAAGAGCTCAGCGTGTGCGGAGCAGGTCGCGCTCGTCGTCCTCGAGGACCGGCGCGGCGTCGACGGCGCGCTCCATGGCGCTGCCCAGCCACGGGACGACCGGCATCCGCTCCCCGCGGTGGGGGTAGGCGACGTAGAGCGCCACCACGGCGGAGACGACGAGGCTCAGCAGCACGGCCAGGGCGACGAACAGCACCTTCGACTCCTCCGAGTAGGGATCGGCTCACGATGGATGGCGCTTCCTCATGGTACCGACCGCACCAACCCGGCAGGCCCGCCGACGGGCCGGTGGTTCGGGGCTCGACGGGCTGGGGATGCTAGCGTCGATGGGTCGGATTCGACGGAGCAAGCGCATGGCGGAAGCGCGACGAAGAGGTCAGTACACAGTGGAGCCGGGTATCCCTGCGAACAGCGAGCACCAGACGTCCAGGCTCCAGGAGGCCCTCGACACCTGCCAGCGCGAGCTGGCGGCCGTCCGCAAGCAGCAGGAGGCCGACCGCGAGCTGATCGCGCGCGGCGCGCGGGCCGAGGAGCAGCTCGTCAAGCTGTCGACGGTCCTCGACGCGTACCTGGTCCAGCGGGAGCGCCGTGCCCGGTGGTGGGGACCGCTGCGCCCGCTGGTCCGTCCCGACGCCCCCACCCGGTCGGAGCGCGCGGACCTGGCGCTGATCCACGGCTCCGGCCTCGTCGACGGGCCGTGGTATCTCCGGACCTACCCGGCGACGGCGGACAAGGGGCTCTCCCCCGCCCTCCACTACCTGCGCCGGGGGCCGCCGCGGGCAAGGATCCCGGGCCCGGGTTCAGCACCCGCGCCTACCGCCGCCAGCACCCCGAGCTCCCCCTCGACGTCAACCCGCTCGTCCACCACCTGCGCTCGCGCCGATGACCCCCAGGAGTTCACGAGCGCCTGGCACGCCTTCGTCGCACGGTGGCACGCGCTGGCTCGGGACGACCGGCGAGCGGCGGCGGCGCTGGTGCGCGACGCCGTACGCTCCGGCCTGCCGTCGGACGGCCCCGACGCCCCGAACGCCCTCGACGCCCCCGACGCCGAGGCCCTGCTCGCCTGCGAGGTCGCCGTGATCAGGGCGGCCCGGGCGATGAGGGGCCGGCGCTACGCCAAGGCCAATGCGGACCTGAAGGTGCTGCGCGACAAGACCCTCGACCCGGTCGAGCACTTCTGCCGGATGGGCTGGCGGTGGCTGCGCAACCCGCGACCCGACTTCGACGTGTGGTGGTACTGGAACGAGTACCTCGACCCGACCCGGGACGACATCGACCCGCTGCTGTTCCACGTCCTGGTGGGCCGCCACGCCGGCAACGCCACCACGCCGCCGCCCACGCCGGAGCGGCACGACTCCGCCGCGCTCGCGGAGGGCGCCCGGCGGATCTGCCTGTACGCCGCCTACGACGCGGACGGCGTCATCGACGACTACGTCCTGCACTACCTGCGCGAGCTGAGCCGCCACGCCGACGTCTACTACCTCGCCGACGGCGTGATGCCCCGCGCCGAGCTCGACAAGCTCGCCGACGTGACCGTGGCCGCGTGGGCGATCCCGCACGCCCGCTACGACTTCGGGTCGTACTCCATGCTCGCCACCGAGCTGGTCGGCTGGGAGACCATCGAGCAGTACGACGAGCTCCTGTTCGCCAACGACAGCTGCTACCTGCTGCGCAGCCTCGACGAGACCTTCGCCCGGATGGACCGTCGGCCGGCCGACTGGTGGGGCATGCAGGCCACCAAGATGGACTTCTCCCGCGGCGAGGGACACACCCGACCCATCCCGCTCGCGGAGGCCAAGCGCCTCCACACGCCCGTCGAGGAGTGGAACCCGCACTACCGGATCCACCTGAGCTCCTACCTGCTCGCCTTCCGGCGGCCGGTGTTCACCGACCCCGGCTTCCGCCGGCGGCTCGGGGCCGTGGTCAAGCAGGCCTTCAAGGACCTCGTCATCTTGAAGTACGAGATCGGGCTCAGCGACTACCTCATCGACGCGGGCTTCGACTTCGACACCTTCATCCCCGACCTGTACCCCTTCCACCCGCTGTACTCCAGCGACTACTTCGACCTCCTGGCGCAGGGCTTCCCGCTGCTCAAGCGGAACTTCGTCGGCGAGTCCACCGGCACCCCCGACCTGGGGCGGTGGAAGGAGCGCGTCCTCGAGCACGCTCCCGACGCGCCGGTCGAGATGTTCGAGCGGAACCTGCGGCGCGTCGCTCCCGCCGACAAGCTGGCCCGGACCGCGCAGATCCGGACCGGCGAGGACGGCCGCATCGACTACCGGAAGCTCCTCAACCGCAAGGAGTTCCGCCTCGAGGACCGGATCGCGCCCAAGTTCGACCACTGGTGGGCCTTCCCGGTGTCGACGACCGAGCACGCCCTGACCGGCAACGAGCGGGCGGTCTTCGAGGAGGTGCGCCACGACCCGTCCGTCAAGAAGATCGTCCTCACCCGCTCGCGCGAGGTCGACCTCGACGGCGAGAACGTCGTCGTGCTCCCGCTCGCGAGCCGTGACGGCCAGGAGCACCTCGCCCGGGCCGGCCAGGTGTTCGTCCGGCACGCGGCCGACCTCACCCTGCCGTGGGAGATCGACCTGAGGCGGCACCGCGTGATCGACCTGGGCGAGGGCCTGCCGAAGCCCGGCGCCCCGGCCCCCGACCCGCTCTCCCCGCGGGCGTCCTCGGGCAAGCGGCCGGGACGCCACGTCGTCGTCTCCTCCGCCGGCGACACGCCGGGCGGCGAGGGGCGGGAGGCGAGCCAGGTCGAGGTGTGGCCCACCGGCCAGCCGCGGCACGCCTTCCTGCTGCGCCCCGAGAGCGACCTGCCCGACGACCTGCGTACGGCGCTCGCGGCCCTGCGGACCGAGCTGGCCGGGCGACGCCTGGTCCTGTGGCTCCCCGCACGGGCGGCGTCCTCCGACCTCGGCGACGCCGGCGTCGCGGCCCTCGGCGACTGGCTGCGCCGCCACGACGCGGTCGTCGGCGTCCGCGCGCCCCGCGACGCCCACCGGCTCGCCGATCTCGATCCCCTGCTGCTGATGCCGCGCCGGTGGCCCGACGTCGAGGTGCTCTACCGCGCGTCCGCGGTCCTCGTCACCGACGACCGCGCGCACCACCGCGCCGACTACGCCCTCACCGGCCGGCCGGTGGTGCTCCTGGACAAGGCGACCCGCGCCGACCTGCCGGCGGCGCTCGACCGGGCGCTCGAGGGGGCTCCGCCCGGCCCGGCGACGCCCCTGACCTCCGCGCCGACGACGGGGCGGCCTGGCGGGTGGTCCAGCGGGTCCGGCAGGCGGGTCTCAGCGACCCGGCTCCACCACCAGCGGCTCGACGGCCGAGCGGACGAGCGCGGGAACGGGCGTGACCGGACGCGCGGGATCGGTGTCGTCGACGTACACGTGGACGAAGCGGCCCTCCGCGCACGCCAGCGCCCCCTCGCCCTCCGGGTCGCCCTGGAAGAGGCCGACCCGGTAGACGACGGAGGAGGTGCCGAGCCGCTCGACCGCGAGCCCGAGGTCGATCGGCCGCGGGTAGCCCATCTCGGCGAAGTAGCGGCACGACACCTCCGCGACCACCCCGATCGCGGGCAGGCGGCGGATGTCGGTGCCGGTGGCGTCGTGCAGGTGGGCGTTGACGGCGGTGTCGATCAGGTCGAAGTAGCGGGCGTTGTTGAGGTGGCCGTAGACGTCGTCGTCGGACCAGCGCGTGGTGGCCGTGCGCCAGGCGACGTACGCCGACCGGGCGGGGCGCTCCTTGCTCAAGCGGACTCCTCGCGCAGCCGCTGGCTGATCACCGCCGAGACGCCGTCGCCACGCATGGTGACGCCGTAGAGCGCGTCGCCGACCTCCATGGTCCGCTTCTGGTGGGTGATGACGAGGAGCTGGGAGTTCTCGCGGAGCTCCTCGTAGATCTCCAGCAGCCGGCCGAGGTTGGTGTCGTCGAGGGCGGCCTCGACCTCGTCGAGGATGTAGAACGGCGAGGGCCGGGCCTTGAACAGGGCGACCAGGAAGGCGACCGCGACGAGCGACCGCTCGCCGCCGGAGAGCAGCGAGAGCCGCTTGACCTTCTTCCCGGGCGGGCGGGCCTCGACCTCGACGCCGGTGGCGAGCATGTCGGAGGGGTCGGTGAGGACCAGGCGGCCCTCGCCGCCGGGGAAGAGCCGGGCGAAGGTCTGGTCGAAGGCCCGGGTGACGTCGGCGTAGGCCTCGGTGAAGACCTGCTCGACCTTGTCGTCGACGTCCTTGACGATGTCGAGCAGGTCCTTGCGGGTGGCGCGCAGGTCCTCGAGCTGCTCGGAGAGGAACTGGTGGCGCTCCTCCATCGCGGTGAACTCCTCGAGCGCCAGCGGGTTGACCCGGCCCAGCATGCTCAGCGCCTTCTCGGCGGTCTTGAGTCGCTTGACCTGCTCCTCGCGGACGTAGGGCACGGTGCGCGGCGCGGGCTCGCCGGCGGCGTCGTCCGCGTCTTGCTCGGCGCTGCCGGCCGGCGTCTCGCCGGGGGCGGGCGTCTCGCCCTCGGCGGGCGGCTCGAGGACGGGCACCGGCTGGTCCGGGCCGTAGTCGGCGACCAGGCCGTCGGGCTCGAGCCCGAGCTCCTCGAGCGCCTTGGTCTCGATCTGCTCGATCCGCATCCGCTGCTGGGCGCGCGCCATCTCGTCGCGGTGGACGGAGCTGACCAGCTCCTGGTGCTCGCGGTCGAGGTCGCGGAGCGTCTGCCGGACGGTCATCAGCTCCTGCTCGCGGCCGCGGCGGGAGTCCTCGACGGACTGCCGGCGCTGCGTGGCCTCCTCGATGGAGGTCTCGAGCCGGGTGAGCACGTGGGTCACCGCGGTGGCGACGGCCTGGCCGGCGCGGCCCTCGGCGATGAGCCGGGCGCGGCGCTCGGCGGCCCGGGCCCGCGCCTGCCGCTCGGCCTCGGCGGCCTTGCGCATCTGGTCGACCCGGCCGTGGAGGGCGCGGGCGCGCTCCTCGGAGGTGCGCAGCGCGAGCCGGGCCTCCATCTCGCTCTGCCGAGCGGCGCGGGTGACCTCGACGAGCCGCTCCTGCTCGGTGGTGTCGGGCTCCTCCTCGGTGTCCTGCTCGGCCGCGGCCAGGCGCTGCTCGAGCTCGGCGAGGCCGACCAGGGCCTGCTCGCGCGAGGTCTCGGCCTGGGCGATGGCCTCGGTCATCCGCTCGGCCTCGGCGCGCGCGGCCCGGGCGAGGGAGCCGTGCTGGCCGAGCTCCTCGGCGACCGCGGCGAGGGTGGCGTCGGACTCGTGCAGCCGGGCCAGCGCGACGTCGACGCGCTGCTGGGCCTCGGCGCGCTCGCTCTCCAGCCGCGACAGGTCGAAGCCGAGCCGCTCGGCGGAGGCCACCGCCTCGGCGAGCGCCTCGGTGGCCTCGTCGACGGCGGCCTGGATCTCGATCAGGCTCTGGGTGGCGTGGGAGCCCCCGGAGGCGAAGTGGGCGCCGAGCAGGTCGCCGTCGCGGGTGACCGCGACGACATCGGCCAGGCCGGCGACGAGGGACCGGGCCGCGTCCAGGTCGTCGACCACGGCGACCTTGCGCAGCAGCCGGTTGAGGGCGGGACGGACCGTGGCGGGGCACTCGACCACGTCGACGGCGTACGACGTCCCGGGGGGCAGCGCGGGCCAGGACGCCGTGGTCTCGGCGGATCCCCCGCCGAGCAGCAGGCCGGCCCGGCCGAGGTCGTCGGCCTTGAGGTGGTCGATGGCGGCGACCGCGGTGTCGGCGTCGGTGACGGCCACGGCGTCCGCGGCGGCGCCGAGCGCGGCGGCGACGGCGCCTTCGTAGCCGCCCCGCACCGCGACCAGCGCGGCGACGGAGCCGAGCAGCCCCGAGATCGTGTCGGAGGCGGCGAGCAGGGCGCCGGCGCCGTCCTTGCGAGCCAGGCCGAGCTCGAGGGCCTCCTTGCGGGCGCTCAGGCCCGCCTTGTCGCGGTCGGCCTGCTGGGCCTCCTCGCGGACCTTGGTGAGCCGCTCGTCGAGGTCGTCGAGGGCCGCGACCGCGGCCTCGTGCTCGGCGTCGAGGCCCTCCTCGCCGGCGTCGAGGCCCGCGACCCGGGTCTCCAGCGCGGTGAAGTCGCGCTGCGACCGCTCGGCGCGGGTGAGCGCGTCGGCGCGGGCGGCCTCGAGCCGGCCGATCTCCTCCTGCGCGGCGTTGGCGCGCGACCGCAGCGTGTTGACCTGGCCGTGCAGCCGCGCCAGCCCCTCGCGACGGTCGGCCGCGGCGCGGAGCAGCCCGGCGACCCGGCGCTCCTCGTCGGCCGCGGCCTCCTCGGCGGAGCGGCGGGCGGCGACGGCCTGCTCGAGAGCGGCCTGCTGCTCGGTGACCTGGCCGCTGATCTCGGCCTCCTGGGCGGCCAGCCGCGCCGCCTCGGCCTCGATCTCGTCGGGATCGCGGCCGACGCCGGCCTGGTCGTCGTCGGCCTCCGCGCCCGCGGCGTTGCGGACCCGCTCCGCCGCCAGGCTCTGGGTGCCGCGGAAGCGCTCGCGCAGCGCGGTCAGCGACGACAGCGTCTCCTGCGCCGCCGAGAGCGCCGGCAGGTCCTCGCGCAGCGCCGCCTCGAGGGTCGCCTCCTGCTCCCGCGCGGACGCGATCCCGCTCTCGACCTCCGCGCGGCGGGCGAGCAGCACGCTCTCGTCGGCGAGCTCCTGCTCGAGCGACGTGCGCGCCGTCACCAGGTCGTCGGCCAGCAGCCGCGCCCGGGCATCGCGTACGTCGGCCTGGACCGTGGCCGCCCGGCGCGCCACCTCCGCCTGCCGCCCCAGCGGCTTGAGCTGGCGCCGGATCTCGGTCAGCAGGTCCTGCAGCCGGGTCAGGTTGCCCTCGGTGGAGTCGAGCTTGCGGAGCGCCTTCTCCTTGCGCTTGCGGTGCTTGAGGACGCCGGCCGCCTCCTCGATGAACCCGCGCCGGTCCTCGGGGGTCGCGTGCAGGATCGTGTCGAGCTGGCCCTGGCCGACGATGACGTGCATCTCACGCCCGATGCCGGAGTCGCTGAGCAGCTCCTGGACGTCGAGCAGCCGGCAGGAGGTGCCGTTGATGGCGTACTCCGAGCCGCCGGTGCGGAACATGGTGCGACTGATGGTCACCTCGGAGTACTCGATCGGCAGCGCGCCGTCGGAGTTGTCGATGGTGAGCACGACCTCGGCGCGGCCCAGCGGCGGGCGGCCGGACGTGCCGGCGAAGATGACGTCGTCCATCTTGCCGCCGCGCAGGCTCTTCGCGCTGGCCTCGCCCATCACCCAGGCGAGCGCGTCGACGACATTGGACTTGCCCGAGCCGTTGGGGCCGACGATGCAGGTGATGCCGGGCTCCAGCTGGAGGGTGGTCGCGGAGGCGAAGGACTTGAACCCCTTGAGGGTCAGGCTCTTCAGGTACACGCAGTCTCCCTTCGGGGTCGGGCAGTGGGTCCGACGCGGGGGAAGCTCGGCCGTCTCAGGCTACCCCGAGGGGTCGACGGATCCACGCAGGCCGGACCGACGCACGTTCACCCGAGACCGTCGGCTGACCGCCAAGCAACCCGGCACTGCGCGGACGTCAACCGCGTGGCCGACAGCGTGGCGGACGGCGGCGCAGCCGCATCGAGCGAAGCCCGTGGTCCGAGCGCAGCGAGGACCGGGCGGCGAGCTCGATATCCGACACGCTCGGCCGCTCAAGGGAGTCCTGCGTCAGGCCGGCTGCATCTCCGCGTCACCGGTCAGGATCTCGGCCGCGCGGGCCGACATCAGCTTGTCGTTCTCCTCCGAGAGGCGGAGGACGAGGGACTCCAGCTCAGCGACCCGGTTGCGCAGCCGAGCGTTCTCGACGGCGAGACGGGGGTCGCGGAGGTCGCTGTTCAGGTGACCGATCAGCGCCTTGGCCATGAAGTTGAGCCTTCCGGTTCGACAGGGGGTCGGCCCGAGGGGGCCGTCTCCAAGAGTCCCACTTCGAGGCAGCGGGGTCAAACCCGGGGAGACGGTGATGTCGAGCGTCGTGCTGAGTGCCGGGAAGGCCGCGGTCGCCGCAACGGGGAAGGCCCGGAGACCGGGCCTTCCCGACACGTTCAGGGGAGCTGCGCCCGGATCAGGGGCAGCTCTGCGTCACCTCGCCGCTGCAGCGGTCCTTGCCGCGACCGCCGTACACGATGTCGACGCCCTTGCCGCCCTTGAGCACGTCGTCGCCGCCCAGGCCGCGGATGATGTCGTCACCCTGCTTGCCCTTGATGGTCTCGGGACGCTCGCTGCCGATCAGGGTGTCGGGGCCGTCGCCGCCGGTGTACACCTCGAACTTGGCGAACGTGAGCTGGCCGCCCTCGTAGGAGGCGAGGCCGAGCCCGGCGTCGAGCCGCACGGGGACGGTGAGCGCCTTGAGGATCAGCGAGTCCTTGCCCTTGCCGCCCTTGAGCAGGGAGGTGGTCGTGGTGTTCAGCGCCGGCTCGTCGTCGGCCCGCTCCTCGTCCGGCGGGAGCGGCTGCTGCGCGGCCGCCGCGAACTTGTCGTCGCCCTTGCCGCCCTTGATCAGGCCGGAGGTGCGGTCGAACAGCACGGTGTCGTTGCCGGCGCCCATGCTCAGGGTGCTGGTCAGGAAGCTGACGACGGCGACGTCGTCGCCCGGGCCGCCGAAGATGTCGGAGACGGGGACGGTGATCCGGAAGGTGTCGTCGCCCGGGCCGCCGAGGACGCCGTCGTGGCCGGCGAAGACGCTGATGTCGTCATTGCCCTCGTTGCCGTTGACGAAGTCGTCGCCCTTGCCGCCGTTGATGATGTCGTTGCCGAAGCCGCCGTCGATCCAGTCGTTGCCGTCGCCGCCGAAGATCGTGTCGTTGCCGACGCCGGCGTCGATCCAGTCGTCACCGGCACCGCCGAAGATCCAGTCGTCGCCCTCCTCGCCGTAGATCGTGTCGTTGCCGTCGCCGCCGCAGATGGTGTCGTTGCCGCCGAGTCCGTGGAAGACGTCGTCACCGGCGCCCAGCCAGACGACGTCGTCGCCCGCCGTGCCGGTGAGGTTGTCGGCGTCGTCGGTGCCGACGATCGTGGCCGGCTTGCCGTTGCACAGCGGCGGGTCGTCGTCGGCCGCGGTCGCGGCGCCGGGCACGACCGCCGTCGCCCACAGGGCGCCGCCGGTCACGAGGGCGAGCACGCCCGCCGTTCGCCGAAGATGAGGGTGCATGGTTCGTACTCCTTGGATGTCGTCGAACATGACACCCTGCGCAGCGGATCGCAGCAGGGAGGGATTACAGCGTCAGCAGGAGTGCTTGGCCTCGGCCTTGCAACTGTCGCGCCCGGCGCCCCCGTAGGCGATGTCGGAGCCGGGACCGCCGCGGAGACGGTCGTCGCCCGCCTTCCCGCGCAGGACGTCGTCGCCGGCCTTGCCGCGGATCGTCTCGCCGCGCTTGCTGCCGAGCAGGATGTCGTTGCCGAGGCCGCCGACGTACTCCTGCATGCCCTTGAGGCGTGCCACGCTGCCCTGCCAGGTCGCGAGGCCGAGCTTCGCGTCGATGCGCACGGGCACCGACTGGGACGCCAGCGTGAACGTGTCGTCGCCCGCCCCGCCCTTCATCAGCGAGGTCGTCGCGGTGTTCAGGGTGGGGTCGTCGGTGAAGATCGGCTCCGGCGGGGCCGCGAGGAAGACGTCGTCGCCCTTGCCGCCCTTCAGCTCGCCCGAGGTGTTGCGGAAGACGACGGTGTCGTCCCCGGCGTTCATCCGCAGCGTCGAGGTCAGCCAGGTGGCGTAGACGATGTCGTTGCCGCCTCCGGCGTGGACGTCGGCCACCGGCACCCGCACGGTGATCGTGTCGGCGCCGTCGCCCCCGAACACGGTGTCGGCGCCGGCGAGCACGTTGACCTTGTCGTCGCCGGCTCCCGCGTCGACCCAGTCGTCGCCCACCCCCGGGTTGACGATGTCGTCGCCGTCGCCGGCGAGGATGACGTCCTTGCCCTCGCCCCCGCAGATGACGTCGTTGCCGGCGAGACCCTCGATCCGGTCGTCGCCCTTGCCCGCGAAGACGACGTCGTCGCCCGCCGTGCCGACGAGGGTGTCGTCGCCGTCGGTCCCGACGACGGTCGCGGGCCTCCCCCCGCACTCCGGCGGCGCGGCGGCGCCTGCCGTGGACGGGAGGCCGACGGCGGCCCCGAGCGCCCCGCCCGCCAGGAGGGCGGCCAGCCCCACGATGGCCCGAGAGTGACTGCGCATGGTCCGTGCTCCTTCGTGTCGTCGATCCCGGCGCGCGGCCCGGAGGGCCGGCGGTCGTCGAGGACCTTCCAGGCCCCTACCCCGGACGGGGCCGCCACACACCGGCACCGACACGCAGGCCGGGTGTAACGAAACGAGTGCGGCGTCCGCTCACCGGGATGTGTCAGGATCGATGGCGGTAGGCCAGCTGGGTGCAGTCCCCGAGCTGGGCTCCCTTCGTCTCCTGACCGCCGAGCGAGGAGGAATCCTGAGTCCGTCGGAGCGCAGGCGCGCCGTCGACCCACTCGGCGAGCCCCTGGCGCGAGCCCTCGACGGGGACGAGGACGCCTTCTCGGAGGTCTGGCGCCTGCTGCACCCGCCGCTGCTGCGCTACCTCCGGGTCCGCGACCGCGACACGGCCGAGGACATCGCCGCGGAGACCTGGCTGCACGTCGTGCGCGACCTGCGGCGGTTCACCGGCGGTCCCGCGGAGTTCCGGGCCTGGGTGTTCACGCTCGGGAGGCACCGGGCGATCGACGCCGGCCGGGCGCGCGCCGCCCGGCCGAGCACGCCGACGGCCGAGGTGATCGACATCGGTACGGCGCCGAGCGCCGAGGCCGCCGCGCTGGAGCGGGCCGACACCGACGCCGCCGTCCGCCTGGTGGCCACCCTCCCGGCGGCCCAGGCCGAGATGGTCATGCTGCGCATCGTCGCCGGCCTCTCGGTGGCGGAGGTCGCGGCGATCGTCGGCAAGAAGCCCGGCACGGTCGCCGTCAACGTCCACCGGGCACTGAAGAAGCTGGCGCACAGCCAGCAGGCACGGGCGGCGAGGGGGTGAGCATGGAGCACGACGGTCTGGAGGAGTTCGAGGACTCCCCCCTGGTGCAGGCGCTCCGCGCGCCCGGCACGCCGGCCGAGCTGGCCGGCGAGGCCGAGGTCGTGGCGGCGTACCGCCGCACCTTCCCGCCGCACCGCCCCCGCCGCCGGGGGCGGGTCGCCGGCCGGATCGGCGTCGGCGGCGCCGCGCTGCTCGCGACGGTCACCCTCACCGGCGGCGTCGCGGCCGCGGCCTACACCCAGCGCCTGCCGGACTCGGTCCAGGCGATCGCCCACGACGCCTTCGGGGGCGTCGGGGTGCCGCCGGCCCGGCCGCCCGCTCCCCCGACCGAGCCGCCGCAGGTCGCGCCGGCGCCCAGCGCGTCGCCCACCGACCGGCCGTCGAGCAGCCCGTCCGCCGCCCCCACCTCCGAGGCGTCCCCGTCGGGCCGTCCGGACGGACAGCTGGACACCGACGACCCGACGACGTCGTCCGCCCCCTCCTCCGACATCGAGACGTCGGACGCGCCGGCGACCGGCACGGGCGCGCCCGCCCCGGGACCGGCCCGTCCACGCCCGGCGGCTCGCCCGCCGGGCCCGACGAGCCGACCACCGGCTCGCCGGCGGACCCGGTCCCGACGACGGTGAGCGTGACCACCTCCGTACGACGGGTCGCCAGCGGCGGGCGCGCCACGGTGACCGGCGTGGTCCTCGACGAGGCCGGCAAGCCGGTCGTCGGCCGGCGGGTCTGGCTGTACCAGCGGCACCGCGGTGAGCGCTGGACGCGGGTGTCCAGCGCGGTCACCGGCTCGGGCGGGGGCTCGACCTTCGCCACCGGCTCGCTCGACGAGAACACCTTCTTCCGCTTCCGCGTCGACGCGGGCGACGCCGACGACCCGGACCGGGTGCTGCGCTCCCGGGTACGCCGCATCGGCGTGCAGCCGCTGCTCACCCTGACGGCGGACGGCACGGTCGTCTCGGCGCAGGTCGTCGGCGCCCGCCCCGGCGACGCGGTCACGGTGAGCCGGCGGATCGACGGCCGGCTGGTGCGCATCGGCATCCGCCAGCTCGACCAGGACGGCAACGCGAGCTACGACCTGTCGGCGTACTCCGGCCGGGTGCGGGTGCAGGTGCGGGTGCTGCGCACACCGACCCACACCGCCGTGCGCCGCTGGATCACCGTCCGGGTGCCGAAGCAGCCGCCCCCGACGCCTTCGCCCTCGCCGAGCGCGGAGCCGTCTGACAGCGCGGGCAGAAGTACGACGAGCGGTTCATGAAGGCGACCCGTCGGATCGGCGTTCCGCAGCGGTCGCAGGGCTGGTCCTCGCGCCCGTAGGCGTGCAGCGAGCGGTCGAAGTAGCCCGACTCGCCGTTGACGTTGACGTAGAGCGCGTCGAACGACGTGCCGCCCTGCCCGAGGGCCTCGTTCATGACGTCGCGGGCGTGCCCGAGCAGCGCGACCGCCTGGGCGCGGGTGAGCCGGTTGCCGGGGCGCTCGCCGTGCAGGCCGGCGCGCCACAGCGCCTCGTCGGCGTAGATGTTGCCGACGCCGGAGATCAGGCCCTGGTCGAGCAGCAGCCGCTTGACGCCGGAGGTGCGGGTGCGCAGCCGGGCGACGAAGGCGGCGTCGTCGAAGGCGGGGTCGAGCGGGTCGCGGGCGATGTGGGCGATCTCCGACGGCAGGTCGGCGCCGCCGACCGAGACGGACAGCCCGCCGAACATCCGCTGGTCGACGAAGCGCAGCTCCCGGCCGTGGTCGGTGCCGGTCAGCGCGAACCGCACCCGCAGGTGCCGCTCGGCCGGTGCGTCGACCGGCTGGACCAGCATCTGGCCGCTCATGCCGAGGTGAACGAGGAGCGCGTCGCCGCCCGCCGGCAGCGTGTCGGGAGGCGCCGACCGGGCAGCTTGCTGCCCCCCTTCGGCGCCGGAGACACGCTCGGCCTCCTGTTGATCAGTGAGGGGGAGCCAGAGGTACTTGCCGCGGCGGCGGGCGCCCTCGATCCGGCGGCCGGTCAGGGCGGCGACGAAGCCGGACGCGCCGGTCGGATGGCGCCGGACGGGCCGGTCGTGCAGCACCTCGACGCCGGCGATGGTCGCGCCGACGACATGACGCTCGAGGCCGGCGCGGACGACCTCGACCTCGGGGAGCTCGGGCATCGCGCGGAGCTCAGCTGCCGGGGGTGAGCGGACGGCCGTTGGCGTCGAGGCCGAGCGTGGTGGCGATCTCGCCGTACGCCGTCTCGGCGGCGCCCTGCTCGGCCTCCTTCTTGGAGCGGCCTGTGCCGTTGCCGTAGAGCTTGTCGCCCACCCGCACCTGGGCGGTGAAGGTCTTCATGTGGTCGGGGCCGTCGTCCTCGATGACGTACTCCGGCACGCCGAGCGACTGGTCGGCCGCCAGCTCCTGGAGCGAGGTCTTCCAGTCCAGGCCGGCGCCGAGGGCCGAGGCGGCCTCGATGAGCGGGTCGAACAGCCGGTGCACGACGGTCGAGGAGACCTCGATGCCGCCGCTGAGGTGGATCGCGCCGATCACGGCCTCGACGGTGTCGGACAGGATCGAGGCCTTGTCGCGACCACCGGTCGCCTCCTCGCCGCGGCCGAGCTTGATGTGGGCGCCGAGCCCGATGTCGCGAGCGACGCCGGCCAGCGCACGGGCGTTGACGACCGCGGCGCGCAGCTTGGCCAGCCGGCCCTCGGAGAGGTCCGGGTGCGCGAGGTAGAGGGTCTCGGTCACCACCACCCCGAGCACCGAGTCGCCGAGGAACTCCAGCCGCTCGTTGGTCGGGAGGCCGCCGTTCTCGTAGGCGTAGGAGCGGTGCGTCATCGCGCGCTCGAGCAGCTCGGGGTCCAGCGTGGGATCCCCGAGCGCTCGACGCAGCTCGACGTAGTTGGTGATGCCGCTGGCCTGACTCGACGGGCCTGGGTCGACCGGTGGGGTCAGAGGACCTGGCGACGGTCGGCGCGGGCGCCGTACTGGCCGCAGGTGCCGCAGGCGCGGTGCGGGAGGTGCTTGGCGCCGCACGCCGGGTTGGCGCAGGTGACCAGCACCGGGGCGACAGCCTTCCACTGCGAGCGACGGTGCCGCGTGTTGCTGCGCGACATCTTCCGCTTCGGAACAGCCACTGTCTTCTCCTTGGTTCGGGTGCGCTCGGGTCGAGCGCCTCTTCAGTCCGTGGGATCTTGCCTGAGCTCGGTCAGCGCCGCCCAGCGCGGGTCGATCGCAGCCTCGTGCCGGTGGCCCGGCTCGTCCGCCAGCCGCACCCCGCACTCGGGGCACAACCCGGGACAGTCGTCCTGGCACAAGGGCTGGAACGGCAGTGCGAGCACCACCGCGTCCCGCAGCAGGGGCTCCAGGTCGACCAGGTCGTCCTGCAGCATGCTGACCTCGTCGTCCTCCTCCGCCTCCGCGGAGTCCCGGATGTCGTCGTAGACGAACAGCTCCTGGAACGTCACCTCAAGATCGTCTCGGATCGGCTCCAGGCACCGTGCGCACTCCCCCTCCAGCACGGCCGAGGCCGTCCCGGTGACGAGCACGCCTTCCATGACCGCCTCCAGGCGCAGGTCGAGCTCGACCGGCGCGCCCTCGGGGACGGAGAGGACTTCGATGCCCAGATCTGCCGGGGCCGGCACTGTCCGCGACACCTGACGCTGGGACCCCGGGCGGCGGCCGAGCTCGCGAGTGTCGAGCACGAGCGGCGCTCTCGGGTCCAGGGTGTTCAGGGGTTCGCTTCCAGGTCCGGGCACAACAGATCAGGGCAATCGTAGTGGGGCGCCGGTGGGGCGACCAAATCAGACGCCGCGGGCCGCCAGCTTCAGCGTCAGCCGCGCGTGGACGGCCGGGGGCACCAGCTCGGCGACCTCGCCGCCGAGCGAGGCGACCTCCTTGACCAGGCTGGACGAGACGTACCCCAGGCTCGCGGTGGTCGGGATGAACACGGTCTCCACCCCGGTGAGGTGGGCGTTCATCTGCGCCATCGGCAGCTCGTACTCGTAGTCGTTGCCGCCGCGCAGCCCCTTCACGATCGCCTGGGCGTCGATCTCCCGGCAGAAGTCGACGATCAGGCCGGTGAACCCCCGCACGGTCACATTGGGCAGGTCCGCGCACGCCTCGCGGAGCATCTCCAGGCGCTCCTCGGGGTCGAAGAGGCGCGACTTGGAGATATTGGTGCCGGTCGCGACGACCAGCTCGTCGAAGAGCGCCGAGGCGCGCCGGAAGATGTCCAGGTGGCCGTTGGTGACCGGGTCGAAGGAGCCGGGGCACACCGCGCGGGTCATGGGGCGAGGCTATCGGCTGGCGTCGGGGCCGCCTCGGCCAGCCACAAGGTGGTCTCGCCGTACCTCTTCTGGCGGCGCTTGCCGGCCAGCGGCTCGAGGCCGTCCGGCCAGGACGGCTCGGGGCTGCGGCGGGAGCGCTCGACGACGACCAGTGCGCCGTCGGCCAGCCAGCCGTGGGCGGCGAGCGCGGCGAGATCGCCGGCGACGGCGTCGTCGGCCAGCGGGTAGGGCGGGTCGGAGAAGACGAGGTCGTACGGCGCCGGGGCGGGCTCGGCCAGCGCGGTGGCGACGGACCGCGCCAGCACCTCGGCGGCGTCGCAGCCGATGGCGTGGGCGTTGGCCCGGATCAGGTCGGCGGTGCGCCGGTCGGACTCCACGAGCGTGACGGCGACCGCGCCGCGGGACCACGCCTCCAGGCCGATCGCGCCGGACCCGGCGTACAGGTCGAGGAAGCGGAGGTCGTGCAGGGAGCCGGCCCAGGCCTCGATCGCCGAGAAGAGCGCCTCGCGGACCCGGTCGCTGGTGGGCCGGGTGGCGTCGCCCTTGGGGGTCTGCAGGCGGCGGCCGCCCGCGCGACCGGCGATGACGCGGGTCATGACTTGTCCACGAACTCGGCCTGCTGGGACTGCTCCAGGTCGCGGACGGCGGCGGCGAGCCCGGGCACCTGGCCGAGGTCGGCGTCCGCGTCGAGCAGCCCCTCGGCGGCGGTACGGGCGGCGACGATGGTGTCCTCGTCGCGGAGCACCCGGAGGTTCTCCAGGCTGGACCGGCGCCCGGCCTGGGAGGCGCCGAGCACGTCGCCCTCGCGGCGCTGCTCGAGGTCGACCCGGCTGAGCAGGAAGCCGTCGGTGGTGGAGGCGACCGCGTCCAGGCGCTCGCGGGCGGGCGTGGCGGCCTCGGCGTGGCTGACCAGCAGGCACAGCCCGGGCAGGCCGCCCCGGCCGACCCGGCCGCGGAGCTGGTGGAGCTGGGAGATGCCGAACCGGTCGGCGTCGAGGATCACCATGGCGGTGGCGTTGTGGACGTCGACGCCGACCTCGATGACGGTGGTGGAGACGAGCACGTCGAGCTCGCCGGCGGCGAACGCGCGCATGGTGGCGTCCTTCTCGTCGGCCGGGAGGCGGCCGTGGAGGCAGCCGATCCGCAGCCCGTTCAGGGGACCCTCGCCCAGCCGGGCGACCGTCTCCTCGACCGCCGCCGCGGGCGGGCGCGGGGTCTCCTCGGCGGGGGCCTCCTCGTCGGGGAGGTCGACGGCGTCGACCTGGCCGGCCTCGGCCTCGTCGCCGGAGATGCGGGGGCACAGGACATACACCTGGTGGCCCTTGCCGACCTCCTCGCGGACCCGCTCCCAGACCCGGCCGATCCAACCGGGCTGCTCGGCCAGCGGGACGACATTGGTCTGGATCGGCGCCCGGCCGGCGGGCAGCTCGCTCAGGGTCGACGTCTCCAGGTCGCCGAAGACGGTCATCGCGACGGTCCGCGGGATCGGCGTCGCGGTCATGACCAGCAGGTGGGGCGGCGCGGCGGCCTTGTCGGTGAGCGCGGCGCGCTGCTCGACGCCGAAGCGGTGCTGCTCGTCGACCACGACCAGGCCGAGGTCGGCGAACATGACCTGGTCCTGGAGCAGGGCGTGGGTGCCGATCACGATGCCCGCGTCGCCGCTGGCGATCCGGGAGAGCGGCTCGGTGCGCTGGGTCTTGGTCATCGAGCCGGTGAGCAGCTCGACACGGGTGCCCGCGCCGGAGCCGAAGATGGTGCCGCCCAGCGCGAGGTCGCCGAGCATCGTCACGATCGAGCGGTAGTGCTGCTGGGCGAGCACCTCGGTCGGGGCGAGCAGCGCCGCCTGGCCACCGGAGTCGACGACCCGCAGCATCGCCCGCAGCGCGACCAGGGTCTTGCCGGAGCCGACCTCGCCCTGGAGCAGCCGGTTCATCGGGTGCGGCTGCGCGAGGTCCTGTTCGATCTGCGCGCCCACCTCGACCTGGCCCGCGGTCAGCTCGAACGGCAGGGTCGCGTCGAAGGCCCCCAGCAGCGCCCCGTCTCCCCCGGTGCGGGCGGTCGCGCCCTGGGCCCGGACCGCGCGCCGGCGACGGCCGAGCACGAGCTGGGTGACCAGCGCCTCCTCGAACCGGAACCGGTGGTGGGCCCGCCCCACCTGGTCGCGGTCCTCGGGGCGGTGGACGTCGTCGTACGCCTGGCGGATCCCGATGACGTCGTACTCCCCGCGGAGCGCGGCGGGCAGCCGCTCCGGGATCTCCTCGACGACGTCCAGCGCGAACTTCACCGCGCGGGCGACGTCCCAGGTCTCCACGCCCTTGGTGAGCGGGTAGATCGGGTAGAGCGGGCCGAAGTCGAGCACGTCCTGGGCGCCGCCGTCCTCCGCTGCGTCGTCGGAGTCGCCCATGCCGAAGATGGTCATCGCCGGGTTGACCAGCTGCCACTGGTCGCGGAACCGGTCGGCCTTGCCGAGGAAGACGCCGCGGTTGCCCACGGCGACCCGGCGGGCGTGCCAGCCGGCGGTGCCCTGGTTCTTGGCGAAGAAGGTCATCCTCAGCCGCGGGCCGCCGGTGCGCAGCACCGCCTCGACGCGGTACGCCGGACGGCCGGTGCGGCGGTCCTTGTAGGTCTTGACGTCGCACTCCGCGATCTCGCCGACGACGCAGAGCATCTGGCCGATGCGCAGGTTGTCGACCCGGCTGAGCGAGCCGGTCTCGAGATAGCGGCGCGGGAGGTGGCGCAGCAGGTCGCCGACGGTGTGCAGGCCGAGGCCGTCGGCGAACTTCTTGCGCTTGGCCGGCGTGGTCGCGCCGAGGACGGCTGTCAGCGGGGAGTCGAGGGTGATCGCCACGGTTTCGCTCTCATTCGACGGACATCAGGAGCGGGTAGCGCTCCTGCCCACCGTCGTACACCACGACGTCGACATGGGGGTGGTACTCCTCGACCCAGGCGGTCGCCCGGTCGGCCAGTCCGGCGCTGTCCGCGCCGCTCACCAGGGTGACCAGCTCGCCGCCCGCGGCCAGCAGCCGGTCGAGGACGACGAGGGCGACCGCGCCGAGGTCCTCCCCCACGACCGCGAAGTCGCCGGCGATGACGCCCAGCGCGTCGCCCGGCTCGCACGGGCCGGCCATGGTCATCGCCTGGCGGGCGGCGATGGTGACGGCGCCGTGGCGGACGTGGCGGGCGGTCGCGGTCATCTCGGTGACGTCCTGGTCGAACGCGCGGCCGGGCTCGTGCACGGCGACCGCGGCCAGGCCCTGCACCTGGGCGTGGGTCGGGATCACCGCGACCCGCAGCCCGCGGGCGCCGTGGTCGGCCTCGGCGGTGCTCGCGGCGGCCAGCGCGGCCCGGACGGTCGGCTCGTCGTTGGGGAGCACGACCACCTCGCTCGCGCCGCAGGCCGTGATCGCGTCCAGCAGTTCCCCGGTCGAGGGCCGGCGGCCGGGCCCGCCGCGGACCACCTCCGCGCCCGCCTCCTCGAAGAGCGCGGCCAGCCCGGGACCGGCCGCGACGGCGACCACCCGGCGACCGGCCAGCGTGGGCAGGGCGGGGGTCTCGGCCTTCTCGGCCTTCTCTGCGATCTGCTCGGCGAAGTGGGTGACCCGGATCCGGTGCGGGCGGCCGATCCCGAGGCCGGCCTCGATCGCGGCGCCGACGTCGTCGGTGTGCACGTGGACGTTCCACAGGCCGTCGCGCCCGACCACGACGACCGAGTCGCCGAGCGTGCCGAGGCGCTCGCGCAGGCTCGGGGCCCGCGCGTCGTCGGTGTCGAGGAGGTACATCACCTCGTACGCCGGGCCCTCCTCGCTCAGCTCGTCCCCGGCGTGCTCGACGTGCGGCACCGGGATCGCGTGGCTGCCCAGCGGGGCGGTGACCGGGATCGGCCGGCGGCCGGTCAGCACCGTCTCCGCGGCGTCGAGGATCACCGACAGCCCGCGCCCGCCGGCGTCGACCACACCCGCCTGGGCGAGGACGTCGAGCTGCTCGGGCGTGTGGCCGAGCGCCTCCCGCGCCGCGGCGGCCGCGGCGGTGAGGACGTCGCTGCTGCGCGCACCGTCGGGAGCCGCGGCCGTCGTACCGGCCTCGGCGGCGGCGCGCATCACGGTCAGCATGGTGCCCTCGACCGGCTCCCCCACGGCGGCGTAGCTCGCCGCGGACGCCTGGGCCAGCGCCTCCGCCATGACCACGGCATTGCGCTCGTCGGGCCGGGACGCGCCGATCCGGCGGGCGGCGGCGCCGAGCATCTCGCTGAGGATGACCCCGGAGTTGCCGCGGGCGCCGAGCAGCGCTCCGCGGGCGAGCGCCGCGAGCGGCACGCCGGCGTCCGCCACCAGGTCGGGGCGGTCGGCGTGCTCGCCGAGGGCCGCCCGGATGGCGTCGCGGGCGGCGACCACGGTGAGGTACATGTTCGTGCCGGTGTCGCCGTCGGGCACCGGGTAGACGTTGAGCGCGTCGACCTCCTCGCGGGCGCCCGCCAGGGCGTCGACCGCGATGTCGACGAACCGGACGACCGACGCCAGCGCGATCCCGCTCCGCCCCTCCCCGGGCGCCGTACGCTCGTCCATCGAGGTCACCCTAGGGCACTCCCACCGGGCTGCGTCGATTTCGGCGTCGGCCGACGGGTCGGCTATTCTCTTCCGGTTGCCCGAAGCGCCTTCTTGCGCGCCCGGCACACCCGACTTAGCAACGAGCAATCTCCCAGGAGTGACAACCATGGCCGCCGTGTGCGACATCTGCGACAAGAAGCCGACCTTCGGCAACAACCGGCCGTGGTCGCGCAAGATCACCAAGCGCCGCTTCAACCCGAACATCCAGCGCGTACGCGCCGTCGTCAACGGCACCCCGAAGCGCCTCAACGTGTGCACCGGCTGCCTGAAGGCCGGCAAGGTCACCCGCTGACCTGACGCTCGAACCCAACCGACCCGTCGCGTCTGAACGCGACGGGTCGCTGTCTTTCCGCGACCCGGCGCATCCTGACCTCGGGATCGCACCGACCCGGCTCATCCTGACCCAGCGGCAGGTAAGGATGAGCCGGGTCGGCGGGATTTGCAGGGGAGGATGAGCCGGGTCGGCGTGTCAAAAATGCGTCCAGCCGGTGGGGCCGTCGTAGGCGGCGCCGTCGACGGTGACGGGGAGGTCGCCGGTGGGTCCGACGGAGCCGATCCGGGTCCAGCCGTCGGGCAGCGCGACGTCGGGCGGGAAGGTGGCGAGCAGGGCGTGGTCGTCGCCCCCGCCGAGGACGAACTGCAGCGGGTCGGCGCCGGTGGCCTGGCCGACCGCCAGGAGCGGCTCGGGGACCTCGAAGGCGTCGGTCTCGACGTCGATGCTCACCCCGGAGTCCTCGGCGAGGTGGCGGGCCTCGGCGAGCAGGCCGTCGGAGACGTCGATCATCGCGGTGGCGCCCGCCTCCGCGGCGGCCGGCCCGGCGTCGTACGGCGGCGCGGGGCGGCGGTAGGCGTCGACCAGGACGCGGGGCGAGCGGAAGCCGCGGCCGAGGACGGCGAGCCCGCCCGCGGCCCATCCCTGGCGCCCGCAGAGCGCGAGGACGTCGCCGGGCGAGGCACCCGAGCGCACCACCGGGGACACGGTGCAGGCGCCGAGGACGGTGACCGAGACGACGATCTGGTCGGCTCGGGTGACGTCGCCGCCGACCAGGCCGGCGCCGACCAGGGCGCACTCCTCGGCGAAGCCGCGGGTGAAGTCCAGCGCCCACCGGGCCGGGAGGTCGGCGGGGCGGCGAGCCCGACGGTGAGCCACTGCGCCCGGCCGCCCATGGCGTTGACGTCGGAGAGGTTCTGGGCGGCAGCCCGGTGGCCGACGTCGGCCGCCTCGGCCCAGTCGCGGCGGAAATGCCGGCCCTCGACCATCACGTCGGTCGACACGACCACATGGCCCTTGCGGACCCGGACCACGGCCGCGTCGTCGCCGGGTCCGAGCAGCACGTCCTCGCCCGGCGCGGTCGCGGCGACCACCTCGCCGATCCGCCCGATCAGCCCGAACTCGCCGAGGTCCGCCAGCGTCGTGTCCCCGTCGATCGCGTCAGCCATGGCCCCATCCCACCAGACGTACCCGGCAGTAGGGTCCTGCGGCTCGCGAGTTCTGCTCATGCCGTGGCGCGCGGTAGGTTGGGGCGTTCGACAAACTTCTCCGGCGGGAGCGTGACCCATGGTGGTTCAGGCCTACATCCTCATCCAGACCGATGTCGGCAAGGCGGCCGAGGTCGCCCGCGAGGTCGGCGCGATCAGCGGCGTCACGCTGGCCGAGGACGTCACCGGTCCGTACGACGTGATCGTGCGCGCGGAGGCCCGCAACGTCGACGAGCTCGGCAAGCTGGTGGTCTCGAAGGTGCAGAACCTCGAGGGCATCACCCGCACCCTCACGTGCCCCGTCGTCCACATCTGAGGCTGCTCGGGGGCGCCCTGCCGCTCGCCGCCGTGCTGGCCGGGTGCAGCGGACCGGTGCAGGTCGACGTACCGGAGCTGTCGGCGGCCGACCGTGCCGCCTGCGAGGCCGTGGCCACGGGCCTTCCCGACACGCTCGCCGGTGAGGAGCGCGTCGACATCGAGCCGGACGACGCCCCCGCCGCGGCGTACGGCGACCCCGCGATCGTGGTCCGCTGCGGCGTCGCGAAGCCGGAGGGCTTCGACCTGGCCGCGTCCTGCGAGTCCGTCGACGGCGTCGGCTACTACATCCCCGACGAGCAGTACGACGACCAGGGACTCGACGTCACCCTGACCGCCGCCGGGTACCGCCCCGGGTGGAGGTGCGGATCCCGTCCCGCTACCGGCCCAACGCGGTCCAGGCCGCGATGGCGGCCCTCGCGCCGCTGGTCGAGCAGCACCTGGCCCGGGTCGACGACTGCGACTGACTCCTGGCGTTCCCCGCGCTCCTAGCCTGTCAGGTTGAAGCAGGACACTAGCGCAGGCCGGTGTCGCGCTGCAGCGCCAGCGTCAGCAGCCGGTCGACCAGCTCGCCGTACGAGACGCCCGTGGCGGCCCACATCTGCGGGAACATCGACAGCGGGGTGAAGCCCGGCATCGTGTTGAGCTCGTTGACGACCAGCGCGCCGTCGGGCATGAGGAAGAAATCGACGCGGGCCAGGCCCTCGCAGCCGACGGCGAGGAAGGCCCGGGCGGCCATCTCCCGCATCCGCGCCTCGACGCCCTCGGGCAGCACGGCGGGGACGTCGAGCTCGGTGTGCTCCTCGGGGAGGTACTTCGCCTCGAAGTCGTAGAACTCGTGGTCGCCGGTGATCCGGATCTCCGCGGGCAGGCTGGTCTCGGCACCGCCGTCGAGGGACTCCAGGACGCCGCACTCGACCTCGCGCGCGCCCTCGGCGGAGACCTCGACCAGCACCTTCGGGTCGTGCACGAGCGCGCCCTCGATCGCTTCGTCGATCTCGTCGGGCGTGTGCGCCTTGGCGATGCCGATGCTGGAGCCGCCCCGCGCGGGCTTGACGAACAGCGGGTAGCCGAGGGCGCTGAGCCGCGCGCGTACGGCGACGGGGTCGCGGCGCCACTCGCGGGCGGTGACGGTCTCGCTCGGCATGACCGGCAGCCCGGCGTCCCGGAGCACGATCTTCATGAACGCCTTGTCCATGCTGACCGCCGACGCGAGCACCCCGGAGCCGACGTACCGGACGTCGGACATCTCGAAGAGGCCCTGGATGGTGCCGTCCTCGCCCCAGGGGCCGTGCAGCAGCGGGAAGACGACGTCGACCTCACCGAGCGCACGCGGCGTCTCGGCCGCGTCGCTGACGACGAGGTCGGTGCCCTCGGTCGTACGGGCCAGGGTGACCGGGGCGCGGTCGGCGTCGACCGAGGGCAGCTGCCCCGGACCGGTGATCCGGTGCCGCTGCGGGTCGTCGGCCTCCAGCACCCAGCGGCCGTCGGTGGCGATGCCGATGGGGACGACGTCGTACTTCTCTCGGTCGATGGCCTGGAGCACACTGCCCGCCGTCACGCACGAGATGGCGTGCTCGCTGGAGCGACCGCCGAAGACGACAGCGACGCGGACACGGCGGCCGGTGGGAGAGCTCATCGGCGAAGACCCTACCTTTGGGGCATGTCCTCCAGCCCTCGCACCCTCCGCCCGGCGACCGTCGCGGTGACCGCCGGACGGCCGCCGCACGACCCCGACGAGCCGCTCAACGTCCCGGTCACGATGACGTCGACGTACGTCGCGACGGGCGAGCTGGAGTACGGCCGCTTCGGCAACCCGACGTGGTCGGCGTTCGAGGAGACGCTCGGCGCGCTGGAGGGCGGCCGGGCGCTGGCGTTCGCGTCCGGCATGGCCGCGGTGACGACAGTCCTGGACCTGGTCGGCATCGGCGGCAGCGTGATCGCCCCGCGGCACGCCTACAACGGCACGGTGACCGCCCTCGGCGACGCCGAGTCCCGCGGCCGGCTGCGCGCGACCCTCGTCGACACGAGCGACACCGCCGCCGTCGTGGCCGCGCTGGAGGCCGACGAGGACTGCGCGCTGCTGTGGCTGGAGTCCCCGACCAACCCCGCGCTGGAGCTCGCCGACATCCCCTCGCTGTGCGCCGCCGCCCACGAGCTCGGCATCCGCGTCGTCGTCGACAACACCTTCGCCACTCCCCTGCTCCAGCAGCCCCTGTCGCTCGGCGCCGACATCGTCGTGCACTCCGCGACGAAGTACATCGCCGGCCACAGCGACGTCCTGATGGGCGCCCTGGTGGTGGACGACGACGAGGTGCACGCCGCGCTCAAGGGGCGCCGCGACCTCGCGGGCGCCGTACCCGGGCCGTTCGAGGCCTGGCTGGCGCTGCGCGGCCTGCGCACCCTGCACGTGCGGCTGGAGCGGGCCGCCGCCAACGCCACCGAGCTCGCCCGCCGGCTCGCCGACCACCCCGCGGTCGAGGAGGTGCGCTACCCGGGCTTCGGCGCGATCGTCGCTCCCGTCCTCGCCGGCGGCGCCGACGCCGGCGACTTCCTGGTCCGCGCGACCTCCCTGTGGGTGCACGCCACCTCCCTCGGCGGCGTCGAGTCGACCTTCGAGCGGCGCCGGCGCTGGAAGCTGGAGCCGTCGACCATCCCCGAGGGCCTGGTCCGGCTGTCCGTCGGCATCGAGGACGTCGAGGACCTGTGGGCCGACCTCCAGCAGGCCCTCGACCGCATCGACGCGTGAGCGACCTCGCGGCACGCCTGCGCGCCGACCTCTCCGCGGCGCTGCGATCCCGGGACCTGCCGCGCACGAAGGTGCTGCGGACGGTGCTCTCGGTGATCGCGAACGCCGAGGCCGTTCCTCTCGCCGAGGACCCCGGTGCCGGCCCGGCCGGCGAGGGACCGATCGCGGGTGCGGCGGTGGGCCTGGGTGCGGCCGAGGCGGCGCGGCGCGAGCTCACCGACGCGGAGGTGCGCGACCTCGTCGTGGGCGAGCGGGACGAGCTGCTCGCCGCGGCTGCGCAGGTCGGCGACCACGCTCCGGATCGTGCGGACGAGCTGCGGGCAGCGGCGGCGCTGCTGGCGTCGTACCTCTAGCGAGGGTTCGGCCGGAGCGGTCCCACTCGTCCCTCTGGTCACAGCGGAGACGTGTTTCATGCGCTTGTCAGGGGTTGCAACCCCTGACAAGCGCATGAATCCCCGGACATCCGGGGATCCATGCAGCAGCAGCGCCTCAGCTCAACTCGGCCTTCGTGTCCCGCGAGATGAACGCATCCATCAGCTGCGAGGTGGTGAGCCGGCCCTGGACGACCTCGTCGACGGCGTCGACGATGGGGGCCTCGACGCCGGTGCGGGCGGCGAGGGCGCGCAGGGAGGAGCAGGACTTGGCGCCCTCGGCGACCTGGCGGGTGGAGGCGTAGATCTCCTCGACGGTCATGCCCTGGCCGAGCTTCTCGCCGAAGGTGCGGTTGCGCGAGAGCGGCGAGGAGCAGGTGGCGACGAGGTCGCCGAGGCCCGCGAGGCCCATCAGGGTGAGCGGGTTGGCGCCGAGGTTCATCGCCAGGCGCGCGGTCTCGGCGAGGCCGCGCGTGATCAGCGAGGCGGTGGTGTTGTCGCCGAAGCCCTGGCCGACGGCCATGCCGACGCAGAGGGCGACGACGTTCTTGTACGCGCCGCCGTACTCGCAGCCGAGGACGTCGACGCTCGTGTACGGCCGGAACGCCGGCGAGTGCACCCGCTGCTGGAGCATCGTCGCGACCGACTCGTCGGCGCACGCGACGACCGACGCGGCGGGCTCGCGGCGGGCGATCTCGCGCGCGAGGTTGGGGCCGCTGACGACGGCGATCCGCTCGGCGCGGATGTCGCCGACCTCCTCGATCACCTCCGACATCCGCTTGAGGGTGCCGAGCTCGACGCCCTTCATCAGCGAGACGAGGACGGCGTCCCTCGCGACGTACGGCAGGAAGGTCGGCAGGTTCTCGCGCAGGGACTGCGACGGCACCGCGAGGACGACGACGTCCGCGCCCGCCAGCGCCTGCTCCGGGTCGTGGGTCGAGGTGATGGTGCGGGGCAGCTCGATGCCCGACAGGTAGTCGGTGTTCTCGTGCTGGTCGTTGATCGCCGCGGCGACCTCCTCGCGCCGGGCCCAGATGCACACGTCGTTGCCGGCGTCGGCCAGCACGATCGAGAACGCCGTCCCCCACGATCCGGCGCCGAGCACCGCGATCTTGTCGCCCATCGCGCTCACTCCGCCTTCTTCTTCTTGAACCGGTCGCCGTGCACGGCCATGTCGTAGCGCTCGGCCGGCGCGGTCTCGCCGCGCACCAGCTCCAGCTGGTGGGTGATCGCGGCCATGATCCGCGCGGTCGCCTCGTTGACCACCGCGCCGGTGCGGGGCCGCGCCCGCAGGTCCTCCAGCTCGACCGGCGGCCCCACCCGCATCACGACCTTGCGGCGGGGTACGACGTGCGGCCGCTTGGTGTACGGCGGCAGGATCTCGTGGGCGCCCCACTGCCCCACCGGGATCACCGGACAGCTGGTCTCCAGGGCGATCCGCGCGGCGCCGGACTTCCCCTTCATCGGCCACATGTCGGGGTCGCGGGTGATCGTGGCCTCCGGGTAGATCACGACGCACTGCCCGGCCCGCACCGCGTCGACCGCGGCGGAGTAGGCGCCGACGGCGTCCTTCGTCTCGCGACGGACCGGGATCTGCCCGGCGCCGCGCAGGAAGAAGCCGAGCGCTCTGTTGTCGAAGAGCCCCGACTTGGCGAGATAGCGCGGCTTGTAGCCGTGGTCGTAGACGAGGTGTGCGGCCGTCAACGGGTCGGCGTGGGAGATGTGGTTGAGGGCGATGATGAAGCCGCCGCTCGTCGGGATGTTCTCGCCCCCGATCCACTCCCGTCGCGTCGTCGCCAGCAGGGTCGGCTTGAGGATGGGTACGGCGATGTTGAAGGCCCAGCCTCGCTTCTCCTGCAGCTTGCGAACGGTCACGAGAATGCAGGCTACCGGTCGGTCGGGGCTCATGAGACCGGCCACTCCGGGGCGCGACACACCGGCCTGCGAGGATTCAGGGGTGTTCAGACGTCCGGGCCCATTCGCCGTGGTGCTGCCGGTGAAGTCGCCGGGCACCGGCAAGTCGCGGCTCTCGATGCTGCGTGACGCCGAGCGCGCCCTGCTGGCGGCGGCGTTCGCGACCGACGTGGTCGACGCATGCCTGCGGACCGACGGCGTGGCGGGCGTCCTGGTGGTCAGCGACGACGAGGAGTTCGCGGCCACGCTGGCGGTGCGGGGCGCCGGCACCTGCGCCGATCCGGGCGGTGGGCTCAACGCCGCGCTGCGCCACGGAGCGGCGGTCGCGCACGACGTACGGCCGGACCTGCGGCCCGTCGCGTTGTGCGCCGACCTGCCTGCGCTCGTGCCCGCGGACCTGGCGGCCGCCCTGGCCGTCGTCGCGGCCGAGGCCGGTCCGTGCTTCGTGCGCGACACCGACGGGACCGGGACGACGCTCTACACCGCGGCGTACGACGACTTCGACCCGCGCTTCGGGGCGGGCTCCGCCGACGCCCACGCCGGCGCGGGCGCGCGGCCGCTGCCGGGCGCGCTGTCGACCCTGCGCCGCGACGTCGACGACGCCGACGGCCTGGCGGCGGCGATCGCCCTGGGAATGGGGCCTTCCTCGACCGCTGCGCTCCACGCGATCGGGCCGGTGCCCGGACCCGCACGATGACGAACGGGCCGCCCTCCCTGAGGAGAGCGGCCCGTACGGGTGATCGTCGAAGCCGGCGTCAGGCCTTCTTCGCGGTCTTCTTGGCCGGCGCCTTCTTGGCGGGGGCCTTCTTGGCCGGAGCCTTCTTCGCGGCCGGTGCCTTCTTCGCAGGCGCCTTCTTGGCCGGTGCCTTCTTCGCAGGCGCCTTCTTGGCGGGGGCCTTCTTGGCCGGAGCCTTCTTCGCGGGAGCCGCCTTCTTCGCGGTGGCGGCTGCCTTCTTCGCCGGAGCAGCGGCCTTCTTGGCCGCGGTGGTGGCGGCCTTCTTGGCAGGAGCAGCGGCCTTCTTCGCGGTGGCGGCTGCCTTCTTCGCCGGAGCAGCGGCCTTCTTCGCCGGCTTCGGCAGGGCCGGGAGCTTCTTCGCGCCGGAGACGACGTTCTTCAGGTCGGCGCCGGCGCTGAACTTCGGGACCGCCTTCTTCTTGGTCTTCACCCGCTCGCCGGTCTGCGGGTTGCGGACCCAACGGGCGTTGCGTACGGCCTTCTCGAAGGAGCCGAAGCCGGTGATGGCGACCTTCTCGCCCTTCGCGACCTGACGGGTGATCGTGTCGAGAACGGCGTCGAGAGCATGAGCCGCGTCCTTGCGGCTGCCCTCGAACCGGTCAGCCAGCGCGTCGATCAACTGAGACTTGTTCACTACCTGTCCTTCCGAAACGCCGCGCTGGGCGTCCCTTGAGCTGTTGCGGCCGAGCCCGCGCCCAGCCGTCCTTTCATGGGAACGCTAGGCACTAGTAGGCACACTCACAATCACCACGCCGAAGTTGTTGCGTCTTTTTTCGCGATTTCGTCGTTATTTCGGCCGATTCGGCCCGCTTTTCGCTCTCGAGGCCCTCGCGGGGCCGTTCGGGCGAAGACCGGGAACGCGAACGGGCCGACCCGCGAATGTCGCGGATCGGCCCGTCGTAGAGCGGTTTCTACGCCCTTCAGGCGTGCTGCGTGACCGGCTTCCAGCTCGGTCGACCGCTCTCGTACGACGCGATGTCGGCCTCGTGGCCGAGGGTGATGCCGATGTCGTCGAGGCCCTCGAGCAGGCGCCAGCGCGTGTAGTCGTCGATGTCGAAGGAGTCCTCGACCTCGCCGCCGGGCGTGGTGACCGTCTTGTTCTCGAGGTCGACGGTGATCTGGCCGCCCGGGTTCTCCTCGAGGTAGACCCACAGCCGCTCGACGACCTTCTCGTCGACCTGGCCGGCGACGAGGCCGGCCTTGCCGGAGTTTCCGCGGAAGATGTCGGCGAAGCGCGGGGACAGCACGACCTTGAAGCCGTAGTTCTGCAGGGCCCACACGGCATGCTCGCGCGAGGAGCCGGTGCCGAAGTCCGGACCGGCGACGAGCACGGAGCCCGCACTGTAGGCGGGGTTGTTGAGCACGAAGTCCGGGTCGCCGCGCCAGGCGGCGAACAGCCCGTCCTCGAAGCCGGTGCGCGTCACGCGCTTGAGGTAGACCGCCGGGATGATCTGGTCGGTGTCGACGTTGCTGCGGCGCAGCGGGACGCCGATACCGGTGTGGGTGGTGAACTTCTCCATGACTGCTCTCTCCGTTCAGACCGTGGCCGGCACGAGGTCGGCGGGCGAGGACAGGGTGCCGCGGACGGCGGTCGCGGCGGCGACGGGCACGGACACCAGGTGGGTGCGACCGCCCTTGCCCTGCCGGCCCTCGAAGTTGCGGTTGGACGTCGACGCGCTGCGCTCGCCCGGCGTGAGCTGGTCGGGGTTCATGCCCAGGCACATCGAGCAGCCCGCGCCGCGCCACTCGGCCCCGGCGTTCTTGAAGATCTGGTCGAGACCCTCGGCCTCGGCCTGCATCCGCACCCGCACCGAGCCCGGTACGACGAGCAGGCGGGTGCCCTCCGCGACATGGTGGCCCTCGATGATCTGCGCGGCGAGGCGCAGGTCCTCGATCCGGCCGTTGGTGCACGAGCCCACGAACACCGTGTCGACCTTGATCTCGCGCATCGGCGTGCCGGCCTCCAGACCCATGTACTCCAGCGCCTTCTCGGTCGCGATCTTGTCCGTCGCCTCCTCGAAGTCGTCGGGGCTGGGGACCGTCGCGCCGAGGGCGACGCCCTGGCCGGGGTTGGTGCCCCAGGTGACGAACGGCGTCATCTCGGAGGCGTCGAGGACGATCTCCTTGTCGAAGACCGCGTCGGCGTCGGTGACCAGGGTGCGCCAGTGCGCGACGGCGGCGTCCCAGTCGGCGCCCTTCGGAGCCTCGGGCTTGTCCTCGAGGTAGGCGAAGGTCGTCTCGTCCGGCGCGATCATGCCGGCCTTGGCGCCCCACTCGATGGACATGTTGCAGACCGTCATCCGGCCCTCCATCGAGAGCTCCTCGATGGCCTGGCCGCGGTACTCCACGATGTAGCCCTGCCCGCCGCCGGTGCCGGTGTGCGCGATCAGGGTGAGGACGAGGTCCTTCGCGGTGACGCCCTCGGGCAGCGAGCCGTCGACGGTGACGGCCATCGTCTTCGGCCTGGCCTGCGGCAGCGTCTGCGTGGCGAGGACGTGCTCGACCTCCGACGTACCGATGCCGAACGCGATCGACCCGAAGGCCCCGTGGGTGCTGGTGTGCGAGTCGCCGCACACGATGGTCATGCCGGGCTGGGTGAGGCCGAGCTGCGGGCCGACGACGTGGACGATGCCCTGCTCGACGTCGCCGAGCTGGTGCAGCCGCACGCCGAACTCCTCGGCGTTCCTGCGCAGGGTGTCGACCTGGGTCTTGCTGACCGGGTCGGCGATCGGCTTGTCCCAGTCGATGGTCGGGACGTTGTGGTCCTCGGTCGCGAGGGTCAGGTCGGGGCGGCGCACGCGGCGCCCGGCCAGGCGCAGGCCGTCGAAGGCCTGCGGGCTGGTGACCTCGTGGATGAGGTGGAGGTCGATGTAGAGGAGGTCCGGCTCCCCCGGGGTCGACCGGACGACGTGCTCGTCCCACACCTTCTCCGCCAGGGTCTTGCCCATGACTCGCTCCTCCTCGTTCGGGTCGTCGACGGCACCTCTGCCGTGAACTGAGACGCAGCCTACTCTTGCATCCCAGGATCCGAGACGGCAGTATTGACATATGGACAACTCGAGCGGCGTCGGCGTACTCGACAAGGCAGCCCTGGTGCTGACCGCACTGGAGTCCGGGCCGGCCACGCTGGCCGGGCTCGTGGCGGGCACCGGCCTGGCCCGGCCGACCGCGCACCGGCTGGCGGTCGCGCTGGAGCACCATCGCCTGGTCGCGCGCGACATGCAGGGCCGCTTCGTGCTCGGCCCGCGCCTGGCCGAGCTGTCCGCCGCCGCCGGCGAGGACCGCCTGCTCGCCACGGCCGGCCCGGTGCTCGCGCGGCTGCGCGACATCACCGGCGAGTCCGCCCAGCTCTGGCGCCGCCAGGGCGATCACCGCGTCTGCGTCGCCGCCGCCGAGCGCCCCTCCGGCCTGCGCGACACCATCCCGATCGGCTCCCAGCTGACCATGCGCGCCGGCTCCGCCGCGCAGGTGCTGCTCGCCTGGGACGACCCGGAGCGGATCCACCGCGGCCTGCAGAACTCCGCCTTCTCCGCCGCCGAGCTCTCCGCGATCCGCCGCCGGGGCTGGGCGCAGTCGGTCGGCGAGCGCGAGCAGGGCGTCGCCTCCGTGTCCGCGCCCGTCCGGTCCCCCGGCGGCAAGGTCATCGCGGCGGTCTCCGTCTCCGGCCCGCTCGAGCGCCTGTCCCGCCAGCCCGGCCGGATGCACGCCCCCGCCGTCCTCGCCGCCGCCGAGCGGCTCTCGGAGTCCCTGCGCCGCGCCGCCGCGGAGTGACCGGAGCAGCTCCCGCCAGGCTGGGGCCGACGAAACTGCCTCCCAGTGCGATCTAGAACAAGGCGTCCTGCTCGAGCTCGAGCAGCAGCTGCTTGCGGTCCAGGCCGCCGGCGTACCCGGTGAGCGTGCCGTTGGCGCCGATCACCCGGTGGCAGGGGATGACGATGGGGATCGGGTTGGCGCCGTTGGCGGTGCCGACGGCTCGGGAGGCGGCATTGGTCTTGCCGAGCCGGGCGGCGATCTGGCCGTACGACGCGGTCTCGCCGTACCCGATGGCGACCAGCTGCGCCCACACCGAGCGCTGCCAGGCGCTGCCGGTGGGCGCGAGCGGGAGGTCGAACTCGGTGCGCTCGCGGGCGAAGTACTCCCCAGTTGGCGCGCGGCCTCGACCAGCAGGGGCGCGTCGTCGGCGCGGTCGCCGAGGGGGCGGCCGGTGCCGTCGCGGAACGGCGAGAACTCGATGGCGGTGATCGCGCCGTCCTGCTCCACGATGCGCAGCGGCCCGATGGGCGATTCGATGACGGTCCACATGGTCAGCTCATCCTTCCAGCGTTCTCGGACAGGGACGTCCACAGGTGCAGGAGGGCGTACGAGCGCCAGGGCGCCCATTCCTCCGGGGTGATCTCGGCGGCGCCGTGGCCGGCGAGGGCGTTGCGCACGCCGACGTCGGTGGGCAGCCAGATGTCGGGGTGGCCGAGCGCGCGCAGCGCGATGTAGTCGGCCGTCCAGGGCCCGATGCCGGGCAGCGCGAGCAGCGCCTGTCGTACGTCGCCGCGGTCCGGCCCGCGGTCGAGCACGACGTCGCCGGCCGCGATCGACGCGGCGAGCCCGACGAGCGCACGCCCGCGGGCACGGGGCATCCGGAGCTCCTCGGGCGCCAGCTCGGCGACGGTCGCGGCGTCCGGGAAGAGATGGGTCAGTCCCTCGATCCCCGTCGTCACCGGGCGTCCGTGGGCGGCGACGAGCCGCGCGGCAGCCGTCCGCGCCGCGACGACGGTGACCTGCTGGCCGAGGACCGCACGCACCGCGATCTCCGAGCCGTCGACGTGACCGGGCACCCGCAGTCCCGGTCGCGCCGCCACGAGCGGCGCGAGCACGGGATCCCCGCCCAGATGGGCGTCCACGGCGACCGGGTCGGCGTCGGCGTCGAGCAGTGCGCGCATCCGCGCCAGCGCCGCCGTGGTGTCGCGGAGGTCGTCGAGCACCAGCCGCAGGGGCAGGTACGACGACCCGACCCCGTCGAGGTCCGCGAGCGCGACGCGGGCGACGCCCGGTCCGTGCGGCAGGTCGAGGGTGCGGGCGTACCAGCCGCCACCGTCGGCCGCGACCTCGGCGACCTCGATGCCGGGCACCGCCCGGTCGGCGAGGAAGCGGAGCAGGGCGCTGCCGCGGAAGGGGGTACGGACGGCGATCCGCAGGTCGATCGCACCCGGCGCCGGGGACCCGCCCGCCGGCGCCTTCCGCCCGCGCAGCTGGCTGGGCGCGGCGTCGTACACCTCGAGCATGGTGTCGTTGAACTGCCGCACGCTCGAGAAGCCGGCTGCGAACGCGACATCGGCGAGGCTGAGCGTCGTGCTCTCGACGAGGGCGCGGGCGGTCTGGGCGCGCTGGGTGCGCGCGAGCGCGAGCGGACCGGCGCCGAGCTCGCCGGTCAGCAGCCGCGACAGGTGGCGCGAGGTGTACCCGAGCCGCGCGGCCAGTCCCTCCACGCCCTCGCGGTCGACGACGCCGTCGGCGATCAGCCGCATGGCGCGGCCGGCGACGGTGGCGGCGACATCCCACTCCGGGCTGCCGGGCGTCGCGTCGGGCAGGCAGCGCTTGCAGGCGCGGTAGCCGGCGGCCTGCGCGGCGGCGGCCGTGCGGTGGAAGGAGACGTTGCGGGAGGCGGGGGTCCGCGCCGGGCACGAGGGCCGGCAGTAGATGCCGGTCGTGCGCACCGCGGTGTAGAAGACCCCGTCGAAACGGCGGTCCCGCGACTGCACGGCGGTGTAGCAGCGCTCGAAGTCGAGCCGCTCCGACGTGGTCACCGTTGTCTCCATGTCCTCCATCCTGCCTCTCGCCGCCGACACTCTCTCGCGGGAATCGGACATGACGATGGGCGGGCCGATGCGACATGGATCACACGACTCCGCCCTTCCCTCGCCCTTTTCGGCAGATAAGGTTTGCCTTACCTAATCGATCGAGAGGGAGACATGCGCGAGATCCGCATCGCCGTCGTCGGAGCAGGACCCGCCGGCATCTACGCCGCCGACATCCTCACCCGCGAGCACCCCGGCGCCACGGTCGACGTGATCGAGCGGTTGCCCGCGCCGTACGGCCTGGTCCGGTACGGCGTCGCGCCGGACCACCCGCGGATCAAGGAGATCATCAAGGCGCTGCACCGGGTGCTCGGCCGTGACGAGATCCGCTTCCTCGGCAATGTCGACTACGGCACGGACATCAAGCTCGACGAGCTGCGCCGGTTCTACGACGCGGTGATCTTCGCGACCGGCGCGATCGCCGACCGGCCGCTGGACGTCCCCGGCATCGACCTGCCCGGCTCCCACGGCGCGGCGGACTTCGTGTCGTGGTACGCCGGCCACCCCGACGTACCGCGCACGTGGCCGCTCGACGCGGAGTCCGTCGCCGTGATCGGCGCCGGCAATGTCGCGCTCGACATCGCGCGGATGCTCGCCAAGCCCGCCGACGAGCAGCTCACGACCGAGATCGCGCAGAACGTGTACGACGGGCTGCGCGCCAACCGCGCGCGGGACGTCCACGTCTTCGCGCGCCGCGGCCCGGCGCAGATCAAGTTCTCGCCGATGGAGCTGCGCGAGCTCTCCCACTCCCCCAGCGTCGACGTGATCGTGCACCCCGAGGGCTTCGAGATCGACGAGGCCGGCCAGCAGGCGATCAGCCGCAACAAGGGCACCCGGCTGGTGGTCGACACGCTGCTGAAGTACCTCGAGGCGGAGCCCACCGGCGCGCCGAACCGGATCCACATCCACCTGTGCCAGGCGCCCGTGCGGGTCCACGGCACCGAGCGCGTCGAGGGACTGCGCACCGAGCGCACCGAGCTCCAGGGCGACGGCACCGCCCGGCGCACCGGCGAGTTCACCGACACCGACGTGCAGGCGGTCTACCGCGCCGTCGGCTACCTCTCCACGCACCTGCCGGACGTGCCCTTCGACCACGGCGTGGGCGTCGTACCCAACGACGCGGGGCGGGTCCTCGACCTCGACGGTACGGCGGTCCCGGGCGCCTACGTCACCGGCTGGATCAAGCGCGGGCCGGTCGGCCTGATCGGGCACACGAAGTCCGACGCGGCCGAGACCGTCGCCAGCCTGCTCGCCGACCTCGACGGCCTGCTCGCCGACCTCGACGGCCTGCCCGGTCCCGAGATGCCCGCCCGCAGCGCCGTGATCCAGCACCTCGCCGCCGGCGGCACCGAGGTCGTCACCTGGGACGGCTGGCAGCGGCTCGACGCGCACGAGGCGGCCCTCGGCACGGCCGCCGGGCGCGAGCGGATCAAGGTCGTGCCGCGCGACGAGATGCTCCGCCGCGCCGCGGGATAGCCCTCCGACCACCCTCCCCGGTTCACGCACCGGGGAGGGTCCGGCGGACGGCCGGGTTGACGCCACACACGCCCCGGCCGTCCGCCGTCCTTTCCGAGCCCCACGGGCGCTCCGGGTCTGGCAGGCTGCGTCCATGGCGGACGCTCCCCTCAACCCCATCGACCTGCTCCTGAAGTCCCAGCAGGTCGCGCTCAAGCTGACCACCGACGTGCTGCGCACCGTCCGCGACACCGCGGTCACCGGCGTCACCCAGCCCGACGAGCTCGCCCACCAGGTCGGCGAGCTCGCCGGCGCCGTGGCGGGGATGGCCGGCGCGGTCACGAGCCTCGCGAGCTCGACCGCCCAGCCACTGCAGGACTTCATCGTCCGCCAGCGCGAGCTCGCTGACACCGTGCACACGCTCGCCGAGGCCCAGGCCGAGCTCGCCGGCGTCGTCGCGAAGCTCGCCGAGCGGCATGCCGAGGCGGTCGCCGCGCTGGAGAAGGTCACCGCTCCGGTGTTCGCGATCGTCGGCACGGAGGTCACGCCGCCGAAGACCCGCGCGGCGCGGAAGACCGCCGCCGCGAAGGACGCGGCGGCGAAGGGCGTCAGCGACGAGCAGCCTCGTCGACCTCGCTGATCTCCTCGCCCGTGACGTCCTCGGCCGCGGCGTCCTCCAGGGCGAGGCCGCCCAGGGGCTCGGCGTGCCAGGTCGCGAGATCCCAGCCCGCGTCGGGGTCGCCCTCGAGGACGGCCATGCCGGTGTTCATGATGCCCAGCTCGACAGCGACCTCCTGCGGGAGGCGCGCGGCCATGGTCGTGAACACCCGGATCGCGGCGCCGTGGCTGAACACGGCGACGGTCTCCTCGTCGTGGCGGGACGCGATGGCGCCGATCGCCGCGTTGTAGCGCGTCCAGAAGTCGCCTCCCGTCGGGCCGCCCGGCATCGTCGCGTCGAGGTCGCCCTGGATCCACGCCGACAGGCACCCCACGTAGGCGCGGACGGCGTCGGGGTCGCGGCGCAGCTCGAGGTCCCCGGCGGAGATCTCCTCGAGCCCGTCGCGCACGACGACGTCGAGTCCCCGCGCCGTCGCGAGCGGCGTCGCCGTCAGCTGGGTCCGCACGAGCGGGGACGCGTAGACCGCGGTGACCCGCTCCTCACGCAGTGCGTGCGGGACGGCCGCGGCCTGGCTCCGGCCGAGCGGCGTGAGCCCCGCACCCGGGTAGGCGGTGTCGAGCGCGCCGTTGACGTTGTGGGGCGTCTGGCCGTGACGGACGAGGAGGAGGCGCACGTCCTCAGCCTACGAAGCGGACAAGCCGCCCTCGCCCCCGGGCGGGCTCAGCGGAGCAGCAGCAGGACGAGTACGCCGAGCATCGCGACGCCGATGCCGAAGAGCACGGCCCGGCCGACGTCCAGGACTCCGTCACCTGCCTTCCGCGCGTCGTAGGCGTAGCCCGTCTCCTCCGTGATCACCCGCACCACCTCCGCCACCGCGGCCACCGCCGCCTGCTCGCGGCCCAGGACGCTGACGAGCGCGCTGCCGTCGTACAGGCTGACCCGGACGCCACCCTCCTCGGCGGTGAGCCGACCGACGAGCGGGCCGACCGCCGGGTCGTGCCGCTCCCAGCCACCGAGAAGTCCCGCCAGCCGAGCGGCGATCCGGTCGAGCACGCCGACCAGGGCGGCACGGCGCTCGGGCGTGAGCTCCCTCCGGCCGGGCCGGGACGGACCGAGAGCGATGTCGTAGCTCATGCCGGACGGGCGCCGGCGAGCATGTCCCTCACGGCGTCGACCAGCAGCGCGACGTCCTCGTCGTCGGCGACCAGCGGCGGCGCGAACCGCACCGTCGAGCCGTGGGTGTCCTTGGCCAGCACGCCGCGCTCCATCAGCTCCTCGCAGGCCTGGCGCCCGGTCATCAGGGCGGGGTCGATGTCCACCCCCGCCCAGGCGCCGCGGATCCGCACGGCCACGAGGCCCTTCCCGACCAGCGCCGAGAGCCCGGCGTCGAGGAGGTCGCCGATCTCGCGGGCGCGTGCCTGGAAGGTGCCCTCCTCGAGCAGGGCCACGACCTCGGTGCCGATCGCGGCGGCGAGCGGGTTGCCGCCGAAGGTCGAGCCGTGCGAGCCGGGCGTGATCACGCCGAGGACATCGCGGTCGGCGGCGATCGCGGAGACCGGGTAGATCCCGCCGCCCAGCGCCTTGCCGAGCACGTAGACGTCGGGCACGACGTCCTCGTGGTCGCAGGCGAAGGTCCGGCCGGTGCGGCCGAGTCCCGACTGGATCTCGTCGGCGACCATGAGCACGCCCCGCTCGGTGCACAGCGCCCGCAGGTCGCGCAGGAAGCCGTCGGGCGGTACGACGACGCCCGCCTCGCCCTGCGCCGGCTCGAAGAGCACCGCCACCACGGTGTCGTCCGCGTCGTCGATCGCGTCGGCGACCGCGGCCACGTCGCCGTACGGGACACTGCGGAAGCCCGGCGTGAAGGGGGCGTACCCGTGGCGGGCGACGTCGTCGTCGGAGAAGCCGATGATGGTCGTCGTCCGGCCGTGGAAGTTGCCCTGCATGGTGATGATCGTGGCCCGCTCGGGCGGCACGCCCTTGACCATGTAGCCCCAGCGGCGGCTGACCTTGATCGCCGTCTCGACCGCCTCCGCGCCCGAGTTCATCGGCAGCATCATGTCCTTGCCCGTCAGCCGGCACAGCGCCTCGGCGAAGCCGCCGAGCCGGTCGTTGTAGAACGCGCGGCTGGTGAGGGTCAGCCGCTGCAGCTGCTCGGCCGCCCGGGCGACCAGGCGGGGGTGGCCGTGCCCGAAGTTGAGCGCGGAGTACCCGGCGAGGCAGTCGAGATAGCGACGGCCCTCGACGTCGGTGACCCAGGCGCCGTGTCCCTCCGCGATCACCACCGGCAGCGGGTGGTAGTTGTGCGCCGCGAAGCGCTCGGTGGCCTCGATCTGCCGGGCGGTCGCCGCGCTCGTGCTCGGCTCCGTGGTCGCGTCGTTCCTCACGTCCGTCATGTCGTCACCCTCATGCTCACATTGTCAACGGCGGGTGGTCGCCGCCGGCGCTGCGCCGCCCCGGGCGTGGCGCTCACCCCGCGCTCCGGGCGGCGTGCGCCGGCCGGGCGAGGCGCTGCCGGACGATCCGGCCCGCGGCCTCTCCGGTCGTGAGGCCGTCGCGACCCGCCACCTCGAGGATCTCGCGGGTGGTGTCGCCGATCGCGCGAACACCGCGGAGCACCTGCTCCGGCGTGTGCCCCAGGAGCTCGCCGCCGACCTGCACCAGGCCGCCGGCGTTGGCGACGTAGTCGGGCACCCAGGTGACGCCGCGGCCGGCGAGGGCGCCGTCGACCTCGGGTACGGCGAGCTGGTTGTTGGCCGCGCCGCACACCAGGCTCGCGCGCAGCTCGGCCACCGCCGCGGCGGTCAGCGTCGCGCCGAGCGCACAGGGCGCGTACACGTCGACGTCCGCGTCCCGCACCCGCGGGAGGACCGCGACGGCACGACCGTGCAGCGCGCGGATCCGGTCCGTGGCGGCGCGGGAGGGGTCGGCGACGACCACGGAGGCGCCGTCCTCGAGGAGCAGCCCGACGAGGTGCCGGCCGACCTTGCCGACCCCCTCGACGCCGACCCTCCGGCCGGCCAGCGACTCGCTCCCCCACAGCCGCCCGGCGGCGGCGCGCATCGCCTCGAAGACCCCGCGCGCCGTGGCGGGCCCGCTGTCGCCCGAGCCGCCGGCCGCGGTCGTGCGCCCGACGACGTGGCGGGTGGTCTCTCCGATGACGTCGAGGTCCTCGGCGGTCGTGCCGACGTCCGCGGCGGTGACGTACCAGCCGCCGAGGCGCTCGACGAACCGGCCGTAGCTGCGCAGCAGCGCCGGTGTCTTGTCCCGCGCCGGGTCCCCGATGACGACGGCCTTGCCGCCCCCCAGGGGCAGCCCGGCGGCGGCCGCCTTGCAGGTCATCCCCTCGGCCAGCCGCAGGCCGTCGGCGAGCGCCTCGGCCTCGCCGGCGTACGGGTGGAAGCGGGTGCCGCCGAGCGCCGGTCCGAGGGTGGTGTCGTGGATCGAGATGATCGCCCGCAGGCCGGTGCTCTCGTCGCGGCAGAAGACGACCTGCTCGTGGCTCCGCCCGGTCTCGGCCCGGTCGAAGACGCCGGAAGGGCGTACGTCGTGTGTGGTCATGTCGGTGCACCTCACTCGCTGTCGGGACCGGCACGTCGGTGGGGCGCCGCTCCGCTGCGCAGCCGATGGATCTCACCTGCTGCTCGACAGGTCGATCGTCCGGCCGGCGACGGAGGTCCGTCAAGCCGCCCTGCGCGCCGGCGCGCCGGTCGATCGCGGCGTACCCGCGAAGCCGGGACGGATCGTCCCTGTGCACCGGGACGCCGGGACGGCGAGGTTGGAGCCTCCGACCAGCGAAAGGGCTCTCACCATGACCATCACCGAATCCGCGGCCACGTCCGGCGTCGCGGCCCGCGCGAAGACCGCGACCTGGCTCTTCCTCGGCTCGTTCGTCGCCTGCGTCGGCGTCATCGTCGTCTCCATGCTCCTGTTCAACCGGGACTACCAGACGGCCCTCTACGACAGGGCCGACGAGCTGGGCGTCAACCAGAACCACCTGCCGGCCGAGGTGATGGCCGACCTCGGCCGCGCCCACCCCGATGCCCTCGGGGTCCTCGTCGCCACCGCGGCGCTGTTCCTGCTCAGCGGCGCGCTCCTCGCGTGGGGCACCGGCCTCCTCGGGGGCGTCGCGGGACGGCGGGCATCCACGCAGGCCGCCATCGTCCTCGCGCTGCTCGGCGGCCTGGCGATGGCGGTGATGACCTTCCTGCCCCGGCGGCTCTCCGGCGGCAGCGCCTGGCTGGCGGACAACTGGTGGGTCTACCTGACGCTGGTCAACACCGCGGTGATCGCCGACGCGCTGGCGTTGATCCTCGTCGCGATCGGCGTTCGGAGCGCCGGGCTGGCGCGGCGCACCGCGGTCGTGGTGATCGCACTGTGCGCGCTCACGGTCGTCGCCCAGCTCGTGGCCAGCGCCCCGCCGATCGTCCCGATGCTCCTCGGGACGGTCCTCGCCTTCAACGTCGAGCGCGCTGCGCGGAGGACCGGGCCCGGGACTTCCTGACAGACTCCTGTTCGATGCGCCTCCCGGCCCGGACCCCGGTCGCCGGCGGCCTCGTGGTCGCCGGCGTCTCGGTCGCGCTCGCGGCGCTGGCGACGCCCGCGCACGTCGATGCGCTCTCGAGGGTCTGCGCGAGAGGTCTCTGCGACACGCTGGAGCAGCCGAGTCGCGAGCTGCTCGATCAGGTGGCGACCGTCGGGCTGACCGCAGGGGGCTGGGCGATCCTCGTCGTGGTGGCCCAGTGGGCGCGGCTCCTGGCGTTCTGCGCACTCGGCATCGTGATGATGCTGCGCCGTCCGTCGGCGCTCGCCACGGTGACCGGGATCGGACTCATGATCGTCGCGCTCACCGACTTCCTGCCGGCGTTCGACGCGCACGGCCCGGCTAAGGCCCTGCTCGTCGTCGTCGCGGGGCTCAACCAGCTCTCCCTGTTCCTCATCCTCGCCCTGTTCCCGGACGGTCACTGGCATCCCGCGTTCCTCCGCCGCTGGTGGATCCTTCCCGCCGTGTCGGTCTCGGCCGCGTCGGTCCTCCACGAGGCCGGATCGGCCGTGCCCGTACTCGACGCCCTGCAGACGCCGGCGATCCTGCTCCTGGTCCTCGCCCAGGTGCACCGCTACGTCCGCCGCTCGGACTGGGTGGCGCGGCAGCAGGCGAAGTGGGTGCTGGTCGGCTTCCTGGCGCTGGTGAGCCTGATGGTGGTCTCGGCCGTGCTCGACGTCGCCGGCCTGCTCGCCCGCTTCCAGCTCGTCGTCGTGGCCGGGGCGCATGTCTCGTTCCTGCTGATCGGCGTCGGGTTCACCTTCGCGGTCCTGCGCTACCGGCTGTTCGACGTCGGCGTGGTGCTCTGGCGGACCTTCCTCTACGGCGCGGGCACGGTCGGCGTGCTGGCCGCCTATTTCGCTCTCGTCGCGTTCGCGGGCATGTCGCTCCCCCTCCAGACCGCGTCCGCGGTGGGCATCGCCGTCATCGCCGTCGCCGTGCTCGGCGGCGCCTGGCTCGCCGGCCGGGTCGAGGAGCGGCTGCGCCGCAGGCTGTACGGCGACGCCAACGTCGCGGCCGCCCTCGCGAGCAGCATCGCCGCGCCCGACGGTGGCGGCGGGCTCGCCAGGGTGATCGCACGATCGCTGGCGATTCCGTTCGTCGAGGTGCGCGGCGCCGACGGAGAGGTCGTCTCGACGGCCGGCGACGAGAAGGCGGGCGGGCTCGTGCGCCAGGACGTCGTCGACGGCCCGACCGTCGTCGGCACCCTCCTCCTCGCCCCGGCCTACGGCAGCGAGCTCGACGCTCGAGACCTGCGCGCACTCGACGAGGTGATGCCGTTCGTCGTCCTCGTGCTCCGGGCGCAGCGCGAGACCGAGCAGCTGCGTCAGGCCCGGATCGCCGCGGCGACCTCCCGCGAGGACGAGCGCCGGCGGCTGCGCCGGGACCTGCACGACGGCGTCGGGCCCCTGCTGGCGAGCCAGCTCGTCACCCTGGACACGATCCGGGTGGCCCGCGAGAGGGGCCTGCCCGCCCCTCAGCTCCACGCATCCCTCGAGGAGCAGATCCGAGCGGCCATCGGGGAGATCAGGACGCTGACCCACGACCTTCGTCCGCCGGCGCTCGACGCGGGCGGGCTGGCGTCGGCGCTGAGGTCCGAGAGCGACCGGGCCGCGGTCGCCGGGCTCGTGGTGGAGAGCCGGGTCCAGCTCGGGGACGGCCCCCTCCCCGCAGCGGTCGAGGTCAACCTGCTCCGCATCGTGCGGGAGGCGGTGACCAATGTCGTACGCCACGCGAACGCCCGGCAGGTGGAGATCCAGGTCGGCGTGGGCGACGGCACGATCGAGCTGTCCGTGACCGACGACGGCGGCGGGCGCGGCGACGCCGTACCCGGGGTCGGCACGTCGTCCATGTGCGAGCGGGCCGAGGAGCTCGGCGGGACCCTCGCCATCACGCCCGGCCCCGGTGGCCACGGCACCCGCGTCCACGGACGGATCCCACTGTGAGCGAGCCTGTCGCGATCATGCTGGTCGAGGACCACCCGACGTTCCGGCTCGGGCTAAGGACCCGCATCGATCTCGAGGACGACCTGGAGGTCGTGGCCGATGTCGGCACCGCGGAGGAGGCGCTCGACATCCTCGCCGACACCCTGCCCGACGTCGCCGTGGTGGACCTCAACCTGCCCGGGATGGACGGCCTCGGCCTGACCCGGGAGCTCGCCGCGCGCGCACCCAGTCTGCGCGTCCTGATCCTCACCATGCTCGACGACGAGCACGTCTTCTCCGCGGTCCGGGCCGGCGCGAAGGGCTACCTGCTCAAGGACGCCGAGCCGGCCCAGATCGTCGCCGCGATCCGGACCGTCGCCGTCGGCGGCGCCGTCTTCTCCGCGGGCATCGCCGAGCGGCTGATCGCCGCATCGGCCTCCTCGCGCAGGACCTTCGGCGACCTGAGCGCCCGCGAGACCGAGATCCTCGGCCTGATCGCCCAGGGCCTCACCAACGCCGAGATCGGCCGCCGGCTCTTCCTCTCGCCCAAGACCGTCCGCAACTACGTGTCCAATGTCATCGGCAAGCTCCAGGCGGCCGACCGCACCGACGCGATGCTCCGCGCCCGGGAGGCCGGACTGAGCGACTAGGAGCGCGCCGAGCGCGGTGAGAACGAGGAACGGGCTCCGATCAGCCTGCTGATCGGAGCCCGTCTCCCTGTGTACCCCGACCGGATTCGAACCGGCGCTACCTGCGTGAGAGGCAGGCGTGCTAGGCCGCTACACAACGGGGGCATGTCGCTCTTGCGAGCAACCTGCGGAACTCTAGCGATCCGGCCTCGTCAGCGCCAAATCGGCGTCTGCTTCGGCCTTCCTGCGAGAACTCGCTGGTCTACTAGGACTCGAACCTAGACTAACTGGACCAGAACCAGTCGTGCTGCCAATTACACCATAGACCACTGCATCTCCGGCCCGGATCCCGGAGGACCGGACCGACGGGAAACATTACACAAGCCCGCGCCGCGCCTCCAAAATGGCCCCGCCCGGCGTCGTACCGGTGCGGTGCGCGACACCCAGCCGGCGGGCCGCCCCGACGGCCAGGACGAGATAGCTGACCGACTGCACGAGGGTGACCGGGACCGCCCACCAGGTGCCGCCGGTGGGGTTGAGGGCCTCGGTCATGTCACTGAACGCGAGGGCCAGGCCGAAGGCCAGGAAGTTGTTGAGGACGTGCATCGCGATGCCCGCCTCGAGGCCGCCGGTGAGCACGACGAGGAGTCCGGCGACGAGCCCGAAGGCGAACCGGTCGAAGAAGATCGGCAGGTCCTGGCCGAGACCGTGGGCGAGCGCGAACAGCAGCGCCGGTACGACGACCGCCACGCCCGCCGCCACCCGGCTCCCGAGCCGGGCGGTGAGGCCGCCGAACGCCTGCGCGAGGTACCCCCGGAACACGTACTCCTCCCCTGCCGCCTGCAGCGGGGTCAGCAGCACGATCACGAGCAGGAAGTCGCGCACGGTGGAGGTCCACGGGTTCAGCGTGCCGTCGGTCTCGATGCTGCCCGCGCCCTGGTCCGGCAGCACCGTGGAGACCGCGACGGTGATGCCGAGGGCGACCAGGGCGAGGCCGAGGCAGACCAGGAACCAGCGCCAGCGCAGGGCGCCGGTGACCGAGGTGACCCACCCGGGCGTCTGGCCGTGCAGCAGCCGCGCGACCGCCCAGACGGCGGGGATGGCCGCGGCCCAGCCGAGGTTGACCAGCGCCAGGAACGACGGGGTGGCGAGGTCGCCGGTGAGCTTGTCGATCGCCTGCTCGGTCGAGTCGCCGCCGGCGACGAGGACGAGGGTGACCACGATGCTCAGCACCAGCTGGGAGGCGAAGAAGATCACCACCAGCAGCGGGATGCCGACGAGCGGGCGCCAGGGGCCGGCCGGGCCGCGGCGGTGGAGCTCGTCGTACCGCAGCCCGGTCGGTGCGGGGACGCTCTCAGCCGAGGGCACGCTGCAGCCGCCCCAGGCTGCGGTCGCGGCCGAGGAGCTCCAGCGACTCGAACAGCGGCGGGGAGACCCGCTTGCCGGTGACGGCGACCCGGACCGGCCCGAAGGCGTTGCGCGGCTTGAGGCCGAGCCCGTCCACGAGGGCCTCCTGCAGCGCGGTCTGGATCGCGTCGGTGGACCAGGTCGCGAGGCCCGCCAGCGCGTCGTACGCGGCCTGGACGACCGGGCGCCCGGTCTCGCCGAGCTGCTTCGCGGCGTCCTCGGGGTCGACCTCGAAGGCCGCCTCGTCGACGAACAGGAACCCGAGCATGGCGCTGGCCTCGGTGAGCTTGTTGATCCGCTCGGCCACCAGCGGCATCGCCAGCTCCAGCAGCTGGGCGTCGGCGTCGGTGACCGGGTCGGACACGACGCCGTCGCGCTTGAGGAAGGGCAGCGCGCGGTGGGTGATCTCGTCGGTCGAGAGCCGGCGCATGTGGGCGGCGTTGATGGCGTCGCACTTCTTGAGGTCGAAGCGCGCCGGGTTCGGGACGACGTCGGAGATGTCGAAGGCCTCGACCATCTCCTCGAGGTCGAAGACGTCGCGGTCCGCGGCGATCGCCCAGCCCAGCAGGGCGAGGTAGTTGAGCAGCCCCTCGGGCAGGTAGCCCTGGTCGCGATAGGCCAGGGCGTGCGCCTCGGGGTCGCGCTTGGAGAGCTTCTTGTTGCCCTCGCCCATGACGTAGGGCAGGTGGCCGAACGCCGGCGTCGCCTTGGCGATGCCGATCTCCTTCAGCGCCTCGTAGAGCGCGATCTGACGCGGGGTGCTGGACAGGAGGTCCTCGCCGCGCAGCACGTGGGTGATCTCCATCAGCGCGTCGTCGACCGGGTTGACCAGGGTGTAGAGCGGGTCGCCGTTGGCGCGGCACAGCGCGTAGTCGGGCACGAACTCGGTCTCGAAGCTGACCTCGCCGCGGACCAGGTCGTGCCAGGTGATGGTGCCGTCGGGCATCCGGAAGCGTACGACGGGCTGCCGGCCCTCGGCCTCGAACGCCGCGACCTGATCGGCGCTGAGCTCACGGCAGAAGCCGTCGTACCCCTGCACCTTGGAGCCGGCGGCCTTGCGGCGCGCCGTCGCCTCCTCGGTGGTGCAGTAGCAGTCGTAGGTGAAGCGGCTCTCCCTGAGCCGGGCCAGCGCGTCGGCGTAGAGGTCGCCTCGCTCGCTCTGCTGGTAGGGCGCGAACGGGCCGTCCACGCCCGGGCCCTCGTCCCAGTCGAGGCCGAGCCAGCGCATCAGGTCGATGATCGAGCCGAGCGACTCGTCGGTGCTGCGCTCCTTGTCGGTGTCCTCGATGCGGAAGACGAAGGTGCCGCCGTGGTGGCGCGCGAACGCCCAGTTGAAGAGGGCGGTGCGGACCAGGCCGACATGAGGGCTGCCGGTCGGGGACGGGGCCATCCGGACGCGGACCGGGCTGCCGGGGGTGCTCATGCGCGTGCTTCCACCTTGTTCGTGAGGGTTCCGAGGCCGTCGATCGAGACTTCCACCTCGTCGCCGACCTGCATCGGGCCGACGCCCTCGGGGGTGCCGGTGAGGATGACGTCGCCGGGCAGCAGCGTCATCACGCTGGAGACGTGGGCGACGAGGGCGGGGACGTCGAAGACCATGTCGGCCGTCGTACCGTCCTGGACGACGTCGCCGTTGAGGAAGGTCTGCACCCGCCGGCCCTCGGCGAAGTCGTTCGGGTCCAGATCGGTCTCGATCCACGGGCCCAGCGGGCAGAACGAGTCGAAGCCCTTGGCGCGGGTGAACTGCCCGTCGGAGCGCTGCAGGTCGCGCGCGGTGACGTCGTTGGCGAGCGTGTAGCCGTGGATGACGTCGGTCGCCTGCTCGGCGGGGACATCGCGGCAGATCCGGCCGATGACCACGGCGAGCTCGCCCTCGTACTGCAGGTCCCGGGTCTGGCGCGGGTAGAGGATCGCGTCGTCGGGCCCGATGACGCTCGTGTTCGGCTTGAGGAACATCAGCGGCTCGTCGGGGACGTCGTTGCCGAGCTCGGCCGCGTGCGCCGCGTAGTTGCGGCCGATGCCGACCACCTTGCTGCGCGGCAGGACCGGCGCGAGCAGGCGCACGTCCTCCAGCCGGTGCTCCTTCTCGAGCAGCTTGATGCCGACGTAGAGCGGGTCGCCCGCGAGGCCGACGATCACCGCGTCGTCGCCGGGCTGGCCGTACTCGTCGAGGTCGCCTACCAGTACGCCGTACGACGGCTCACCCTGTCCGATCTCTTGGCTGGTCGTGAATCTGACGATGCGCACGCGGCGAGCCTATCGACCTAGGCTGGTGGGTCGTGACAGTGCCGGTCGGGAAGGGGCAGGTCGCCGCGGAGCAGCGGTGGCGGGAGCGGGCGGCCGCCCATGCCGCGCGCATCGACGCCTACGTCGCCCCGCACCTCGCCCGCCGCGAGGCGCACGTGAAGCACCCGGTGTTCGACTTCCTGTTCACCTACTACTCCTACCGCCCGGCCCAGCTGCGCCGCTGGCATCCGGGCTTCGGGGTCGTGCTGGAGTCGGCCCCCGAGTACGCCGGGCTCAAGGGGTACGGCGCGGACGGCGCCGTCGAGTTGTCGTATGTCTTGTCGCAGCGGCGGTTGATCTCGTCGCTGCACGCGCTGCTCACCGCCACCGCCCGGCGCGCGCCCCACTTCGGCTGCTTCGGCCTCCACGAGTGGGCCATGGTCTACCGCCTCGCCGAGGACGAGACCCGCCACGCCGACTGGCCGCTGCGCCTCGGACCCGCCGGCACCGACGCCGTCGTCGAGGGGCACCGGATCGCCTGCTCCCACTTCGACGCCTACCGGTTCTTCACTCCCCCGGCACGTGGACTGAACACGCTGCACCCCGGTCGCGACGACCGGCCCGCCTTCGAGCAGCCCGCCTGCCTGCACGCCGGCATGGACCTCTACAAGCACGCTTTCCGGCTCTCGCCCATGATCGACTCCGACCTCGTCGCGGACTGCTTCGAGCTGGCCTGGGACATCCGGGTGATGGACATGCGGGCGGCGCCGTACGACCTGGCCGACCTGGGGTTCGATCCGGTCCGGATCGAGACGGCCGAGGGGAAGGCGGAGTACGTCGAGGCGCAGCGCGGGTTCGCGGAGCGGGGCGCCCCGCTCAGGGACCGGCTGATCGAGGAGTGCGAGCGGCTGCTGTCGACCCAGAGCTGAACCGCACCCCATGCGGATCTGTCGTCGATCACCCTGATCCACGACGAATCCGCACGGGGCGCGGCGCAGGATCAGTCCGCCGAGACCGGAGCCAGCTGGCCCGAGAGGTTCGGGTCGGTGTTGTCGGAGAGGTACGGCTGGACCCGCTCGTCGAAGAAGACCTTCTTGAGCTTCTCGACCTGCGGGTCGTCGAGGTAGGCGGTGCCGACGACGAGCTGGCCGGCGAACTCCTTGGGGGCGTCGGGCTCGTAGATGCGGTACCTCTCGGGGGTGCCGGCGTCGACGAAGGACATGTTGTAGTCGATGACGGCGTCGACGGAGTCGAGGGTGCGGGGCCCGGCGCCGTACTCCATGTAGGTGAACCTGTAGCCGCCGATGTTGTCGGCGATGTCCTGCTCGGTGGCCGCCCACGGGTCGACGCCGTCCTTGAAGGTGAGCTTGCCGGCGCGCTCGAGGATCCACAGCGCCTGCGCGGTGTTCGCGGGGTCGTTGAGGAGCGCGATGGTGGCGCCCTGCGGGAGCTCGTCGAGGGAGGCGTGCTTGGTGGAGTACACGGAGTACGACCACTGGAAGACCTCGCCGAGGGCGGTCAGCTCCATGCCGGTGGCGTCGGTGACCTGCTTGAGCCAGTGCTTGTGCTGGTAGATGTTCGCGATGTACTTGCCGTCGGCCGTGGCCTGGTCGAGCTGGTTGCCGTCCTCGATGCCGATGCCCTCGATGGTGACGCCGTAGTCGGGTGCGATCTCGTCGTTGAGGTAGTCGAGGAAGGCCTTCTCCGAGGCGCTGCTGGCCTGGTAGGCGATCTGGAAGTCGTCGCCGAAGTGGCTGCCGGCGACGGTCTTCTCGTCGCCGCCGGAGAGCTTGAGGACGAGGAGGACGACGAGGGCGAGGACGACGATCCCGCCGATCGCGGGCAGGAGCCACCGGCGGCGGGCGCCGCCGAGGTCGATGGCGTCGGCTCCCTCGTCGGCGGTACGGCGACCGGGCTGCTGGGTGGTGGACATGACGGTTCCTTTCGAGGGACTACAGGGACGAGCGCTCAGTGGGTGAGCGCCCGGACGATCCGGTCGCCGGAGAACTGGATGAGCTGGACCAGCGCGATCAGCAGCACGATGCAGGCGATCATGATGTTGTCGTCGAAGCGCCGGTAGCCGTAGTTGACGGCGAGATAGCCGACGCCGCCGGAGCCGATGGCGCCCGCGATGGCGGAGTACTCGATCATCGCGATCACGTTGAGCGTCAGCCCGGCGGCGAGTCCGGGCAGCGCCTCGCGGAGCTGGATCGAGGTGACGATCTGGCGCTTGCTGCTGCCGCCGGCGAGGCCGACGTCGAGGAGCTCGCGCGGCACCTCGCGCACGGCGTTCTCGGTCAGCCGCGCGAAGAACGCGATGCCGGCGATCGACATCGGGATCAGCGCCGCCTGGAAGCCGATGGTGGTGCCGAAGACCAGCTTCGTCACGGGGATCACCGCCGCCATCAGGACGAGGAACGGCAGCGAGCGGCCGAGGTTCGCGACCCAGCTGATCGACACGTGCACGGGGCGGTGGGGGAACAGCCCGAGCGGCGAGGTGTTGAAGATGAGCAGCCCGAGCGGCCCGCCGAGGAGGACCACGATCGCCATCACGATCGCGACCATCCGGAAGGTCTCGCCGAGGGCGGGCAGCAGCAGGTCCGGTACGTCGGGCCAGGGCGTGCCGAGCAGGACGGTCATGCCGCGCCCTCCGTCCCGGCGGTCCCGCTCGTCCCGGCAGCCCCGGCGGCCGCCGGCACCGCGCGCAGCACCGCCCGGTCGACCGGCTCGGCGACCACGCCGTGCCGCTGCAGCACGTCGGCCACGCGCCGGTCGTCGAGCCGCGGGTCGAGGCCGATGGTGAGCCGCCCGACCGGCGACTCCCCCGCCGCCTCGACGAGAGCCGCGAGAACGGCGATGTCGGTGTCGAGCTCGCGGCCGGCCTGCGCGAGCCAGACCGGTGACACCGCGGCGTCCTCGTAGCGCACGGTCCACGGCCACAGCCGGTCCTCCTCCGGGACGGGCGGCATCGGCAGCAGGGCGCGGGAGAGCGCCGAGTCGGAGCGTCGTACGACGTCGGCGACCGTGCCCTGCTCGACGATCCGGCCGTGGTCGAGCTGGGCGACCAGATCGGCGATCCCGCGTACGACGTCCATCTCGTGGGTGATCACCAGGATCGTGACGCCGAGGTCGTCGCGGAGCTCGGTGAGCAGGTCGAGGATGGCGCGCGTGCTCTCGGGGTCGAGACCGGACGTGGCCTCGTCGGCGAGGAGCACGGCGGGGCGCAGCGCGAGCCCACGGGCGATGCCGATCCGCTGCCGCTGCCCGCCGGAGAGCTGCGACGGGAAATGGTTGGCGCGGTGCAGCATCCCGACCCGCTCCAGCAGGTCGGCCACCCGGCGGCGCACCTCCGCGTCGGGCAGGCCGGCGTGCCGCAGGGGCAGCGCGACGTTCTGCGCGGCGGTGAGCCGGCGGAGCAGGTTGGCGGACTGGAAGACGGTGCCGATCTGGCGGCGGGCCTCGCGCAGGTCGCGCCGCGAGAGCCGGGTCAGGTCCTGGCCGTTGACCGCGATGGTGCCGCTGGTCGGCCGCTCCAGCAGGTTGATGCAGCGGGCCAGCGTGCTCTTCCCGGCACCGCTCGGGCCCACCACGGCGGCGATCCGCGCCTCGGCGACGGTGAGGTCGATGCCGTCGAGCACGGTGGTCGCGCCGTAGGACTTGGTGAGTCCGGAGATCTCGATCATCCGGCGCCCCCTTCGACAGTCGTTGTTTCTCGACTGACTTTATTGACTTTCGGGGGCGGCGCCAGAGAGCGCGGTCACTTCCCACCCTGGACCGGCCGATCCCCCGATCACCCGGGCCTTGCAGCCGGGGGCTCAGCGCGCGGCGATGCCGTCGTACATCACGGCCCGGATGGCCGCGCTCAGCCGGGCCTGCCGCTCCGGCGCGGGATCGCGCAGCCCGGCCAGGACCGAGCCGAGGATCATCCCGTTGATCGCCTGCGCCGTGGGCTCGACGTCGAGGTCGGGGCGCAGGTATCCGAGCCGGACGCCGTGCTCGAGGTACGCCGCGGTGAGCGGCGTGGTCGTGTCGAACAGGTCGAGCATCCGCTCGCGCATGGCGTCGTCGATGCCGGCGGCGGACAGCAGCAGCTGGGGGACCCGCGGGTCGTCGCTGAAGATCCGGGCGAGGGCGGCGCCGATCCGCTCGGTCTGCGCGCGGTAGCCCTCGAGGGTGGTGACGGCCTCCGGTGCGTTCTCCTCGCCGAGCGCGTCGACGATCCGCTCCACCGTCTCGGTGATGACGTGCTCGACGATGTCCCGCTTGTTCTCGAAGTAGCGGTAGAAGGTGCCGTGCCCGATGCCGAGTCGTGCGGCGATGTCGGCGATCCCGGTGGCGTGGTAGCCCTGCTCCGCGAAGCAGGTGAAGGCGGCGTCGATGATCTCGCGCCGGGTCTCGGCCTTGCGCCGCTCCAGTCGCGTGAGCCCCTCCGTCGTCGCCGTCATGACCTCGGAGCCTATTGCAGGCGGTCGAGAATGACGATACGTTCCGAAACTGACATCCCGTTCCGTTTCGTACGACAGGGGCCGCATGGGGCGCGCACTGGTCATCGGGTGCGGCGGCACGCTGGGCTTCGCCTGGACCGCCGCCGTGCTCGCCGAGCTGGAGCGGCAGGGCTGGGACCCGCGCACCGCCGACGTCCTCGTCGGTACGTCGGCGGGGGCCGAGCTGGTCGCGCTGCTCGGCGCCGGGGTGCCCGGCAGCGCGATCCACGACGGCAGCGACCACCTCGTCGCCGCGCACCTGTCCTCGCCCGGCGCCCCGGGCGGCCTGCCGGGCCTCCCCCGGCCGGGACTGCCCGGCCTCGGCCTGACCCGCGCCGCGCTCGCCCGCCGCGTGGACCTGCTCGCCGGCCTCGCCGGCCTGCTCCCCCGCGGTGGGGGCGACGCGCGCTGGCTGGTCGACCTCGGCGACGCCCTCGCCGATCCCGTGACCGGCTGGACGACACATCCGCGGACCTGGCTGGTCGCCGCCGACGGGCGCACCGGCGAGCGGGTCCCCTTCGGCCGTGCGGACGCGCCCACCACCACCCTCGGGCGGGCGATCGCCGCGTCGTGGGCGATCCCCGGCTGGTTCCCGCCGGTGCGCATCGGCGAGCGCGCCTTCCTCGACGGCGGTGCCGTCTCCCCGACCTCGGCCGACCTGCTCCTCCCCCGGGTCGCCGACGGCGGCATCGACGAGGTGGTCGTGGTGGCCCCGATGTCGAGTCGGGGCGGGGCTCCCGCCCGCGGACCGGCCCGCGCCGAGCGGCTGCTGCGCCGCCCGATGACCCGCCGCGTCGACCGCGAGGTCGCCGCCCTGCGCGCGGCGGGCGCGCACGTCGTCCGGATCGAGCCGACCGCCGCCGACCTCGACGCCCTGGGCGCCAACTTCATGGACGGCTCCCGGGTCCAGCGGGTCCGCGACACTGCCACCCGCTCCGCCCCCGCCCTCGTCGCCCAGCTGGAGGTCCTCCGATGACCCGCCCCACCCCGATCGACCTCGCCGGCGCCCACGTCGCGATCACCGGCGGCGCGCGCGGCATCGGCCGCGCCACGGTGGAGGCCTTCCTCGCACGCGGCGCGAGGGTCTCCTTCGGCGACCTCGACCTGGCGACCGCGCAGGCCACCGCCGAGGAGACCGGCGCCGGCGCCCACCCCCTCGACGTGGCCGACCCCGCGTCGTACGACGCCTTCGTGACCGCCGCCGAGGCCGAGCACGGACCGCTCGACGTGCTGGTCAACAACGCAGGCGTGATGCCCAACGGGCCGTTCCTGGAGATGGATCCGGCGCTGGACCGGCTGATGATGGAGGTCAACGTCCACGGCGTGCTGCACGGCATGCGGCGGGTGCTGCCCGGCATGGTCGAGCGCGGCCGCGGCCACGTCGTCAACGTCGCCTCGCTCGCCGGGAAGTTCCCGATCCCGGGGCTGGCGGTCTACAACGCCAGCAAGTTCGCGGTGGTCGGGCTGACCGCCGCGACCCGGCTGGAGATGGCGCCCCACGGCGTGACGCTGACCGCCGTACTCCCGTCCGCGGTCGACACCGATCTCGCCTCCGGCCTGGACATGAGGCCGATCCCGAAGGTCGGCCCCCAGCGGATCGCCGAGGCGGTGGTCGGCTCGGTCCGCAGCCGTGAGGCCGAGATCGCCGTGCCGCGGTACGTCGGCGCGCTGGCCGCCACCACGACGCTGCTGCCGACCGGGGTGCTCGACCGGGTCCGCAGGGTCGTCCGCGACGACCGCGCACTGCGCACCGACGCCACCGAGCGGGCCGGCTACACCGAGCGCCTCATCGGCGCCGCCACCGAGAGGACCCTCCGATGACCCAGCTCCAGGACACCGCGATCCACGACGCCGTCATCGTCGGCGCCGGCTTCGGCGGCATGGGCGCCGCCATCGAGCTGCACCGCCAGGGGTACGACGACCTGGTGATCCTCGAGCGCGAGGACGACCTCGGCGGCACCTGGCACGTCAACCGCTATCCCGGCCTGGCCGTCGACATCCCCAGCTCGACGTACTCCTACTCCTTCGAGCCGAACCCGCACTGGTCGCGGCTGTTCGCGCCCGGCCCGGAGCTGAAGAGGTACGCCGAGCACGTGGCCGACAAGTACGGCCTGCGCCGCCACCTGCGGTTCGGCACGGTCGTCGAGGGCGCGCGCTGGGACGAGGACAGCGCCACCTGGGAGGTGCGGGTCGAGGGCGGCGAGGTGGTCCGCGGCCGCTTCCTGCTGACGGCGACCGGCTTCCTGTCCCAGCCGCGGCTCCCCGACATCGCCGGCATCGAGGACTTCGCCGGCACCGTCGTGCATACCACCCGCTGGGACGACGACCTCGAGCTCGAGGGCAGGCGGGTCGGCATCATCGGCACCGGCGCGACCGCCGTCCAGCTGATCCCCGAGCTGGCGAAGGTGGCCGGCCACCTCACCGTCTACCAGCGCACGCCGATCTACGTCTCCCCCAAGCTCGACGGCCCGGTGCCCGGCATCGTGCGCGCTGCCTTCGCGAAGGTGCCCCTCACGCAGCGGGCGACCCGGCTGGTCGGCACGTCGATCCTCGAGCTGCTCATGGTCGCCGGCGTCCTGCACTTCCGCGACCTGCCGTGGGCCAACGCCACCGGCAAGCGGGTCTGCGAGGCCCACCTCAGGCGCCAGGTCAGGGACCCGGAGCTGCGGGCGCGGCTGACGCCCGACTACGACTTCGGCTGCAAGCGCCCCACCTTCAGCAACACCTACTACCCGACCTTCACCAAGCCCCATGTCGACCTGGAGACGACCTCGATCGACCACGTCGACGCCGGCGGCATCGTGACGGCCGACGGCCGTCGTACCGACCTCGACGTCCTGGTGCTCGCCACGGGCTTCGACCTGTGGGAGGCGAACTTCCCCGCGATCGAGGTCGTCGGCCGCGAGGGCCGCAACCTCGGGAGGTGGTGGCGGGAGAACCGGTTCTGCGCCTACGAGGGCATCACGATCCCGCGGTTCCCGAACTTCTTCTCCCTCAACAGCCCCTACTCCTACTCGGGCCTGTCGTACTTCACGACCATCGAGACCCAGATGGCCCACCTGGGGCGGCTGCTGCGGACCATGCGGAAGCGCGGCGCCGACGTCGTGGAGGTGACCGAGGAGGCCAACGACCGCTTCCTGGACCGGATGACCGGCCTCCTCGGCAACTCCGTCTTCAACGCGGGCAGCTGCGCGACCGCGCGGAGCTACTACTTCAACCAGCACGGCGAGGCGGTGCTGCTGCGCCCGACGTCGACGCTGAGCGCGGCCCGCGAGGCCACCCGCTTCCCGCTCGACGACTATGTCTACCTCCGGAAGGAGGTAGCGGCGTTGTCGGTGTGACCGCGCTCACCTACCGTGGGGGCATGGCCCTCGACCTGTCCCGCACGCTCGCGGAGTTCCGCGCGACCGGCGACAGCGACATGGCCTTCGGCGGCCCGGTGGTCGCGGACGGCACGGCCATCGACATCACCGGGCTGCACAGCGCCCGGACCCGCTCCCTGCAGGGTTTGCGCGTGCGCTCCGGCTTCGGGCTGGGCGGCAAGGCGCTGCTCCTCGGCCGGCCGACCTCGGTCACCAGCTACCACCACGCCCGCGGCATCACCCACCAGTACGACGAGCCGGTGCGCGCCGAGCGGCTGGAGACCGTGACGGCGCTGCCGATCGTGGTCGACCGGGTGCCGCGGATGGTGGTCTACCTCGGGCACCGCGCGCAGGTCGTGCTCGGCGACGTCTGGTACGACGCGTTCCTGCCGCTCGTCCGCCGGGCCGAGCGCGAGATCGCCGTCGACGACGAGGTACGCCGCCGGCTCGGCCGCCTGCGCGGCCTCGGGCACACCCCCGAGCCCGCCGCGCCGCAGGTCCGGCTGACCCGCGCCGACCTGCGCGACATCTCCGACGAGCTCGCCGACCTCGCCGCGCTCGTGGAGGACGACGCCCTGCGCGCCCGCCTCGAGGACGTGCGCAGCCGGGTGGAGCGGGGCCGCTCCCCCGCGGCGTCCCCGGACCGCCGTACCGCACGGGGCGCCGCGCCGACCGGCCTGGCCGCGCGCGAGATCGACGTCCTCGCCCAGATCGCCCTCGGCCAGAGCAACCGCGAGGTCGCCGCCTCGCTGGGCCTGGTCGAGAGCACCGTGAAGTCCTACCTGAAGAACGCCATGCGCAAGCTGCACGCCACCAACCGGGTGCACGCCGTACGACTGGCCCGGGAGGCGGGCGTCATCGACTGAGCGTCAGCCTCGATCCGCTGATTTGCCGCGTTGCGAGCGTCACCAGCGCGCCCGGATGGTGACGCGCAGCAGCGGCAAGTCGGCGGATCGAGGCTCAGGCGCCCATCGAGTTCGGGTCGCGCCACTGCCGCTCGAACGGCAGCCGCCAGGCGTACGGCGCGACCAGCTGGTGGATCTGGTTGGGCCCCCAGCTGCCCTGCCGGTACGGCCGCACCACGGGCGGTGCCTCGAGCAGCGGCTCGGAGACCTCCCACAGTCGCTCGATGCCCTCGGCGGAGGTGAACAGGGTCTGGTCGCCGCGGGCGGCGTCGTAGATGAGCCGCTCGTAGGCCTCGAGCACCGAGCCCGCCCAGGTCGTGTCGGTCATCGCGAACTGCATGGACAGCTTGTCGAGCCTCATCCCCGGTCCCGGTCGCTTGCCGTAGAACGACAGCGACATCTTCGCCTTGTCGGCCAGGTCGAAGGTGAGGTGGTCGGGGCCGTGGTCGCCGACGCCGGAGTTCTTCGGGAACATCGAGCGCGGCGGCTCCTTGAACGCGATCGAGATGATCCGCGCCCCCTCGGCCATCCGCTTGCCGGTGCGCAGGTAGAACGGCACGCCGGCCCAGCGCCAGTTGTCGATGAAGCACTTGAGCGCGATGAAGGTCTCGGTCTCCGAGTCCGGGGCCACGCCCTCGATGTCGCGGTAGCCCTGGTACTGGCCGCGGACCACGTTGGCCGGGTCGATCGGCATCATCGAGCGGAAGACCTTGTTCTTCTCCTCGTTGATGGCGTCGGGGTGCAGCGAGGTCGGCGGCTCCATGGCGGTGAACGCGAGCACCTGGAACAGGTGGGTGACCACCATGTCCTTGTAGGCGCCGGTGGACTCGTAGAAGTTGGCGCGCTGCTCGAGTCCGAGCTCCTCGGGGACGTCGATCTGGACGTGGTCGATGTTGTTGCGGTGCCAGATCGGCTCGAAGAGGCCGTTGGCGAACCGGAACGCGAGGATGTTCTGCGCCGCCTCCTTGCCGAGGAAGTGGTCGATCCGGTAGATCTGCGACTCGTCGAAGGTCTCGTGCAGCTCGGCGTTGAGCGCCTTGGCCGAGGCGAGGTCGACGCCGAACGGCTTCTCCATGATGATCCGGCTGCCCGCCGCGAGGCCCGCCTCGTCGAGCGTGTGGACCACCGCCAGCGCCGCCTTCGGCGGCACGCTCAGGTAGTGCAGCCGCACCCGGTCGCCGTCCCACCCGGACTCGGCCTTCTCCACCGCGGCCCGCAGGCCGGCGGGACCCTCCGCGCCCGGCGCCCAGTGCAGCAGCTTGGCGAACTCCGGCCAGGCCGCCATGTCGTTGTCGTCACCGGAGAACTCCAGCACCGCCTCGTGCACGAACTCCACGAACGACTCGGTCGTGTGCTCGTCGAGCGAGGTCCCGATGATCTGCAGCTGCGGCAGCAGCCCGGTCTCGAACAGGTGGAGCATCCCCGGCAGCAGCTTGCGCCGGGCGAGGTCCCCCGTCGCCCCGAACAGCACGACCGTCACGGGCCTCTGGGTCTTCGGTGCCATGTCGTCCACAGTGCCTCCTCGTCGTTACCGCCACGATAACGAGAGACGACGGGTGTACGCCGTCAGGCGAGCCGGGCGCGCAGCCCGTCCAGCACCAGCCCCAGGCCCAGCGCGAAGTCCGCGTCGTCGGCGTCCTCGTGGGACAACACGAGCCGGACCAGGGTGCGGGCGCCCACCCGGGTGAGCTGCGCGCCGGCGCCGGCGCGCTCGAGGGCCGAGCGCAGCGGCTCCTCGAGGGCCTCGGCGTCGGAGCGGTTGACCTGGGCGATGAGGAGGGCGCCGTCGCGGTGACGGCGCATGGCGTCGCGCAGGCCGAGGCACAGCAGGTGCAGCTCGGCGTCCCAGGCCATGATCTCGGCGGGCCGGCGGCCGCGGTGGAGGATCTCGTCGGCGATCGCGGCGAGCAGGGCGTCCTTGTTGGTGAAGTGGTGGTAGAGCGCGCCGGGCTGGACGCCCAGGTCGCCGGCGAGGCGGCGCATGGAGAGGGCGTCGAGCCCGTGGGCGTCGAGCACCTCGATCGCGCGCGCCACCACGTCGCTCCTGCGGTACCGCACCGTCCTGCACTCCCCTCGTCCGCGGACCCCCGTTGACCGGGACCCTTCGGTCAGCCTAACCTGAACACTGTTCAACTGCGCGGATCGCGCAGCCCTGCCCCGAGAGTGACCCATGACCCGCCGTACCCCCACGACCGACGTCGCCCTGATCGCCGGCTTCGCCGCGCTCATCGCCGTGTGCGCCATCCTGCCCGACATCAAGACCGGGATCGGCGTGCCGTACTCCCTGCAGACCTTCGGCGTGCTCCTCGCCGGCGCCGTGCTCGGCCCGGTGCGCGGGTTCCTGTGCGTGCTGCTCTACCTCGTCGCCGGGCTGGTGCTGCCGATCTACTCCGGCGGCGCGTCGGGGATCTCGCACTACAGCGGCGTCACCGCCGGCTATCTCGTCGCGTTCCCACTGGCCGCGGCGCTGTGCGGCTTCCTCGTCTACCGCAACCGCCAGAGCGCCACGCAGTTCACGCTGGTCTTCACCTGCGGCCTGCTCAGCAGCTTCGTGTTCATCCACACCCTCGGGCCGCTCAACCTTGCCTGGCGGGCGGACCTGAGCATCAAGGAGGCGTTCAGCTTCGACGCCGCCTACTTCCCCGGCGACATCGCCAAGAACGTCGTGATGGCGCTGGTCGCCACCGCCGTGCACCGGGCCTTCCCCGACCTGATCGGCCGTCGCCGGAGCTCCGCCGAGGCCGAGGAGATCCCGCGGAGCTCTCGTGAGCCGGGCGGTATGAGTCGGATCGAGCTCGACCGGGTCGTCGTCCGTGCGGCGACACCCGGCGGGCCTGCTCCCGAGGTCACGGTGCTACGGGAGACCACCCTCGACCTCACCGAGCAGCGGATCGCGCTGATCGGCCCCAACGGCTCGGGCAAGTCCACCCTCGCCCGGCTCGTCAACGGCCTGGTCGAGCCCACCTCGGGCCGGGTCGTCGTCGACGGGCTCGACGTGGCCAAGAAGGGCCGTGAGGTACGACGCCGGGTCGGCTTCGTCTTCACCGACCCCAGCGCGCAGCTGGTGATGCCCACGGTCGTCGAGGACGTCGCGCTCTCCCTGCGCCACCAGGTCAGGGGGCGCGAGGAGCGGGCGGACGCGGCGCGGGCGGTGCTGGCGTCGTACGGGCTGACGGAGCTGGCCGAGCGCAGCGTGCACACGCTGTCCGGCGGGCAACGGCAGCTCCTGGCGCTGGCCGGGGTGCTCGCCACCGACCCGGCGGTCCTGGTCGCCGACGAGCCGACCACCCTGCTCGACCTGCGCAACGCCCGGATGATCGGCGACCTGCTGTTCGGGCTCCCCCAGCAGCTGGTGCTGGCCACCCACGACCTCGACCTGGCACTGCGCTGTGAGCGGGCACTGCTGGTCGACGACGGGGCCGTGGTCGCCGACGGCGCGCCGGACGAGGTCGTCGCCCACTACCGCGCCACGGTGGGCTGATCCGTGGCCGCCAGCCCGCTCGGCGACTACCAGCCGGGGACCTCCGTGTTCCACCGGCTCCCCGTGGGCGCCAAGCTGCTGGGTCTGCTCGTCCTGAGCATCGTCGCGGTGACCTTCCGGGGCGTCACCACGACGAGCGCCCTGCTCGCACTCGCGGTGCTGGGCTGCGTGGTCGCCGGCGTCCGCCTGGGCCGCGCGGCCCGGGCGCTGCGCGGCGTCCTGGTCGCGATGACCCTGCTGGCGGCGTACCAGACCTGGCAGCGCGGCGCCGAGCACGCCTTCGTGGTCGTCGGCGCGCTGGTCGCGCTCCTGCTGCTGGCGACCGTCTTCACCACGACCACCTCGGTCGAGCGGATGGTCGACGCGATCACCCGCTGGCTCGGGCCGTTCCGCCGCTTCGGCGTCAACCCCGAGCTGGTCGCGCTCGCGTTCTCGCTGATGATCCGCGGCATCCCGCTCACCCTCGCCATCGCCGGCGAGACCCGCGACGCCGCCCGCGCCCGCGGCCTCGACCGCAACCCCCGCGCGTACCTCACGCCCCTCGTGATCCGAGTCGTCGCCCACGCCCGCGCCACCGGCGACGCCCTGCACGCCCGCGGGCTCGGCGACGACTGACGAAGTGTGAGGTCTGCACCCGCGAAGTGCGAGTTCTGCAGCCACGACGTGCGCGGCCTGCACCCTCGAGGTGCGAACACTGGCTCACTCGGCCCGCAGCCGCTATCGTGAGCGACCTGAACACTGTTCAGTTCGACGCCCAGGACCCCCGAGGAGCACCATGACCACCACGAGCTTCGACGAGCTGGCCACCCGGATCCTCCACGGAGGTGCGGCCACCGAGGCCGACGCGCTCGCCGTACTCCGGGCCTCGGACGACGACCTGATGTCCGTCGTCGCGGCGGCCGGGCGGCTGCGACGCGCGCACTTCGGCAACACGGTCAAGGTCAACTACCTGGTCAACCTCAAGTCCGGGCTGTGCCCCGAGAACTGCAACTACTGCTCGCAGGCGCTCGGCTCCGAGGCGCCGATCCTCAAGTACTCCTGGCTGTCGAAGGACGAGACGCTCGAGCAGGCCGGCGCCGGGCTGCGCGGCGGCGCGACCCGGGTGTGCATGGTGTCGTCGGGCCGCGGACCGTCGAACCGCGACATCGACCGGGTCGTGGAGATGACCGAGGCCCTCAAGGAGGAGTACGACGGCGTGGAGGTCTGCGCCTGCCTGGGGCTCCTCAAGGACGGGCAGGCCGAGCGGCTCAAGGCGGCCGGCGTGGACGCCTACAACCACAACATCAACACCGCCGAGTCCCACCACGACAACATCGTCCAGACCCACACCTACGACGACCGGGTGGACACCATCGGGAGGGCGAAGGGCGCCGGCCTCTCCCCTGCTCGGGCCTGATCGCGGGCCTCGGCGAGACCGACGAGCAGCTGGTCGAGGCGCTGTTCGCGCTGAAGGCGCTCGACACCGACTCGATCCCGGTCAACTTCCTGATGCCGTTCGACGGGACGCCGTACCAGAACACCTGGGAGCTCGCCCCGATCCGCTGCGTGCTGATCCTCGCGATGGCGCGCTTCGTGTGCCCCGACAAGGAGATCCGGATCGCCGGCGGGCGCGAGATGCACCTGCGCTCGCTGCAGGCGACCGCGCTGCAGGTCGCGAACTCGCTCTTCCTCGGCGACTACCTCACCTCCGAGGGCCAGGACGCGCAGGCCGACATCGCGATGATCCGCGACAACGGCTTCGTGATCCTCGGCGCCGAGGACGCCTTCGAGGAGCCGGCGGTCGAGCACGACCCGGCGATCCGCCGCCGCGGCGCGGGCACCGAGGTCGCCGCGAACGCCTGACCCCGCCATGACCGTCGCGCTGACCGAGGACCTGCTCGCCTTCGACCGCGAGCACCTGTGGCATCCCTACACCTCGATGACCGAGCCCACGCCGGTGCGGCTGGTCACCGGCGCGCGCGGCGGCGAGCTCGAGGTCGACGGCCGGTGGGTGGTCGACGGGATGGCGTCGTGGTGGTCGGCGATCCATGGCTACCGTCACCCCGTCCTCGACGCCGCGATCGCCGAGCAGGCCGCGCGGTTCAGCCACGTGATGTTCGGCGGGCTCACCCACGAGCCGGCGGTCGCGGTCGGTCGCCGACTGGTCGAGATCACGCCGGAGCCGCTGGAGCGGGTGTTCCTCGCGGACTCCGGCTCGGTCGCGGTCGAGGTCGCGCTGAAGATGGTTCTCCAGTACCAACGCGGCTGCGGCCGTACTGATCATCCGTCTGGGCGCACCCGGATGCTCACCGTCCTCGGCGGCTACCACGGCGACACCTTCCACCCGATGAGCGTCACCGATCCCGACGGCGGGATGCACGCCATGTGGCGGGGCGTGCTCCCGGGGCAGGTGTTCGGTCCCCGGCCCCCGGCGTACGACGCGAGCCCGGCCTCGATCGCGGAGTGGGCCGATGCGCTGCGGGATCTCGCCGCGCGCCACGCCCACGAGCTCGCAGGGATCGTCGTCGAGCCGCTGCTCCAGGGCGCGGGCGGCATGTGGCCGTACCCGCCTGCGTGCCTGCGGATCCTCCGCGAGGTGGCCGACGAGCACGGCCTGCTGCTGGTCTTCGACGAGATCGCGACCGGCTTCGGCCGCACCGGCCACCTGTTCGCGAGCGAGCTGGTGACGCCGGACGTGCTGTGCCTCGGCAAGGCGCTCACCGGCGGGTACCTCACGCTGGCCGCCGTCCTGACGACCGACCGGGTGGCTCGTGGCATCTCCGGCAGCGAGGCCGGCGTGGTCATGCACGGGCCGACGTTCATGGGGAACCCGCTCGCGTGCGCGGTCGCGAGCGCCTCCATCGACCTGCTGCTCGCCTCGGACTGGCCGGCACGCGTGGGCGCGATCGGCACCCACCTGGCCGCGGGCCTCGCTCCCCTGCGGTCGCTGCCCGGCGTCCGCGACGTCCGCACGATCGGGGCGGTCGGGGTCGTGCAGCTCGACCACCCCGTCGACGTCGTCGCGGCGACGGACGCCGCACTCGCCGCGGGTGTGTGGCTGCGGCCGTTCCGGGACCTGGTCTACGCGATGCCGCCGTACGTCGCCGGCGCCGGCGAGCTGGACCGGCTCGTCGCGGGGATCGGGGCGGCGGTGCGAGCGGGATGACTGCGTGGGAGGAGTGGCTCGCCGCGGAGGCCGCATCACGGGAGGCCGCGGGACTGACCCGGCGGCTGCGGCCGCGGGCGGCGGACGACGTCACGATCGACCTGGCCGGCAACGACTACCTCGGCCTCGCGCGCGACCCCGAGGTCCGGCAGACGGCCGCGGACGCCGCGCTGCGCTGGGGATCCAGCGCGAGCGCCTCGCGGCTGGTCACCGGCACCCTCGCGCTCCACGAGGAGCTCGAGACCGCGCTCGCGGCGTACCTCGCGCAGCCCGCGGCCCTGGTCTTCTCGACCGGCTACCACGCCAATCTCGCCGTCGTGAGCGCGCTCGCCGACCGCGGCACGCGCGTGCTCTCCGACGCTCATGTCCACGCCTCGCTGGTCGACGCCGTCCGGCTCTCGCGCGCCCGGCTGAGCGTCGTACCGCACAGCGACGTCGACGCCGTGCGCGCCGGCCTGGCCGCCGCGGCCGAGGCCGGCGAGCGGGCGCTGGTGCTCGTCGAGTCGGTCTACTCGGTGCTCGGCGACGCGGCGCCGCTGGTGGAGCTGGCCACCCTCTGCGAGGAGTACGACGCCCTGCTGGTCGTCGACGAGGCGCACGCCGTGGGGGTGCACGGGCCGGGACTCGTCGCGACGCTGGGACTCGCCGGGCTCCCGCATGTGGTCGTCACGGCGACGCTGTCGAAGGCGCTGGGTGCGCAGGGCGGTGCCGTGCTCGGGCCGGTCGCACTGCGGGAGCATCTCGTCAACCGGGCCCGCCCGTTCATCTTCGACACCGGCCTCGCGCCCGCCCCGACCGCCGGTGCGCTGGCCGCGCTCCGGGCGGTCCGCTCGCGGCCGGGGCTGGGCGCCCTGGTCCGGGAGCGGGTGGCCGCGCTGGCCGACGTGCTCGGCGTCGTCGCGCCCGCGGGCGCGGTGCTGTCCGTGCCGATGTCCTCGCCGCAGGCCGCCGTCGCGGCCCAGGCCGCCGCGCTGGAGGCCGGTCTGCGGGTCGGCTGCTTCCGCCCGCCGTCAGTGCCCGACGGCATCTCGCGGCTGCGGATCACCGTCACCGCGGGGGTCGCCGACGACGACTGGGCGCGCGCGGTCGACGTCCTCGTGGCGCTCGTGAAGGAGCACCAGTGACCCGCGTCGTCGTGGTGACCGGCACCGACACCGGCGTCGGGAAGACCATCGCCACCGCGGCGCTCGCCGCGGCGGCCTCCGCCGCCGGGGACCGGGTGCTGGTGGTCAAGCCGGTGCAGACCGGCATCGGCAGTCCCGACCCCGACACCCCGGACGTCGACACGGTCCGCGCCCTCGCCGGCGTCGAGACCGTCCAGCTCGCCGCCCTGGACGAGCCCCTCGCCCCCGACACCGCGGCACGCCGCCAGGGCGTGCGGATCCCCACCGTGCGCGAGCACGTCGCCCGGATCCGCGAGCTGCTGCCGTCGTACGACGTCGTGATCGTGGAGGGCGCCGGCGGCCTGCTGGTGCGCCTCGACGCCGAGGGCGGGACGCTGCTCGACATCGCCCGCGATCTCACCTTCGCGCTGATCCGGGCCGACGGCTCGCCGGTCGAGGTGGTCGTCGTGTGCCGTGCCGGCCTCGGCACCCTCAACCACACCGAGCTCACCACGACCGCGCTGCGAGCGGTCCAGGTCGAGCCCGCGGGCCTGGTCATCGGCGCCTGGCCCGTCGAGCCCGGCGTCGCCGAGACCTGCAACCGCACCGACCTGCCGCGCGTCACCGGCGTACCGGTCCTCGCCGTCATCCCCGACGGCGCCGGCTCCCTGGCGCCCGAGGACTTCCGGGCCGCGGCCCCGGCCTGGTTCGGCTGAGCCTCACCACAGCGGCGGCCGGCGATCCCTCCAGGGGGCGGCGGCCTCGACCTGGGCGGCGAGGGAGATGAGCAGCTCCTCCTCGGCGGGGCGGGCGGCGAGCATGACGCCGACGGGGAGGCCCTCGGGGGTCTGGTGGAGCGGGAGGGAGATGGCGGGCATGCCGGTGACATTCCACGCCGAGGTCCACGGGGTGAACCGCTTCTGCGCCTCGAAGTCGCCCGCCGGATCCGCGTCGTCGCGGATCGCGCCGACCGGGAGCGGCGGGGTGGCGAGGGTGGGCGTCAGCACGATGTCGTACGGCGCCAGCGCGACCAGCGCATCGGCGGCGTACCGGCGCATCGCCCCGATCGCGAGCCCGAACTCCGGCCCCGACACCGCCTCGCCCCGCTTGCCGAGCCAGCGGGTGAGCGGTCGCAGCTGCTCGCGCTGACCCGGTCCGAGCGGCACGGTCGAGAGCGCGGTCAGCACCGCCCAGCAGGTCTCGAAGACCGCGACCGCCTCGGGCGGGAGGGGGACGGGGACGTCCTCGACGGCGTGGCCGAGCGAGGCGAGCAGGCGGGTCGCGTCGTCGTAGGCGCGTTGGACCTCCGGGTGCACGTCGGCGTCCGCGATGACCGGGGTGTCGAAGCAGGCGATCCGCAGTCGCCCGGGCTCCCGGCCGGCGGCGGACAGGAAGGTGCCGGCCGGGTCCGGCGCCCAGGCGGGATCGCCCGCCCGGCGGCCGGCGAGCACGTCGAGCAGGGCGGCGGCGTCGGCGACGGTGCGGGCGATGGATCCCGAGACGGCGAGGCCGACCGGGTCGCCGTACATCGGGAAGCCGCTGATCCGGCCGCGGGTCGGCTTGAGCCCGACGAGTCCGCAGCAGGACGCGGGGATCCGGATCGAGCCGCCGCCGTCGGAGCCCTGGGCGACCGGGACCAGCCCGGCGGCCACCGCGGCCGCGGCGCCGCCCGAGGACCCGCCCGCCATCCGGGTCGGGTCCCACGGCGTGACCGCGGGCGGGCGTCCCTCCGGCTCGGTGTAGCAGGGCGAGCCGAACTCCGGCGTGCTCGTCTTCCCGAGGCTCACCATCCCGGCGTCCTCGATCGCGAGGGTCACCCCGTCGGAGACCTCGGGCACGTAGTCCGCGAACACCGGCGAGCCGAACGCCGTCGGCACGCCGCGGGTGAGGTTGAGGTCCTTGATCGCCGTGGGTACGCCGGCCAGTGGCGACGCCCCGTCCCCCACCGGCCCCACGGCCGCGACCTCGCGGGCACGCCGCCGTGCGGCGTCGGGGTCGCGGAGCACGAACGCGCCGTCGACGTACTCCTGCGGGAGCCGCGCGGCGCGTTCGAGGTAGTGGTCGGTGAGCTCGACGGGGCTGATCTCGCCGGTGCGGATCAGCTCCCCCTGCTCGAGGGCGGTCAGGTCGTGGAGTTCGGCCACGACCCGACCGTAGCCCCTCGGCGGCTGTCAGGCGGCGGTGGTCTCCGGCGCGAACGCCACCAGCTTGGCGATGGCGTCGTGCAGCTTCGCCCGGGCGTCGCGGTCGACGAGCACGTCGCCCTCGCCGGCCGGGTGGGAGACGGTCGCGTCGGCGACGACCTTCGCGCCGGCGATGCCGGCGGAGCGGGCGGCGTCCTCGTGGGCCCACTTGCCGCCGTACGGCGTGGGCGTGGTGCCGATGACCGCGAACGGCTTCCCGCTGATCGCGCCGGCGCCGTAGGGACGCGAGAGCCAGTCGATGGCGTTGTTGAGCACGGCCGGGAGGGTGCCGTTGTACTCCGGGGTCACGGCCAGCACGCGGTCGGCCAGGGCGACCCGCTCGCGCACGGCCACGGCGGCGGCGGGAGCGTTCTCGCCGTCGATGTCCTCGTTGTAGAAGGGGAGCCGGTCGAGCCCCTCGACGATGTCGAGCACGACGTCGGTCGCCGCCTCGTCGCGCAGGAGCTCGGCGAGCTTGCGGTTGACGGAGTCGGCGCGGAGGCTGCCGACGAGCACGGCGACGCGGGTCTTCTGGGTGTCAGTCATGGAGATCGAAACGGACCGTGGTCCGCTTCCATTCCCCGGGCTGGAATATTTCTCAGAACGTGAGGACCCGGACGTCGACGGCAGACCCGACCGTCGTCGGCGCTGCCCGTTACTGTGACGAGACCATGCCGAAGCCCCTCCCCCTGCTCACCGCGGCGCCCGTCGTACGACGCGACGCGGCCCGCAACCGGGAAGCGCTCCTGCAGGCCGCGGCCGAGCTCGTCGAGCGCTGCGGCGTCGCCGACCTCACCACCGATGCCGTGGCGGCTCGGGCGGGGGTCGGCAAGGGGACGGTGTTCCGCCGGTTCGGGAGCCGCGAGGGCCTGATGGCCTCGCTGCTCGACCACCGCGAGCAGGAGTGGCAGGCCAGCGTCATCAGCGGCCCGCCACCGCTCGGACCGGGCGCGCCGCCGATGGAGCGGCTGCTCGCCTTCGGCGCGTCCCGGCTGCGCCACCACCGCGAACAGGCCGCGCTGATCGAGGCGGCGGGCAGCACGTGGGGCGAGAACTACGCCGTGCTGGGGTTCGTCGCGCTCCACGTCCGGATGCTGCTCACCCAGCTCGGCGTGCACGGCGACCTCGGCTACCTCGCGACCGCCCTGGTCGCTCCCCTGAGCGTTCCCGTGCTGCGCCAGCAGATCGACGTCGGCGGCCTGACCGAGGAGCAGGTGATCGCGGGCTGGACCGATCTCGTACGCCGCGTGGTCGGCGCCGACTCCCCCGCCTGAGACGACGGTCGGCGTCAGTCCCGATGCTGGCGCAGCAGGCCGAAGGTGAGGCTGTCGGCGAGCGCCTCCCAGGACGCCTCGATCACGTTCGCGCCGACGCCGACGGTCACCCACGACGACGCACCGTCGGTGGTCTCGATGAGCACCCGGGTGATCGCGTCGGTGCCGTGCCCCTGGTCGAGGATGCGGACCTTGAAGTCGATCAGCTCGAACTTCGCGATCTCCGGGTACGCCTGCTCGATCGCCGCGCGCAGCGCCTGGTCGAGCGCGTTGACCGGGCCGTTGCCCTCGCCGGTCACGACATAGCGCACGCCCGCCGCGCGGAGCTTGACGGTCGCCTCGGAGACGGCCTCCTCGTCGGGCTGGGCGTGGGTGAGGGTCTCGGTGATCACCCGCCAGCTCTCGACGTCGAAGTACGACGGCCGCCGCCCGTCGACCTCCTCGGCGAGGAGCAGCTCGAAGGAGGCGTCCGCGGCCTCGAAGGTGTAGCCGCGCAGCTCCAGCTCCTTGACCCGATTGGTCACCCGGGTGACCAGCTCGGGGTTGTCGGAGAGGTCGAAGCCGAGCTCGCGGCCCTTGAGCTCGATGGTGGCGCGCCCGGCCATGTCCGAGACGAGCAGCCGCATGTCGTTGCCGACCCCGGCGGGGTCCATGTGCTGGTAGAGGTCGGGGTCGACCTTGATCGCGCTGACGTGCAGGCCGGCCTTGTGCGCGAACGCCGACGCCCCGACGTACGGCTGGCGCGAGGCGGGCGGCACATTGGTCACCTCGGCGACGGCGTGCGCGATCCGGGTCGCCTCGGTGAGCAGGCCGGGGGGCAGCACCTGGCGGTCCAGCTTGAGCTCGAGGTTGGCGACGACGTTGACGAGGTCGGCGTTGCCGGTGCGCTCGCCGTACCCGTTGATGCAGCCCTGGACGTGGGTGGCGCCGGCCTCGACCGCGGCGAGCGTGTTGGCGACCGCGCAGCCGGTGTCGTTGTGGCAGTGGATGCCGACCCGGACCTGGGCGTTCTCGATGACGTCGTGGACCACGTCGGACACCCAGCCCGGGAGCATCCCGCCGTTGGTGTCGCAGAGCGCGATCACGTCCGCGCCGGCGTCGTACGCCGTCCGGAGCACCTCGAGCGCGTAGGACCGGTCGAGGCGGTACCCGTCGAAGAAGTGCTCCGCGTCGAGGAACACCTGCTGGCCCTCCGCACGGAGGTGGGAGACGGTGTCGCGGATCATCGCGAGGTTCTCCTCGGTCGTGGTCCGCAGCGCCTTCTCGACGTGGCCGACGTGCGACTTCGCGACCAGGGTCACCACGCCCGCTCCGCTGTCGCGCAGCGCCGCGACCTGCGGGTCGTCGGCGGCGAGCAGGCCCGCCCTCCGGGTGGAGCCGAAGGCCGCGAGCCGGGCGTGCTTGAGGTCCAGCTCCTCCGCCGCGCGACGGAAGAACTCGGTGTCCTTGGGGTTCGCGCCCGGCCAGCCGCCCTCGATGTACCCCACGCCCAGGCCGTCCAGGTGCCGCGCGATCGCGAGCTTGTCCGCCACCGTCGGGTTGAGGCCCTCCTGCTGCATGCCGTCGCGCAGGGTGGTGTCGTAGACGTGGAAGGAGCCGTGCAGGTCCAGGGGCTGGTTCATCGGGGTCTCTCGCGTGGTGGGTCCGGGCAAAACAAAAGCCTCCGAGAACGAGAGGCTGGCGCGTCCGACGGGGCGTCGGACGCGCTAACTAATGATCGTCGTGAGGGTGGTCACGAGGTCAGTCTGCCACGGATCGCGCCGGCGCCGGGTCAGAGCCCGAACGGACCCGAGCTCCACGGCATCCAGCTGACGCCGCTCCCGGCCACGAGCGCGCCCAGCCCACCGGCGACGGCGAGCAGCACCGCGCAGGTCAGCAGCCACGGCACCGGGCGGCGGCACACCGGGTCGAGGACGCGCCCGATCGGCGAGCGGAACCTGCTGCTGCCCGGCCCCGACCAGAGGGCGACGCCGAGGGTCGCGCCGCACGCCATCAGCGTGCTCGGCACGTCGAGCTGGAGCGCGTAGCCGAGCAGCCCGGCGGCCAGGCCGAGCCCGGCGCTCCACGCGACGAGCACGGCCGTCCCGGTCACCGCACGGACCAGGTGCCACGGGCTGGTGGCGAGCCAGCGCAGGCCGTCGTACCACTTGACGCCGCGGACGGTACGGCGGCTGGCGACCGCCGACGCCGCCAGGGATCCCGCCCGGAGCAGCCAGACCGCGAGCACGACCACCGTGGTCGCGACCCACGGCGCGGCGGCGAAGCCGGCGCCCACCGCGACCGCACCGAGGCCGATCGCCGCCCAGCGCCGGATCCGCTCGGCCAGCGGCGGGCGGGACGGGGGCGCGAACGGGCGGTCGGGGTCGTAGCCCTGGTCGAACTGCTCCTCGAGCCGGGCCATCGCCGCGGCCGGCGGAGGCGGCGGAAGGGGGGCGAGCGGTCCGGGCGGCGGGGGCGGCGGCGCGACCTCGGTCGGCAGCGCCCGGGTGCCCGGCGCGGCCGGCTCAGGGACCGTCGGCGGGGTGAGCGGGCCGGGCGCGACCGCCGGGCCCGCCTGCGCGGCCAGCGCCAGCGGCAGCGTGTAGTCGTCGTCGACCGGCGCCGGCGCGGCGAACAGCGCCCCCGGCGGCGGGACCGGCGGCAGCTCGGGACGGGTGCTCAGCGGCCGCAGCCAGGCCAGCAGCTCCTCGAGCAGCGGCCGCTCGAGCGGGTCCGGGTCGAGCGCGGCGGCGAGGACGTCCGCCAGCGGGCTCTCGATCCCCGTGAGGTCGTGCTGGCCGCGCCGGGTGCGGTCCATGACCGCCATCGCGGGACCGCGGCCGTACGGCGGCCGCCCGCTCGCGGCGTACGCGACCGTCGCCGCCCACGCGTGCACGTCGGCCGCGGGCGTGGCCTCGTCGCCGTACAGGATCTCGGGAGCGAGGTAGCCGGGCGTGCCGAGCAGCCAGCCGGTCTGGGTGAGGCGTACGTCGTCGGCGACCCGTGCGAGCCCGAAGTCGATGAGGATCGGGGTGCGCCCCTCCATCAGCACGTTGCCCGGCTTCACGTCGCGGTGCAGCACTCCGGCGCCGTGGACCGCGGCGAGCCCCTCGGCGAGGCAGCCGGCCAGCCAGTGCAGGTCGCGGCCGGCGATCGGCCCCTCGGCGGCGACGTGGTCGTGCAGCGAGAAGCCCGGCACGTAGCGGGTGACGACGTACGGCACCTCGGCCCACGGGTCGGCGTCGAGCATCTCCGCCACCCACGGGCTGCGCACCCGGGTCAGCGAGCCCACCTCGCGCGCGAGCCGGTTGCGCGCCTCCTGGTCGCCCACGACCTGCGGCCGCAGCACCTTGAGCGCGACCCGCTGGCCGTCGGGTCCCTGGGCGAGGTGGACGATGCCCATCCCGCCCTCGCCGAGCCGGGTCAGCAGCGCGTAGCGGCCCACCTGCGTGGGGGCGCTGCTGTCGGGCCGGATCGTCATAGACGAGAGGCTACCCAGCGATCGCGCTCGGCACGCCGCGACGCGACCTCGCCACGGCCTCTCTGGCTTACATCAGTATCTACTGATATAAGTGGACCATGACCTTCACCTTCCCTCCTGCCGACCACCTGGGCGCCGTCGAGCGCTCGCTGTCCACCCGCGACCGGGACGGCGAGGAGCTCCGCGTCCTCACCGTCACCCGGACCTTCGACGCCTCCCCCGCGGAGGTGTGGGACGCCCTGACCACCAAGGAGCGGATCGACCGCTGGCTGATGCCCGTCAGCGGCGACCTCCGCCTCGGCGGCCGCTACCAGCTCGAGGGCAACGCCGGCGGGGAGGTCACCGCCTGCGAGCCGCCGGAGCGGCTCAGCCTCACCTGGGAGTACCAGGGCATCAGCTGGGTCGACGTGACGCTGACCGGGGACGAGCGGACAACGCTCGTCCTGGAGCACGCCGCGCCGGTCCCGCCGGAGCTGTGGGAGCAGTTCGGCCCCGGTGCGGTCGGGCTCGGCTGGGAGTCCATGCTGATGGGCCTGGCCGAGCACCTCGCCGCCCCGGACGCCGCCCCGCCGCGGGAGAGGGTGCCGGACCTCACCGACTTCATGGCCGGCGCCAGCGCCGCCTGGGCCGAGGCCGACATCGCCTTCGGCACCGACCCCGAGCAGGCCCGGGCCGCGGCGCGGCGCTGCTTCGAGGCCTACACCGCCGTCCCCGGGGAGGACGCCTGACGTGCACGCCTTCGACGTCCTCGGCGACCCCGTCCGGCGGCGGATCCTGGAGCTCCTCGCCGAGGGGAGCACACCTCGGGCGCGGTCGTGGACGTCATCGCGGCGGAGTTCGGGATCAGCCAGCCGGCCGTGTCCATGCAGCTCCGGGTGCTGCGCGAGAGCGGGTTCGCGACCGTCCGGGCCGAGGGGACGCGCCGCATCTACGCCATCGACGCCGGCCCGCTCGCGGAGGTCGACGCCTGGCTCGGCCGATTCCGGTCCTTCTGGGAGCAGCGCCTCGACGCGCTCGACACCGAGATCAGGCGGGGTCGGCGCGAGGGTCGCTGACGCCCGGCGGCGCGTCAGCCCGTCAGTCCCGGGCGTCGAGCTCGGCGAGCAGCCGCTTGCCGGCGACGCCGCGGTACGACGCGTCGACCAGCTCGGCGATCTCCTGCCAGTCCACGTCGGGCCGGGCGAGGTCGGTGGCGCGCCAGGGCGAGCTGCCGGCGTACATCGGCAGGAAGAAGCGCTCGTCCTCGTCGATCGCCGGCAGCTCCTCCGGCGCGATCTTGACGCTCAGCGCGCTGTCGACGCGCCGGTGCGTCCCCGGGCCGGTCTTGAGGCCGGCGCCGAAGGAGGCGAACACCTTGCCCTTCTCCCCCGCCTTGAAGCACGGCCGGCCGTGGCTGACGAACTCCACCGCGCCCGGCAGCGCCAAGACGATCTCGCGCAGCTCGGCGAGCCCCGGGTCGTCGTCGCGGAACATGATCGGGTGGGCCACGGCACCAGCCTGTCAGTCGAGCAGCGCGCCGGGGCGGACGGTGACCTCGAACGGCGTCGTGGCGGTCCACGCCTGGCCGGCGCCGACGTCGGCGACCTCGGCGTACCGCCCGTCGCGCAGCTCCCACGCCACCAGCCGCAGCTCCGTCGGATCGACGATCCAGTACGACGGCACGCCGGCCCGCTCGTAGCGGCTGAACTTGGTGGTCAGGTCGTAGAGCCGGTTGGACGGGGAGAGCACCTCGACCGCGAGCAGCGGGATGCCCTCGAAGTAGCGATGCTCGAGCGCGGAGCGCGGCGCCACGAAGAGGTCGGGCTCGACCCAGGTGATGTCGTCGACGATCGCGCCGGTCGGCGCCTGGATCACGATCAGGTCCGGCGGAGCGGCATGCCGCAGCACCTCGCGCAGGCCGGAGGCGACGTAGGTGTGCCGGACGTCAGCGGGCGCCATCGCGATCAGCATCCCGTCGATGAGCTCGTAGCGCGGGGTCGGCCCCTCCCCGTCCGGCTCGTCGGGCAGATCGAGCAGGTCCGCCACCGTCACCGGCCCGCGCGGCGCCCAGTCGAGGTCGGCCTCCAGCGTCATGTCCACCATCGTGCCCCATCCTCCCGAGAGAAGTCATGGGGCGATGCTGGCACCGACCTCCGTCACGGCCGGGGGTTCTCCACAGGAGGGCAAGTGATCCCCATCTACGACGCGCGGGACCCTCGCGGCGCTCAGACCACCCGGTGCATCCAGCCGAACGTGTCCTCTTCCCGGCCGAGCTGGACGCCGACGAGCGCCTCGCGGATCCGCATGGTCAGGTCCTGGCCGGCGGGGGCGGGGGTCTCGCCGCCGGCGTACTTCAGCGAGCCGACGGGGTGACCACGGCCGCTGTGCCGCAGGCGAAGATCTCGGTGATCCGGCCGCTGGCGACGCCGTCGCGCCACTCGTCGATGCCGAACCTCCGCTCGGTGACCTGGTGGCCCATCTTGCCGGCGAGCTCGATGATCGAGGAGCGGGTGATGCCTTCGAGGATGGTGCCGGTGGCGGGGGTGACGATGGAGCCGTCGTCGAAGACGAAGTACATGTTCATCCCGCCGAGCTCCTCGACGTACCTGCCCTCCTGCCCGTCGAGGAAGACGACCTGGTCGCAGCCCTCGGCGTAGGCCTCCTGCTGGGCGACGAGGGACGACGCGTAGTTGCCGCCCGTCTTGGCCGCGCCCATGCCGCCGCGGCCGGCGCGGGTGTACTCCTCGGTGAGCCACAGGGTGACCGGCTTGACGCCGCCCTTGAAGTAGGCGCCGGCGGGACTGGCGATCACCATGAAGGTGACGTGCTGGGCCGGCCGGACGCCGAGGAACTTCTCCGAGGCGAACATGAACGGCCGCAGGTAGAGGCTCTTCTCGCCGCCGTCGGGGTTGCCGGGCACCCAGCGGGCGTCGACCCTCACCAGCTCCTCGACGGCCTGGAGGAAGTCGGGCACCTCGAGCACGGGCAGGGCGAGGCGGTGGCTGGAGCGCTTCATCCGCTCGGCGTTCGCCTCCGGCCGGAACAGCCACAGCGAGTCGTCGTCGTGGCGGTAGGCCTTCATCCCCTCGAAGGTCTCCTGCGCGTAGTGCAGGACGGCCGCCGCGGGGTCGAGCGTGACCGGTCCGTACGGCGTGATCCGCGCGTCGTACCAGCCCTTCTCGGGCGTCCACTCCACGGTGAACATGTGGTCGGAGAAGTGGGTCCCGAAGCCCGGGTTGGCCAGGATCTCCGCCAGGCGGGTGTCGTCGGTGGGGGTCGCAGAGAGCGTGGTGGTGATCTGCATGGTCATCAGGTTAGTCCTCGTTAACGCGGGTCGGGAGGGTGCAGGAATCACCGCTTCAGCGGCGATTCCTGCGCTTCTTGGCCGTTGCAACGGGCGGTAAGTGCAAGTTTCACCGCTTCAGCGGCGATTCCTGCGCGCCCTCACCCCGCTACTCGCGCCGCGATCGCGTCGCCCACCTCCGGCGTACGACGCCGCTGGGCCGGGTCCCGCGCCTCGAGGTCGGCGAGCACGGCCGCCTCGATCCTCGCCGCGGCCTCGGGGTGGCCGAGGTGGTCGAGCAGCAGCGCGCCGGAGAGGATCGCGGCGGTCGGGTCGGCGATCAGCTGGCCGGCGATGTCGGGGGCCGAGCCGTGCACGGGCTCGAACATGGAGGGCGCGGTGCGGTCGGGGTTGACGTTGCCGGAGGCGGCCAGGCCGATGCCGCCGCTGATCGCGGCGGCGAGGTCGGTGACGATGTCGCCGAACAGGTTGTCGGTCACGATGACGTCGAAGCGCTGCGGGTCGGTCGCCAGGAAGATCATCACGGCATCGATGTGGCAGTAGTCCGTGGTGACGTCGGGGTACTCCGCGCCGACCTCCTGGAACAGCCGCCACCAGACCTGCCCGGCGTGCACGAGCACGTTGGTCTTGTGGACGAGGGTGAGCTTCTTGCGGGGCCGGCGCCGGGCGCGCTCGAAGGCGTCGCGGACGACCCGCTCCACGCCGTACGCCGTGTTGACGGAGACCTCGGTGGCGACCTCGGCCGGGGTGCCGACGCGCAGCGCGCCGCCGTTGCCGGTGTACGGGCCCTCGGTGCCCTCGCGGACGACGACGAAGTCGACCTCGCCCTTGGCGAGCACCTCGTCGGACAGCGGGGAGACCGAGCCCGGGTAGATGCGCGAGGGGCGCAGGTTGACGTAGTGGTCGAGCGCGAAGCGGAGCTTGAGCAGCAGCCCGCGCTCGAGGATGCCCGGCGGCAGGTTCGGGTCGTTGGGCTTGCCGCCGACCGCGCCGAGCAGCAGCGCGTCCTGGCCGCGGATCTCCTCGAGCACGCTGTCGGGCAGCACCTCGCCGGTGCGCAGGTAGCGCTCCGCACCCAGGTCGTACTGCGTCGGCGCGAACTTCAGGTCGGCCGGCGCCGCGGCCTCGAGGACCTTGAGCGCCTCGGCGGTCACCTCGGGTCCGATCCCGTCGCCGGGGATGACGCCCAGGGCGACCTGGCCGGTGGTGACGAGGGCGGCGGCGGAGGTGTCGGTCGAGGAGTCGGTCATGGACGAAAACCTAGTTGTCGTCGGGTCGGGCGTCGTCGCCGTCTCGCAGGGCAGTCCCGAAGAAGCCGTCGGACTCGCGGTGCGAGGGCTGGTCGGGATCGTGACGGGCCGGGCCCCACTCCGAGGTGTCGGTGGTCAGGGTGGCGTACCCGGTCGGGTTGGTACGACGGATGGTGGTGCTGGACATGCTGGTCTCCGTAGGTGACGGGACCCGTCGAGAAGATCTGCGGCGGGCCGGGATCTGATGGTCCGAGGGGCCCGCGCGGAGTCAGGGGAACGCCGCGGTCACCGCGGCGAGGTGGCCTCTCTCAGGCCTCGCCGCGGCGCACGATTACGAGAAGGGCGCTCCGCATGATGGACGGGATCCTACGCCGCCTGCGCTCCTGTTGTCCTGGGAACGTCCAGGATCCGGGCAGGTGGGGCGACGTTGCATGGATCCCGGACATCCGGGGATCCATGCGGTTGTCAGGGGTTGCAACGCCTGACAACCGCATGAACTCCCCGACCGGCGGGACTCCTGAGACGGGTGGGACACTCCAGCGCGAGCCGCCCGTCGCCGGCCACCCCCACCGCGACCACGATCCGAGACCGGCGTCCCGTCCCTTGATCGCGGGGTGAGACTCGACGCATGACCACCCACGGTGTTCTTCTCCTCCGCTGCGCTCCCCGAACAACACCGCGGGGACGCCGGATGAGCGCGCCTCCCGAGCTGCCCGACGTGGTCCACCGCGCTTTCGACGTGTCCCGGCGCGCCGGCTACGTGTCCTTCTGCCGCAACGAGACCGGCCGGCTGCTGGCCGCGCTCGCCGCGACCCGGGAGGGGACGATGGCCGAGTTCGGCACCGGCTGCGGCGTCGGCACCGCCTGGCTGCGCTCGGGGGTGCGCAACGACAAGGCCCGGATCCTCACCGCCGAGCTGGACCCGAAGCTCGCCGCGGCCGCGACCGAGATCTTCCATCACGATCCGCTGGTCGACGTCCTCGAGGCGGACTGGTCGACCCTGCTCGACAAGGGGCCGTTCTCGCTGCTCTTCCTCGACTCCGGCGACCCGTCGGCGGTGGCGGTCGACAAGCTGGCCGATCTCGTCGAGCCGGGCGGGATCGTGGTCCTCGACGACTTCGTGCCGTGCGAGATGTGGCCGCCGATCACGGGCGGGCGGGTCGACACGCTCCGCGAGGAGTGGCTGACCGACGAGCGGTTCACCACCGTCGAGGTGATGGTCGCGCCCGACGCGTCCGCGCTGATCGCCACCCGGCGCTGAGCCCAGCCCAGCCCAGGGAGGCTCAGCCCTCGCCGCGCGCCCTCCGCTCGTCGTTGGCGACGTTGCGGGCGCTGGTGGAGCGACCGAGCGCCCGCACCTCGGCGTCCATCCGCGGCAGCAGGTCGGGGACGAGCTTGAGGACCGGCCGGTTGCCCGCGGCGGAGTTGATGACATTGCGGTTGAGCCCGGCCGCGCGGACCCAGCCCGGGCAGTAGACGTGCCGCGAGCGCCGGTCGACGCCCTTCACGAACGCCTTCACGCACGACTCGACGTCGGTGGTCCGGTTCAGCGGCGGCGGCAGCTTGCTCAGCAGCTCCTGGAAGGTCGGCAGGTCGCTCTTGGCGTCCTGGACCAGCGGGGTGTCGATCCACGACATGTGCGCCGACCCGACGGCGATGCCCAGGTGGGCGACCTCGAGCCGCAGCGCGTTGGCGAAGTGCTCGACGCCCGCCTTGCTGGCGTTGTACGCCGCCAGGCCGGGCGCCGCGGCGAAGGCGGCGAGCGACGACACGACCAGCAGGTATCCCTTGCTCTCCTCGAGCGCGGGCACCGAGGCCCGCGCGGTGTTGAAGACGCCGACGACATTGATGTCGATGGTGCGCTGGAAGGCCGCCGGGTCGATGGCCAGCACCGAGCCGTAGCTCGCGATGCCGGCGTTCGCGAGCACCGTGTCGAGGCGCCCGAACCGCCCCAGCGTGGTCGCCACCGCGGCCTCCATCGCCGCCAGGTCGCACACGTCGGCGACGACGCCCTCGCACCGCTCCGCGCCGATCGCCTCGACCGCCTCGGCCAGGGCCGGGCTGTCGAGGTCGGTCAGCACCAGCCGGGCGCCCTCCGCCGCCAGCGCCTTCGCGGTCTCGAGCCCGATGCCGCGGGCGCCGCCGGTGATGAGGATGACCTGGTCCTTGATCGCCATGGACGCATCGTCGCAGATACCGGCGTCACGACGGCCCGCCGCCGGCACCTCGCGACCCTCGGACCCGGATCACCTCGTGACCTTCACCTTGACCGTGGCCGAGACCGCCGGCAGGTACGTCGCGTCGCCGGCGTACGCCGCGCTGAGGCGCCACTTGCCCTTGGCCAGCCTCGGCAGGGTCACGGTCACCGCGCCCGCCGCCAGGGTGCCGGTCGCCTGCTTCGACTTCGCCCCCTTCGTGAGGGTGACGGTGACCCGGCCGCCCGGGACGGGGAGGCCGGTGGACGGGGGTACCCGGACCACGGCCTTGCCCTTCTTCCTCGGAGTGGGCGCCTTCTTCACCTTCACCGTGGGCGTCCGCGGCGGCACCTTCACCGTGGGCGGCACCGGCGCGGGTGGCACGACCTGCGGGACGGTGACGGTCGTCTGGGCGAAGCCGGCGAGGACGGCGCCGCTGCCGTCGTACTCGACGCGGAGGGTGTGGCTGCCCGAGGTCACGACGCCCGAGGGCAGGGTGAGCGTGGCGGCGCCGCCCGCGAGGGTGCGGGTGTCGACGGGCGTGCCGTCGTACCGGAGCCGGACGGTGCCGGTCGCGGCCTGGCCGGTGCCCACGGCCGTCACGGTGACGCCGACGGCCGCAGGAGCGCCGGCGGCGAGGGCCGGCCACGTGACGCCGACAGCGGCCGCCACCGGCGGCGGGGTGTCGGCGGGCACCCACTTCCGGAACTCCACGTAGCGGGCGACGGAGCTGCCGAGGTAGACCGAGCCGTCGGGCGCCTGGAGTGCGGACCAGTGGCGGGTGTTGCCGTCGAAGCAGGCGTTGAGGAAGTCGCTCAGCACGCCGTCCCCGCCCAGCACGCGGGTGTTGCAGGAGCCGCCCGGGCCGATGTTGGAGGCCGGGGCCGAGTGCTGGTAGCCGACCAGGATGTCGTCGCCGGACACGAACGTGGCCGACACGAAGCCGGAGCGGCTCGACGTGGTCGTGCCCGGCGCCTGGAAGGAGCCGTTCGGGTTCGCGAACGTCCGGCCCTCCCGGTAGTAGTTGATGGTCCGGCCGTACTCCCCCTGCCCGCCGACGAAGACGGTCCGATCCCCATCGGCGTCCCAGACCTGGTGGATGCTGCGACCGTCGGGCAGCTTCGGCAGCCCGGGGAGCACGGTCTCGAACGCGCGGCCGTCGAGGTCGTCGTCGGCGACGACCATGCCCCCGACGCCCTGCTCGCAATAGCACCGGATGGTGTAGTTCGGGTAGAGCCCATCGACGTACGACATGCCGTACCGGTTGTTCCACCACAGGTGCAGGTCGCCCTCGGGGTCGTACGTCGCCCCCGCCATCCCGGTGACCTCGTTGCGGTAGCAGAGGGTGACGGTAGCCGCGATGTTGCCGTTGGCGTCGAGGACCCCGACGTCCACCTCGCAGTTCGTGTAGATCTGGTGCGTCGTCACGGTGGTCCAGTCCCCGCCGGGATCGAGCTGGGCCAGCCGCAGATGGTCGCCGTCGGCGGCCTTGTAGGCGACGCTGATCTGGCCGTCGCTCGCCCGGACCGCCGTGCCGTAGTCCGCCCAGTACCTGGGGAGCTCGTCGCCGCCGGGACCGATCTTGGCGGCGGCCCACGAGCCACCGGACCAGGTGCGGGACCTGATCACGTCCGCGTCGTCGTCCTGCCAGACGACGGTGCCGCCGGCCGGGCCCGGGAAGAGCCGGCGCAGGTCGCCGACGTCACCGGTCCACAGGTCGGTGGGCGGGCTCCAGACGCCCGCCAGCGACCGGGTCGACGTCCGCAGCGCCACGTCGACCCCACCGATCGGCAGGTACCAGACGGCGACCACGCTGCCGTCGGGCGCCGCGAACGCCTCCAGGTCGAAGGGCACGGCGCCCTCGCCGGCCCCGTCGGGGAACTCCATGGCGCCCCAGGACGCCCCATCGCCCGACCAGGCGATCACCCGGCTGGGCAGCGCCTGGTTGGCCGACTGGGTGATGGTCAGCTCGACGAACGAGCCGTCGGGACGTCGTACGAGCGCGGTGTCGGCGGCCGCGAAGTTTCCCGTGGCCGGACTGTAGATCCGGGTGGTCTGCCAGGCGTAGCCCGTGAAGTCCGCCTGCGCCGGCGGCGCCGCGAGGAGCGGCAGCACCAGGAGCAGGGCCGTGGCCAGCGTCAGGGCAGGCAGGGCAGGCAGTCGGAAGCGCACCCGTCGAGCATCGGGCGCGCGCCGGGAGCCCCGGAAGGCCGAGCCGGTCTCACCCTGGTCTCACCTGTGCCGGGCGTTCGACCCGGCTCAGACCTCGCCCGGCTGGGCCCGGCGGATGACCAGCCGGGTCCAGGCGCCGAGGTAGACCCGCGCGTCCGGCGCGATCTCCCGCTTCTCCCCCGACGGGATCGGCTGCGTGGGCAGCGCGCCGACCGTGGAGCCGAGATAGGTGCCGTTGGACGAGCCGAGGTCCTCGACCCACCAGCGGGTGCCGTCGGTGGTGAGCTGGCAGTGGCGGCGGCTGATGCCGTTGTCGGAGCCGAGGTCGATGTCGGGGTGGATGCCCCGGCTGCGGGAGGTGCGGCCGACGAGGACCGACGTGGTCTTCAGCGGTACGACGGTGGGCACGCCCGCCGACGGCAGCGGATCGGTCGACTCCTGGTCGGCGTACCAGTCCGGGTCGATCCAGACCTCGGCCACCCACGCGTCGGCGAGCGGTGGCGCGATGGAGGCCTCGGCGGCCGGCGGGGCGGCGTCCGGCTTCCGCGCCTCGGCGGTGCCGGGGTCGTCGGCGCCGGCCGGCGTGCCGAGGTCGAGCACCGACGGCGGCGTGATCGGCCGCGGCATCGAGCCGGTGGTGAAGTCGTAGCCGCAGGCCTCGCAGAACAGCGCGTTGGGCGGGTTGGCCGCCTGGCAGTTGGGGCACTCCGTGGTCGCCGGGGCGGCCGGCTCCGCCGGCGCCGAGGACGCCGCTGCCGGTGCGTCGGCGGGCGCGGACGGTGCGTCCGGCGCCCCTCCGCTGTCGCCGCCGCTCGTGCCGCCCGCCGGGATCGGCAGCCCGCAGACGTCGCAGTAGTCGTCCGAGGCCGACTCGTGCCCCGACGGGCAGGTGCTCATGAGGTGGGCTCCTTGCGGATCCGCGTCGTCTTGGTGGACGCGGTGTCGAGGGCCATCTCGTCGGCCTTGTCGACCGCGCGCTTGAGCCGGACGGTGCCGGTCTCCTCGTTGTCGACGTCGACCACCTTGCGCAGCTTGGACGTGGCCTCGTCGTTGCCGGTCTCGGCCGCCAGCTGGACCGCGCGACCCAGCTTCGTGGTCGCGGTCGCCTCGTCGCCGGCGGCCTTGGCGGCCAGGCCCTCCTGGATGGCCTCGGCGAGCTCGGCCTGTCCCGTGTAGTGGGCGACCTGCTGGTCGATCCGGGTGGTCAGCTCGGAGTTGTTGGACCAGGTCGCCTTCACCAGCGCCTGGGTCACGACGTCGTTGCCGAGCGCCAGCTGGACCCGGGCGGCGAGCTGCTCCTGGCCGATCGCCTTGGCCGGGACCCGGACCGCGACGTGGTAGTCGCGGGACTCGTCGGCCCAGGCGCCCGTCGGGTAGTCGCCGGTGAGCGGGTTGACCGGGGTCCGGCGGTTGGTGAGGTCCTCGACCGTCGGGGAGACCTGCCGCACGAAGAGCACCTCGGCGCCCTGCGGCGTCCACACCCGCAGCGACGCGTCCGCGACGCCGCGGGACATGGCGTTGCGCATGATCTCCTGGAACTGGGCCTTCATCTCGGCGGGCCGCGGGATGATGTCGACGGTTCCGAGCAGGGCCTGCGCGATCCGGCGGATCTCGGCGACCTGCCAGTCCGTGCCGGCGCCGCGGCAGTCGGCCTGGAAGTAGCCGGTGGCCCGGTTGATGGCGTCGTCGAGACGGCCCGGGCGCTCGCGGTTCTCGCCGTCGGTGAGCAGCAGCACGTGGCGCTGGGTGATCTCGGCGACCGAGGCGAACAGCTGGCCGGCGAGGTCGAGCCACGTGCTGATGGCCGTGCCGCCGCTGCCGACGAACCGGTCGATCGCGGCCGACGCCTCCTGGCGGCTGCGGGCGTCCATCCGCACCAGGCCGGGGCCGCTGGAGACCTGCGGATAGGCGAGCATCGCCCGGTCCGCGCCGGCGATCACGCCGAAGTAGGTGCCGTCGACGATCTCGGCGAGCGCGGCCTGGGCCGCCTCCTTCGCGGCCGACATCGTGGCCGGCCCCATCGAGCCCGACGTGTCGACGATGATGATCTCGCCGGCGCTGCCCGCTCCGGATTGACCGGCCGTCCCGGCACCCTTGCAGGTGATCGTGACGATCGCGTTGACGTCGGTCCCACCGTCGGGCAGGAACTCGTTCTGGTAGACGGCGGCGTTGAACTCAGCCATCGCTCGGCTCTCCTCCTGGGGTCGGCGTCTGGTCATTCTGCCCGAGGCCGGTGACATCGACCCGGGCGAGGGCGGCGGTGATGTTGTCGTGCCCGCCGGAGTCGTTCGCGAACGCGACGAGCGCGCGGGCGAGCGTGGCGGGGTCGGTCGTGCCGGCGGCGCGGACCTGCGCGGCCAGGGCGTCGGGCTCGGACGCGTAGTTCCACAGCCCGTCGGAGCAGGTCAGCAGCCAGCCGCTCTCCGTGACCTCGAGCGAGCCCACGGTCGGCGTCTGGTCCTCGGAGTCGCGGCCCAGCCACTTGGTGATGGCGTGCGCCTGGGGCCCGTTCTCGGCGACGTCGCGGGCCACGCCCGCGGCGATCTGCGCCTGGGCGACCGAGTCGTCGACGGTGAGCTGGAGCGGCGTGCCGGCGTCGGGCAGCCAGTACGAGCGGGAGTCGCCGATATTGGCCCAGGTGATCCGGTTGCCCTCCAGCACGGCGGCGGTGAAGGTCGCGGACGCCGGGTTGGGCGAGTCGGGGTCGGTGACCGCGACGATCGCGGTGTTGGCGGCCGCGGCGGCGTTCGCGAGCACCTTGCGTACGGCGGCCTCGCGGCTCTCCGGCGTACCCATCCCCGACGGCAGGGGCATCCGCAGCACCTCGCGCGCCGCCCGGGCCCCGGCGAGAGACGCGACGTCGGAGTCGATGGAGTTGGAGACGCCGTCCATCACGATCAGCACCGCCCGCGAGCCGGGCTCGGCGCCGGCGAGCAGGGCCATGGCGTCCTCGTTGCGGTTCTTGCGGACCGCCTTGTCGCAGACGCCGGCCACCCAGGACGCGGGCTGCTCCTCGAAGTGGTCGCGCTCGCTGGGCGCCTTGGTGCCGCACTCCAGGCAGTAGAGGTCCGGACCGACCTCTCCCCCGCACTCCGTGCACGGCCTACGGCCGGCCGGGGCGGGCGGGTCGGGCAGCGCGGACGCCGGCTTGCGGGTCGGTGCGCTGATCGGCGCGTCCCCGAGCGCGTCGTCGAACGGCCCTCCGACCGTGGTGGCGGCGGGGGCGGCGACCGCCGCGGCGTCGCCGAGCTGGGCGCCGCAGTTCTCGCAGAACCGCGCACCGGGCGCGAGGGCGGCGCGGCAGGACGGGCAGTTCACGTGAGGCTCCAGTTCCGGACGGCGTTGGCCTGGTTGACCAGGGTGACCCGCTCCTTGAGGTCGACGGCATCGCGGGCGAGCATGCGCAGGGCGTTCTCGAGCCCGTCGCGGACGCCGGCCTCGGTCGCCTCGATCGCGCCGATCCGCGCTCCGGCCGGCAGCGAGCCGTTGCTGACCACGGGCAGGGCCTCGTTGAGGATCCGGACCGTGAACCGCTGCCGGGTCTGCTGGTCGACGCTGGAGCTGTCGATGGTGCGCATCGCCTGGTCGAGGACCGCGATGTCCTGGGAGCTGCCGGACAGCAGCACCTCGGCGCGCTGCTGGCGGCTCTCGGTGTAGCCCCGGCTGGTCGTCGGCACCAGGTCGAGCGCCGCGACGGCGCCGGCGGTGTCCTTGCGGTCGGCGCGCACCCGGGCCATGCCGAAGGCAGCCGGCGGGACGTAGGCGGCGTCGGTCAGCGCGCAGACCTGGTAGAGGCCCTCGGCGACCTCCGGCAGGCCGCCGCGCTCGCAGGCGAACGCCAGCGCCAACTTGGGCGCCAGCTCGCCGGGGACCTGCTGGTAGACCGCGTTGAACGACGCCTTCGCCGTCTCCCAGTCGCCCGCCTCGACCGCCGCGAGCCCCTCGATCCACAACGCCCGCCACTCCCACGGGTCGTCGGTGAGCAGCCGCTGGGCGTGGTTCTTCGCGAGCACCGGGTCGCCGAGGTCGAGCGCCGCCCGGGCGCGGGCCAGCCAGATCTCGGCGGTGTCCTCGGGCGCGGACTCCAGGTCCTTGAGCCGCTGGCGCGGGTCGTCCTCGCCGATCGTGCTCAGCCAGCCGTACTGCGCATCGGTGGTGTCCACCCGCAGGTCGGGCAGCTGGCTCCACTCCGTGATCGGCCGGGCGGTGGCGGGCGACTCGAAGAGCACCGACGCCGCCGAGGTCGTGGCCGTCCCCTGCCGCTTGCGGGCGACCACCTCGCGCAGCACGCCCAGCACCTGGGTGCGCATCTCGTCGACCGAGGCGAACCGGTCGGCGGGGTCGGGCGCGCAGCACTTGGCGATCAGCTGGTAGAGCGAGTCGTTCTGCTGGAACAGCGGCGTGGAGTCGACCGGCGGCAGGCTGTGGAGGTAGGTGCCCTGGTAGCCGCGGAACTCCATGCACAGCACCACCAGGGTGCGGCCGATCGTGTAGATGTCCGAGGCCACCGACGGCCCGACCTCGGCGACCTCGGGCGCCTGGTAGCCGACGGTGCCGTAGATCGCCGACTCCTCGTCGTCGATCCGGCGTACGCCGCCGAGGTCGATCAGCTTCATGGCGTCCCCGACCTGGATCATGTTGTCGGGCTTGAAGTCGCAGTAGACCAGACCGAGGTCGTGCAGGTACTGGAACGCCGGCAGCAGCTCGAGGATGTACGCCAGCGCCTGGTCGACCGGCAGCGGGTCGTACGCCCCGTTGTTGGCGGTCATCCGCTGCTTGAGGATCTGCTTGAGCGACTTGCCGCCGACGTACTCCATGACGATGTAGCCGGCGCCGTCGTGGGTGACGAAGTTGTAGATCTCGACGATGAGCGGGTGCTCGACCTGGGCGAGGAACTGCTGCTCGGCGATCGCCGCCGCGAGCGCGTCGGGGTCCCCGGAGTTGAGCAGGCCCTTGAGGACGACCCAGCGGTTGGAGACGTTGCGGTCGCGGGCGAGGTAGATCCAGCCGAGGCCGCCGTGGGCGAGCGCGCCCGCGACCTCGTACTGCCCCGCGACGAGGTCACCCTGCTGCAGCTTGGGGGTGAACGAGAACTGCTGGCCGCAGTTGGGGCAGAAGCCCTCGCTGCGGCCGGGCTGGCCGTCGATGCTGCGGCCGACGGCGTTGCCGCACTTGGCGCAGCTGCGCTTGTCCTCGGGCACCTGCGGGTTGGCCATGATCGCCTTGGCGGCGTCGACCGGAGGCTCGGGGGGACGACCGTCAGGCCGGCGCCCAGCCGGGCCGCGCGCATCCGCTGCGACCCGGTGCGGGTACGGCGGGTGGAGGTGCTGCCGCTGGCGCCGGCCCGCTTGGAGCCGATCGCCGCGGACTGGACCCGGCTGGCGGCGGTCGCGGAGGTCCCCTCGCGGCCCGACAGCGGCTGGGACTCGGCGATCGCGGTCGCCTCGGCCACCCGCGCCCCCGGCACGGCGGGCGTCCCGCAGACGTCGCAGTAGCCGTCGAGGATGGTGCCCGTGCAGCCGGGCTGCTGGCAGGTCGAGGACGCGACGCTGGGCGCGCTGCCGCCCGCCACGGCGGCCGCGATGGGCGCCTTGACGGTGGCGGCCTCGCCGGCCGGCGTCGTCGTGCCGCCGTCGCCGGGCATGCCGCACACGTCGCAGTAGCCGTCGACGATGCTGCCCGTGCAGCCGGGCTGGGTGCAGGCGCCTGCGCTCATGGGTTGGTCTCCTTGTTCAGCCAGGTCTGGTACGTCGTGACGAGCTGCTTCGCGACCGCCATCGGGGTCGGGCGCCGCTCGAGCAGGTCGCGCGCGGACCGCTCGCTCGCGACCAGGTCGGGGTGGTCGGCCACGGCCGCCGCGCGGGCCTTGGCGACGTAGGCGTCGAGCAGCGCGACCAGCTGGGTGTGCTCGGCGAGCGCGTCGGCGTAGGCGTGCTGGGCGATCTCGAGCGCCTGCGACACCCGGTCGAGCCGCTCCAGGTAGGGGCCGATCTCGTCGGGCGTGACGGGCACCGGGCCGAGGGCGTCGACATCGGGTACGGCGTAGCGCGGCGCCGGGTCGACGGTCGCCACGCAGGTCTCGGCGAGCTTCTCCAGCGCCGCCTCCCGCGCCTCCAGGTCGGCGCGCAGCTCGCGCGCCGAGATCACCTGGTCGCGGGCGTCGCGGCGCCGGGCGTTGCCGACGATGAGGTCGCGCTCGAAGGTGGTCGCCTCGGTCTCCAGCGGGCCGAGCATGCCGCCGACGTCGCCGCCGCGCTCGGCCTTGGCGGTGATGCCCTCCAGCCGCGACATCAGCTCGGCGAGCCGGTGCACGGCGGTGTCGCGGGTGAGCGCGGGCTCCAGGCCGACCTGGTCGCGGATCCGCTCGAACTGCGCCCGCAGCTCGCGGATCCGGGCCGCCGACGCGTCCGCGCCCGGCACCAGCGCGAGCCGGTTGCGCAGCTGCCCGGTCAGCGCGTCGCAGAGCCGGCCCGCCTCGGGCAGGGACACCGCCAGGCCGCCGGGCAGCTCGGTCGCGCCGTCCAGCCGTCCCCAGATCAACGCCGAGATCCGCTCCCGCTCCTGCTGCAGGACCCGGCCGCCGTCCCAGGTCGCGAAGACCAGCTGGTAGCGGTCGGTGATCGCCTTCCACAGCGCCAGCGCCAGGGACATGTCGCCGGCCAGCTCTGCTCCCCGGCCCGCACCCAACGCGGCCTGGTCGAGCTCGTCGAGCTCGGAGCGTCGTACTCGCAGCCAGGTGTCGAGCTCGGCGAGATAGGCCTGGATCGCGGCAGGCTCCAGCGCGTCCCCGAGCTTCCCGGGGGCGGTGGGTGCCGTCGTGGTCATGGTCGCCTGCACGCTCACCGGCCGTAGGCGGGGGCGGGGGCGTGGCGTCGACCGTCAGCGTCGGCTTGAGCCACTCGTCGTAGATCGCGGTCCAGCGGCCGTCGGCCCGCATCTGGTCGAGCACCGAGTTGGCGAACCGCACCAGCGCGACGTCGTCCTTGTTGAAGGCGAGGCCGTAGGGCTCGTCGGTCAGCTTGTCCTGCTGCGGCACCGCGGTGTACGGGTCCTGGGCGGCAAGCCCGGCGAGAACGGTGTCGTCGCCGGTGATGGCGTCGACCTCGCCGTTCTGGAACTTGATCAGGCAGCCGGTGTGGTTGGCGGCCTCGACCGCCACGACGTCGGGCTCGATCTTCTTGATGTTGGCCACGCTGGTCGTGGCGGCCGGCGCGCAGACCCGCTTGCCGGCCAGGCTCGCCGGGCCCGTGTAGGTGTCGCCCTCGGTCGAGCCGACCAGGACCTTCTGGGTCGCGTTGTAGTAGACGGCGGAGAAGGCGACCTGGGTCCACCGGTCGCAGTTGACCGTCATGTTGCGCGCGACCATGTCGAGCTCGCCGCTCTCGAGCTTGGGGATCCGCTCGGCCGCGGAGATCACCCGGAGATCGAGCGTGACGCCCAGCGCCTTGGCGATGGCGTCCGCGAACTCGATGTCGAAGCCCTTGAGCTCGGCGTCGGTCGGGTCGGTGAAGCCCATCTTGTAGGTGTCGCCCGAGACCCCGACGACGAGCCGGCCCTTGTTGGTGAGCTGCTTGACCGCGGCCGCCTTGTCGTCGCTCGCGTCGTAGGACTGCGTGGCGTTGTCGCACTCGACGGGCGTGGAGCCCGACGAGCCCGACGACGCCGCGCTCTCCTCGTCCGGCTTCGGCAGCGGCGTCGCGTCGTACCCGCACGCGGACAGCAGCGCGACGCACGCGGTCAGCGTCGCGACCAGCACCCGGATCCGCCTCATGAGAACTCCCTCCGTCGCTCGCCGATACCTCGGGCGACCGCGACCGCCGCCGCGACACCGAGGAGCAGGGTCAGACCGCTCAGCGCGAGCGCGAACCAGCGGCCACTGCGCAGGTCGTGGGTGGCGATGTCGCCGTTCCTCTCGACGGCCGCGCGGGTGGCGTCGTCGAAGGGCTGGAAGGCCTGGCTGCTCTCCTCGATCGCCTTCTGGCGGGCCTCCGCCCAGTTCCCCTCGTCGTCGAGGGCGACGATCTCGTCGTGCACCTTCGTGTAGGCGCTCCACTCGCTGCTCGCACCGGTCCCGGACTCCGTCACGGCCTGCGCCGAGGCCTTCCAGTTGTCCTCGTACGTCGTCCCCGAGCCGCGCTTGATCAGCCGCAGGCTCTCGTTGGCCTTGGCGTCATTGCCGGCCGTGCGGGCGTCGGCCTCGTTGACGGCCGTGGCGAACTCGCCGTCGCGCAGGCTGTCGTTGGAGTTGTCCCGGATCCAGGCGCCGATCACCGTGACGAGCGTGAGCGCCAGCACGATGACCGCCGCGATGGCGATGCCCTTGTTGATCCGCCGCCGGAAGTGGCGGGCGAGCTCGCGGTTGAGCCAGACGAGGGCCACCAGGATCACGACCCCCAGCAGGAACAGCCAGATCGGGTGCTGGCCGGCCATCGCGTCCTCGGCCCGCTGCTGGTTGGCCTTGACGAGCTCGTCGAGGATCGGCAGCGCGGACGCCCGCAGCTCGGTGCTGGACGTGTTGAGGTACTCCGCCCCGATGGGGAAGTTCTGCCGGTTGTTGTCGCGCCCCTGCGCGACACCGGTGGCGTAGCCGGTCACCTCGATGTTGAGCGCCGCGAGCGCCTCGCGGTCGGCGGGCTGGGCCTCGGCCGCGTCGGCGATGGCGGTGAGGACGCCGTCGATCGCCTCGTCGTACTCCTGGCGCCGGTCGGGATCCTCCAGGCCGCCCTTGAGGAAGGCGTTGGTCGCGAGGGCGTCGGCACGCAGCAGCGAGGTCTTGATCTCCTGCACGCGCAGCAGCTGCTCGGTGTCGTCGGCCGCCCGGCCGTCGGCCTGCCAGCTGAGGAACTGCACGAGCGCGCTGACGATGCCGAAGACGATCGCCACGCTCATCCCGATGAGCTGCCAGCGGTTGAGCAGCCCAGGCGTGTCGACGTACGACGTCGCGGGCTGTGCCGCGGCGGCGGGCGCCGGGACGGCCGGTGCCGGGCGGCGGGTGCGGCGGCCGGCGGTGGCGGGGCGGCCTGGGGGCGGTCTGGCTCACGACTCCTCCTCGGGAGTGTCGGTGAAGGGGTCGACCGGCTCGGCCGGCTCGACGTGCTCGGGCGGCACGACCTCGCCGTCGGCGGCCTCGGCGGCCGCGCGCTGCTGGTCGTTGGGGTCGACGACGAGGTCGTCGGGCTCGAGGCCGCGCAGCTGCTCCAGCGTGGGCGCGGGGACGTCGCGCAGCCGCCAGGCGTGGCGGCCGATCGCGGCCTCCATCAGGTTGCGCACGAACCGGGCGTTGCCGAACGACGGGCCGCGCTCGGTCTCGGCGAGGATCTCGCGCAGCCGCTCCTCGACGGCGTCGCCGGCGTCGTAGTCGGCGCCCTCGACCATCGAGGCGAAGATCGCGACGAGCTCGTCGTCGGTGTAGTCGGCGAAGTCGACGGTGGTGCGGAACCTGCTCTCCAGGCCGGGGTTCTCGGAGATGAAGATCGCCATCGGGAGCGGGTACCCGGCGACGATGACGACGAGGTCGTCGCGCTTGTCCTCCATCTCCTTGACGAGGGTGTCGATGGACTCCTTGCCGTACTGGTCGCCGGAGAGGGAGTACGCCTCGTCGATGAACAGCACGCCGCCCTCGGCGGACGCGACGACCTCGGCCGTCTTGGCGGCGGTCTGGCCGAGGTAGCCCGCCACCAGCTCGGAGCGGTCGACCTCGACCAGCTGGCCCTTCGAGAGCAGCCCGAGCGCGCGGTAGATGCCGGCCACCAGGCGGGCGACCGTGGTCTTGCCGGTGCCGGGATTGCCGTTGAAGACGAGGTGTCGGGTGATCGTCGGGGTGTCGAGGCCGGCCTCCTTGCGCAGGCCCTCGACCCGCAGCACCGCCGCCTGGCGGTGGATCTCGCCCTTGACGTTGGCCAGGCCGATCAGCGCATCGAGCTCGGCGAGCAGCTCCTCCACTGTCTTGGTCGGCTCCTCGGGCTTCGGCTCCTCGGCCGGCGGGGTCTCCGGCTCCGCGGCCTGGGTCTGTACGCCGTCGGCGGGCCGCGGCACGTCGGTGCTCGTCGGCTCGGCGGTCGTCGGGTCGGGGTCGGTGGGCAGGGTCGGCGCGGCGCTGTTGAGCGCGCCGAGCTGGCGGCGTACCTGGTCCCCCACGCGGCGGACCTGATCGAGCATCTGGTCGCCGAGACCCGGGACCGGCTGCCGCTCGGGCAGGTCGAAGGCCCCCGGGGCGCTGGCCGGCGGGGTCAGCCCGGCGCTGCCGCCGCCGAGCTGGGCGGTGGTGACGGTGGTGGCGGCGCCGACGGCGTCCGGGCCGGGCTCCCCCAGCCGGGATCCGGCGATCGCGACGTCAGCGAGGGCACCGGCGTAGTCGGCCGCCTGGGCGGACTTCTCCAGCAGCAGCTGGGACATCAGCGGCGTGGGGCCCGCACGGAACCGGTTGCCGCGCTTGGCGGCGAGCATGTGCTCCTCGGCGGAGCGCTCGCGCCCGGTCTGGGTGCACCAGTCGACGAAGGCGCCGCGGGAGCGCTCGGACACGGTGGCGGCGACCGCCTCGCCCTCGGCACGGGCGGCGGCCTCGTCGAGGCCGGCGGCGCGGGCCGCGGCGACGAGCGCGTCGAGGGCGTCGGGGAGGGTCGTCATGGAGCACCTAGGGTGAGATCGGGGCCACCCGAGGAGGAGTGGCCGAACTTGGCGTCGAGGAAGCGGCTGTGCGCGATCAGCGCCTGGGCGTCGGCCCGGTTGGCCGCGTCGAGGATCTGGTCCATGGTCACGCCGAGCAGCTCGAGCGCCTCGATGAGGACCATCAGCGCGGTCTTCGGGCCGTCGATGGGCCGGGTGTCGGCCCAGTCGCGGGGCAGCCGCAGGTAGGACTGCAGCGCCTCAGGGAGGTAGTCGGTGGCGGTGGCCACGACCGAGTAGCTCTCCTCGCTGCCCAGCCCGAGCTGGCTCAGCCGCGGCAGCGTCTGGTTGATGGTGCGCGCGATCCGCTGCACCCGCGAGACGACCACCGGCGGGGCGTTGCTGTCGGTGAGCATGCCGTACACCTGGTTCAGCGCCGCCCGGATGTCCTGCTCCGTCGGCGCAGGCGGCACGACGTACGCCTGCTCCTGCGCGGCGCCACCTCGGCTGCGCCACCATGACCTCAACCCCACCCCGACCTCGGATCAGCCGATGTCGAGCGTGCCGGCGGCGTTGCGCTCGTCGTGCTGCCGGACCCGCTCGAGGTACTCCTTCGACTTGGCCACCTCGGTCTCCAGCACGCCGATCGTGGTGGACATGTTGTCGAGCGCCTTGAGCTTGAACTCGTCGATGGAGTCCATCGTGGCGTAGATGTTGGCGAACGCCGCCTGCAGCTGCTCCATCCCGATCGTCGACGACGCGGCCTGCTCCTGGATGGCGGCGGAGTTCTCCTTGAGCATCTCCGAGGTCCGCTGGATCATCGCCGAGGTCGTCGTGTTGAGCGCGGTGATCTGGTCGAGGACGAGCTTCTGGTTGTTCAGCGCCTGCGCCACGATGACCGCCGTCCGCAGCGCGGAGATCGTGGTCGTGGTCGCCCGGTCGACGCCCTTGATGAGCTCGATGTTGTTCTTGATGATGATGTCGATCGCTAGGTAGGCCTGGATCGACACCGCCAGCTGGGTGAGCAGGTCCTGGTGCTTCTGCCGGACGTAGAACAGCACGTCCTGGCTGAGCGTCTTGGCCGTGTCGGGGTCGCTCAGCTCGAGCTCGGCGATCTTGGCCGACAGCTTCGCGTCGAGCTTCTCCGCGACGTAGATGTACTGGTTGAGCCGGCCCATGACGCCCCAGAGGTTGGTCTTCTCCAGGTTGAGCGCCACGTTGTCGCGGGTCAGCTCGTCCTGGCCGCTGCGCAGCGCGTGCAGGATGCCGTTGAGCTGGCTCTGCGAGGACTGGTACTTGCGGAAGTAGTCCTCGATCTTGTCGTTGAAGGGCAGCTTGTCCCACCACTTCTTCACCCCGGTCGCCTGACCGGGGTCGAGGTCCTCGACGGTACGACGCAGCTCGAGCAGCGTCTTGCCGACATTGGAGCCCTGCGCGATGCCGCCGGACTTGAGCGCGTTCACCGGCTTGTCGAGCATCCGGTTGGACGTCTCGGCCGCCTTGCGGATGTCGGCGTCGCCCATGGTGCGGACGTTCTCGGCCTGCGCCGCGAACTCCGGGCTGCCGGCCTTGGTCGAGGTCAGCGAGGTCAGGAAGCTGTCGACCTTCGCGTCGAGCTCGGGCACCATCGTCGCCTCGACCTGGGGCGCCATCTTCGGCGCCTGGGTCTCCACGACCGGGGCCGGAGCCTCCGGCGCCGTCAGCGTGATGGCGGGCTCGGGGGGTGCGAGCGGGCTGGGCTCGGGTGCAGCAGCCTGGGAACCGTCGGTGGTCATGGCCCCGAGCCTATCCAGCGAACCCTCCTCCCATGCAGGGTCAGGCGCGCAAATCAGGGTCCGGCTAGGGGAATCCCCGGCGGAATCACGGCGGAATCACGGCGGAATCACCGCAGCGCGGACCGCAGCAGCTGGGTGGACGCGGCAGACAGGTCCGGGTCGCGACGCTCCACGGCGCGCAGCGCCAGGTCCCGGATCCCCGGCGTGAGGCCACCGGTCACCTTGAGCTCGGCGAAGGCCGCGGCGACCACGAGGAAACCGTGCTCGTACTCGTCCTCCTCGGCGAGCTCCGCCAGCGAGGCGAATCCCGACTCCACCGCCTCGCGCTCCACGAAGTCGAGGATGTCGATGGGGCGCTGATCGAGGTAGGTCGCCAACAGGTCCGCGCCCGTGTCATTGCCGTGCGGCGCCTCGTCGTCGGCCGGGTCCCAGTAGAACGGGTCGTCGAGCAGGGCCCGCGCCTCGGGCGCGTAGAGCGACCAGTCGACGTCCACCACTTCCCAGGGCGCCATCGCGGCCCACCGCGCCTGCGCCCGATCGCGCAGCTCGGTCATCGTCGCGGTCAGCTCCTCCGGGGTTCCGGGCAGCTGCTCCAGCCTCGCGTTCAGGTGGGCGAGCAGGCGAGGCAGGTCGAGATCGTCCCCGCGCTTGACCCGGCGATCGAGCCCGGCGATCGCCGTGACCACCTCCCGCGCGGCCGTTGCGAACACTTCCGGGGTCTCGTCCGGGCCGAGAGCGTCGTAGTCGGACAGCTCGCTCACGATCCGTACGTCGACCCGGTTCGCCTTGCGGCGGAAGGTCAGCGCCGGACCTCTCTGCCGCTCCTCCTCGTGCCCGCTCCCCCAACCGGCGCTGCCCTCGGGCCTGTCGGGCGCCTGCGGATGCCCGGTGAGAAGCAGGTCTGCCTCGATCCGCTCGACCGCCTCACCGACGGGCGGGAGCCCTTCGGTGAGGAAGTCGCCGACGTCGCCGAGCCAGCCACCCCCGCCGTACGGCGACCTCGCCATGACCTCGATCCGCATGACCGGAGCATGGCAGGCCTACAACCGGATCAGCCCTCCAGGTCCACCAGGAACCACGGCATCATCCACTGGGCGATCGGCCCGATGCCCAGCGCGTAGGCGACCGTCCCGAGGCCCAGGGTGCCGCCGAGGAGCAGGCCGATCACGACGACGGCGACCTCGATGCCGGTCCGCACCAGCCGGAGGGAGAGCCCGGTACGACGCGCCAGGCCGGTCATCAGCCCGTCGCGCGGGCCGCGGCCGAGCTGGGCGCCGATGTAGAGCGCGGTGGCGAGCCCGCAGAGGAGGATGCCGCCGGCCATCAGCGCGATCCGGGCGAGCAGGCCGTCCGGGGCGTCGAACATCGCCAGGGTCGCGTCGGCGGAGAGGCCGACCACGATCGCGTTGGAGATGGTGCCGAGGCCGGGCTTCTCGCGCAGCGGGATCCAGAGCACGAGCACCACGAAGCTGAACAGCACGACCGCCTGGCCGAGGGTGATCGGGACGTGGCGGATGAAGCCGGAGTGCAGCACGTCCCACGGCGCCAGGCCGATCGCGCCGAGCACCATCAGGGCCAGGCTGACGCCGTAGAGCCACAGGCCGACGTACAGCTGGACCAGGCGGCGGGGCAGGCGGCCGGCGCGCAGCTGCGCGACGGGGCCGAGGTCGGCGAGCTGGGCGGCGACGCGTGGAGTGGGCGCGGCGATCGACATGATCCCAGCGTGACCGCGATTGGACTGTTGTGAAATAGCCAATCGTGGTCTACTGGCCACTATGGAGCAGGCCACTTCGCTCGCGGCGACGCGCCTCGCCTCCCTCGTGGAGGGCTTCGACCGCGCCCCCGCGTACGCCGGCCTCGCCGACGCGCTGCGCGAGCTGATCGGCGACGGCCGGATCGGGTACGGCACCCGGCTGCCGAGCGAGCGCGACCTCACCGAGGCGCTCGGGGTCTCGCGGACGACGGTGACCCGGGCGTACGCCGTGCTGCGGGACTCGTCCTACGCCGAGGCGCGCCAGGGTGCCGGGACGTTCACCCGGCTGCCCGGCGGCCGGACGCGCGCACTCGACCGGGCGCTGTGGCCCAGCGACGTCGGCAACGGGGTGATCGACCTGGTCTGCGCGGCCGCCACCGCTCCCCCGGGCATCGCCGCCGTCTACGCCGAGGCGGTCGCCGACCTGCCCACCCACCTCGGCGGGCACGGCTACTTCCCCGCCGGCATGCCGGACCTGCAGGCCGCCATCGCCGCGACGTACGACGCCCGCGGGCTGCCGACCTCGCCCGAGCAGATTATCGTCACCCCCGGCGCCCTCGCGGCCACCGCGGTGGTCGGCAGTGCCCTGGCCGGTCCGCGGGAGCGGGTGCTGATGGAGTCGCCGACGTACCCCAACGCCGTGCAGGCCCTGCGCGCCGGCGGCGGCCGGCTCACCACGATCGCGCTCGACCCGTCCGGCTGGGACCTCGACGCCGTCGCCACCACCCTCGCGCGGCACCGGCCGCGGCTGGTCCACGTGATGCCGGACTTCCACAACCCGACCGGCCTGGTGATGTCGGACGCCGATCGGGAGCGGTACGCCCGGCTGCTCGCCCGGCACGACGCCGTCCCCGTGGTCGACGAGGCGCACCACCTGCTGGCCCTCGACGACGGCGCCGAGGCCGGGACACCGTTCGCGGCGTACGCGAAGGACGCGGTGTGTGTCGGCAGCGCCAGCAAGAGCATCTGGGGCGGCCTGCGGCTCGGCTGGATCCGCGCGCCGCACGCCCTGGTCGACCGGCTCATCCGCGCCCGGGTGGGCCTCGACCTCGGGGTTCCCGTGCTGGAGCAGCTGGTGCTGACCCGCCTGCTGCGCGGCGACCTCGACGCCGTCGTATGCGGACAGCGGGCGCGGCTGCGCGAGCAGCGCGACGCGATGACCGCCGCGCTGGCCGAGCACCTGCCCGACTGGGAGTTCCGGATGCCTGCCGGGGGGATGGCGCTGTGGTGCCATCTCCCCGTCGCCGGCGCCACTGCACTGTCCACCGAGGCGGAGCGGCACGGCGTACTCCTCGCCCCCGGCCCGTCCTTCGCTCCCGAGGGCGGACTCGACCGCTACGTGCGGCTGCCCTACGCGATCGCGGCGGCCGAACTGGTCGAGGCGGTACGCCGGATCGCGGACGCCTGGGCGGTCGTCACGGCTGCCGGCGGGTCGCGGCGGCCGACCCCCGAGGGTGGGCCGGATCCGGTCCTGGTCGCCTGATTGCGACGAATCCCTATCGTCTGCGACGACGGGGAGGATCACCATTCGTGACGTGCGAGTGCTCCTGGGAATCGTCACGTCCGACCGCCGGCTGCCGGGCGGCCTGGCCCTGCTCCTGATCGTCGGCCTGCTGCTGACGCCGGCAGCGCCGGCGCGGGCCGTGGTCGGCCTCGGCAACGACAACCGCGCCAACGCCCTGCTGTGGGAGTACGGCCACACGTACGGCGACAGTACCGCCGACGCGACCAACGAGGCCGGGGAGACCGGCGCGCTGTCCGGCTGCGACGGCCCCCAGCCGACCGTGCCGTCCTCGGCACACTCGGTCTGGTTCAGGTTCACGCCCTCGCGGACCGCGATCTACGTCTTCGACGTCACCAGTGCCGGCTTCGACACGGTGCTCTCGATCGAGACCAGTGCCGGCAGCACCATCGCCTGCAACGACGACAAGGTCACGGGCGACACCAAGTCGAAGGTCGCGAAGGAACTGATCGCCGGCCAGACCTACTACATCCGGCTCGCCGGCTGGTCGACCGCGTCCGGTGCCTACATCATGACGATGAGGGCCCTGCCGCCCATGAACAACGACCGCGCCGACGCGACGTACCTGTCCACGTCGCTGGACCACGCGGCCGTCTCACTCCTCGAGGCCGACACCGAGACCGACGAGCTGGACCCGCCCGGGTGCGAGTACGGCATGCAGCAGACCGTCTGGTTCAGGTACCACGCCAACTCCACCGGGCGGCTGAGCATCACCAACCACTGGGTCCACGGCACGCGGATGCGCCTGTTCGAGGTGACCGCCGGAGATCCGCAGGTGATGGTCTGCGACAGCTACCACGACGGTCTCACCGGCGACGACGGCCTGATCAACCAGTACGTCACCGCCGGTCGCGACTACCTGCTCCAGATCGGGCGTCCCTCCGGGGGATCGATCCAGGGCGGCACGAGCATCTCGACCTCCTTCGCGGCCTCGCTCCGACCCGCCAACGACTCCTTCGCCACTCCGACGACCCTGACCGGATCCACCGGAGCCGTCGACGTCGAGGCGGCCCAGATGACCACCGAGCCGTGGGAGTTCCCCCTCTACGGCGCCACGGTCGGATGGCGCTCGGCCTGGTACCGGTGGACCGCACCGTCGAGCGGGACCCTGAGGCTCACGTTCCCGCCCAACGGTCAGAACGTGCTGGTCTGGGCCGATGTGGCCTACCCGGAGCTCCTCGACAGGGACGGACTCGGCACCATCACCTACCCCCGGGCGGCGGGCACCTCCGCACCGTCGAGGTGACCAAGGGCACGACGTACCGGATCCTCGCCGACTGGCGCTCGCCCGCCTCGTTCACCGTCGCCTATGTCTTCACCTCCAACGGCACCGACGACACCCCGCCGGCCACGGCTCCTCGCCAGGTCACGGCGCCGAGCGTGAAGGTCAAGAAGCGCAAGGCCGTCGTCTCGTGGGCCGCCCCCGCCGACGGCGGCGCGGCGATCACCGGCTACACGCTGACGCTCCAGGTCAAGGCCGGTCACCGCAAGCGCACCGTGGTGCGCCAGGTCGACGCCGGCCGACTGCGGGTGGTCCTCAAGCGGCTCAAGCCGGGCAGGTACAAGGTCAGCGTGAGCGCGACCAACGCCGCCGGCACCTCGGCCCCGAGCCCGGTCGTCAGGTTCCGGGTGCGCTGAGCGGCGTACTTCGTGGCCGGTTCTGGCGCTTGTTGACCGTTGCAACGGGCGGGAAGCGCAGGAATCACCGCCGAGGCGGTGATTCCTGCAGCCGCGTCAGACCAGGTCGACGGCCCGGATGGAGGTCGCCTCGATGGCCGTCTCGATCTGGGTGAGCGTGTCGGCGGGGATGGCGGAGTCGACGGAGAGGGCGACCAGCGCCTCGCCGCCCTTGGTCTCGCGGGAGACCTGCATGCCGGCGATGTTGACCTGGGCCTCGCCGAGGATCTGGCCGACGGTGCCGACCATGCCGGGGCGGTCGACGTAGGTGAAGAACGCGAGGTGCTCGGTCGGCTCGATGTCGACGATGAACCCGTTGACCTCGACCAGCCGCTCCCGCTGCGCGATCCCGACCAGGGTCCCGCTGACCGAGACCTGGGTGCCGTCGGCGAGGGTGCCGCGCAGGGTGATCAGGTTGCGGTGGTCGCCGCTCTCGCCGTCCATGACGAGGCGTACGGCGATGCCCCGCTCGGCCGCGAGCAGCGGGGCGTTGACGTAGGAGACCTGGTCCTCGACGACGCTGCTGAACACGCCCTTGAGGGCCGCGAGCTCGAGCACCTTGACGTCGTGGTCGGCGATCTCGCCGCGGACCTCGACGTCGAGCTGCTGGGCGACCTCGCCGGCGACGGCGGTGAAGACCTGGCCGAGCTTCTCGGTCAGCGGGATGCCCGGGCGGACGTCCTCGGCGATGACGCCGCCCTGGACGTTGACCGCGTCGGGGACCAGCTCGCCGGACAGGGCGAGGCGGACCGACTTCGCGACGGCGATGCCGGCCTTCTCCTGGGCCTCGTCGGTGGAGGCGCCGAGGTGCGGGGTGGCGACGACGTTCTCGAGCTCGAAGAGCGGGCTGTCGGTGCACGGCTCCTTGGCGAACACGTCGAGCCCGGCGGCCGCGATCACCCCGGTCTTGAGGGCGTCGTAGAGCGCGTCCTCGTCGACGATGCCGCCGCGGGCGGCGTTGACCAGGACGAGGGACGGCTTGGCCTTCGCGAGGGCCTCGGCGTCGATCAGGCCGACGGTCTCGGGCGTCTTGGGCAGGTGGACGGACATGAAGTCGGACTCGGCCATGAGGGTGTCGAGGTCGACCAGGCGTACGCCGACCTGGGCGGCGCGGCCGGCCGGGACGTACGGGTCGTAGGCGATCACGTTCATGCCGAACGCCGCGAGGCGCTGGGCGACGAGGACGCCGATCCGGCCGAGGCCGACGATGCCGACGGTCTTCTCGAACAGCTCGATGCCGGTGTACTTCGACCGTTTCCACTCCCCGCCCCGAAGCGCGGCGTGGGCCGGCGAGACGTGGCGGGCGGCGGCGAGCATGAGCGCCACGGCCAGCTCGGCGGCCGAGACGATATTGGACGTCGGCGCGTTGACGACCATGACGCCGGACTGGGTGGCGGCCTTGACGTCGACGTTGTCGAGGCCGACGCCGGCCCGCGCGACGACCTTGAGCCGCTTGGCGGACGCCAGCGCCTCGGCGTCGACCTTGGTGGCCGAGCGGACCAGGATCGCGTCGACGTCGACGATGGCGGGCAGCAGCTCGGCGCGGTCGGCGCCGTTGCAGTGGCGGATCTCGAAGTCCGGTCCGAGCGCCTCGACGGTGGCGGGGCTCAGCTCTTCGGCGATCAGAACGACGGGGCGGTCAGTCACAGCGGGGTCCTTGCGGGATCGTGCGGGTGGAGACGGCACGGCGCTGTGCGTGAGCGCCAGCCTACTCGTACTCGCGGTTCGTTTCTAACGTGTGAACGAGGAGTGGTCAGGCGAACAGCGCCTGGCCGACGTACTCCCCCTCGCCGACGCCGGGAGGGACGGCGAAGAGCGCCTGCCCGGTGAACCGGAGATACTCCATGAGCGCGTCGGTCTTCGACATCGCCCGCTGGAGCGGGATGAAGTGGGTGCGCGGGTCGCGGACGTAGGCGATGAAGAACAGCCCGGCGTCGAGGCCGCCGACGTCGTTGCTGCCGTCGACGAAGTTGTAGCCGCGGCGCAGCATCCGCACGTTGTCGTGCGCGCGGGGGTGGACCACCCGGACGTGGGCGTCGACCGGGATGAGCGGGCCGGCGCTGCCCCGGATGTCGAAGTCGGGGACGCTGAACTCCTCGCCGCCCGAGAGCGGGGCGCCGGTCCCCTTGGTGCGGCCGACGAACTGCTCCTGGGCGTCCAGCGACTGCCGGTCCCAGACCTCGATCGTCATGTTGATCCGGCGGGTGACGAGATAGGAGCCGCCCGCGAGCCAGGCGGCGTTCGGGTCGTCGTCCGCGCCGACCCACACGTGCTGGTCGAGGGCGGCGGCCTCCTCGGCCTTGATGTTGGCGGTGCCGTCCTTGAACCCGAACAGGTTGCGCGGCGTCGACTGGCTCCGCGAGGTCGTGGACGTGCGGCCGAAGCCGAGCTGGGACCACCGCACGGCCGTCGTACCGAACCCGATCCGGACCAGGTTGCGGATCGCGTGGACGGCGACCTGCGGGTCGTCGGCGCAGGCCTGGATGCAGATGTCGCCGTCGCTGCGGGCGGGGTCGAGGACGTCGGCGGAGAAGCGGGGCAGCCGCTCGAGGGCGGCGGGACGGCGCTCGGCGATGCCGAAGCGGTCGTTGCCGTCGGCGTCGGCGAACAGGCTCGGTCCGAAACCGAAGGTGACGGTGAGCCCGCTCGGCGGCAGGTCGAGCGCCTCGCCGGTGTCGTCCGGCGGCGCGTTGCCGGGCCCGTCGACGGCGCCGACCGGGCCCGCGGAGGTGCCCCGGGTCATCCGCTCGGCCGCCTCGGTCCAGGCCTCCAGCAGCGCCACGAGCCGGTCGCGGTCGTCGGTCGTGACGTCGAGGGCCACGAAGTGCAGGCGGTCCTGCGCCGGCGTGACGATGCCGGCCTGCCGCTCGCCCCGGAACGGGTACGACGCCACCGCACCCGACACCGGCTCGGCATCGGGTGCGGCGAGCCGCCCGGCGGCGAAGGCGCCGGCCACCCCGGCGGCGGCCGCGCCACCGCCGAGGAGACCGCGCCTGCTGACGCGTGGCTTCGGGGTCAGGAGGTCACCGCCGCCGTGAGCTTGGAGAGCGGCTCGGAGAGGGCGTTGACCGCGTCGGTCATCTTCTTGGTGTCGTCCTTGGTGAGCTCGGTGTAGAGGACGAAGCCCTCACCGTCACGGTACTCGTCCAGCAGCGCCTGCAGCGCCGCGAACTTCGTGGTCAGCTCCTCGGCCAGCGCGGCGTCCTTGGTCTCCAGCAGGCCCTGGACGCCCTCGTAGGCGACCCGGGCGCCGTCGACGTTGGCCTGGAAGTCCCACAGGTCGGTGTGCGACCAGGCCTCCTCCTCGCCGGTGATCTTGCCGTTGGCGACCTCCTCGAGCAGGCCGATCGAGCCGTTGGCGATCGCGTCGATCGGGTACTCCAGCGCGTCGGCGCCGGTGGCCTGCACCCGCTTGTCGAGCTCCTGGGTGTTGGCGAGCAGGTCGTCGGCGTACGTCGCGCGCTCCTCGGGCGTCAGCGCCGTGTAGCCCTTCGCCTCGGCCGGCCACAGGTCCTTCTCGATCCGGTGCCAGCCGGTCCACTCCTCGCCGGCGGCGAAGTCGACGTCGGCCTCGCGGGCGTCGGTCTTGGGGTCGAGGTCGCCGAAGGACTCCGCGACCGTCTCGATCCGCTCCCAGTGCTCGCGCGCGACCGGGTAGAGCGCCCGCGCGTCGTCGTCCTTGCCGTCCTTGTAGAGCTGGACGAACTCCGTCGTCTTCGCCAGCAGCTGGGCGGACTGGTCCTGGACGTAGGCCCGGTAGTTGTTCTGCGCCTGGTCGATGAGCTCCTGGTCCGAGGCGCTCACCTCCTGCTCCTCGTCGGAGTGGGTGACGGTGAAGGCGGCGCGGATGCCCTCGCCCACCATGCCCGGCTTGCAGGCGGTGAAGTAGTCGCCCTCCGGAGCGTTGACGGTGAGCTTCTTGGTCAGGTTGGGGCCGATGTTCTCGACCTCGCCGACGATCCGCAGCCCGTCGCTGCCGAGCAGGTAGAACTCGGTGACGTCCGAGCCGGTGTTGGTGACGTTGAAGGTCAGCGTCCCGGCCGGCGCCTCGCCCGAGGAGAGCTCGCAGGCGTCGGCGCTCGACGTGACCGTCAGCGCCCGGGCGTTGCCCTTCGCGTCGCCGCCGTCGCCGTCGGAGGCGTTCTCGGTGCAGGCCGCGAGGGCGGGGACGACGGCCAGGGCGGCCACCGAGGCGAGCAGGGTCTTGCGCATGGTTCAGTGCTCCTGAGTCTGGAGGTTGGGTCGGAAGATGCGAGTGCGGAAGAGGAACAGGACGCCCACCGGCACGACGTACAGGACCCAGGCGAGGGCCTCGAGCCTGGTCGTGGCGGGCGAGAAGTTGAAGACGCCCTTGAGCAGGGTGCCGTACCAGGACGAGGGCGGGATGACGTCGGAGACGTCGAAGGCCAGGCTGTGCAGGCCGGGCAGGATGCCGGCCTCCTGCAGGTCGTGGATGCCGTAGGCGAGCACGCCCCCGGCGACGAGGATGAGGAAGGCGCCGGTCCAGGTGAAGAACACGGTGAGGTTGAGGCGGATCGCGCCGCGGTAGATCAGGTAGCCGAGGGCGACCGCGACGAGGATGCCGAGCAGCGCGCCGACCAGCGGCTCCCAGGTCGGGGTCACCGAGCCGACGGCGTCGCGGGTGCCGGCCTGCGTGGCCGCCCACAGGAACAGCGCCGTCTCCAGGCCCTCGCGCCCCACGGCGAGCATCGCCACGACGGCGAGCGACCAGCGTCCACCCTCGGCGGCCCGGTCGATCTGGCCGCGGAGCTCGGCGCCGAGGCCGCGGGCGGCGGCCGACATCCAGAAGATCATCCAGGTCACGAACGCCACCGCGACGATCGACAGGGTCCCCCGATCGCCTCCTGCGCCTCGAACGTCAGCCCGCGCGGCCCGAACGTCAGCGCGGCGCCGAACGCCAGCGAGGCCGCGACCGCCAGCGCGACACCCGCCCAGATCCGCGGGAGCAGCTCGCGACGCTCCGACTTCACGAGGTAGGCCACCAGGATGCTGACCACCAGCGCGGCCTCGAGGCCTTCGCGCAGGCCGATCAGGAAGTTCGCGAGCACAAAAGGGCAATGTACGCCTGTTTGCTTAGGCTGGCCTCACTTGTCTCGGCATGACGTGGGTCACATCGCAGCCGCTAGGCTCGGCCGCAGGGATTCGACGAGCGCGCGAAGGAGCCAACCATGCGGGTTTTCACGACGTTCGAGGAGCTGACCGAGGCAGCGGGAACCGACCTCGGAGCGAGCGACTGGGTCACCATCGACCAGCGCCGGGTCAACCAGTTCGCCGACGCGACCGGCGACCACCAGTGGATCCACGTCGACCTCGAGCGCGCCAAGGAGGGCCCGTTCGGCGGCACCATCGCCCACGGCTATCTCACGCTCTCGCTGGTGCCGTGGCTCGGCAGCCAGGTGTTCACGCTCCGCACGCCCGGCGCGAAGCTGAACTACGGCGTCAACAAGGTCCGCTTCCCCGCGCCCCTGCTGGTCGGCAAGCGGATCCGGCTGCACGTCCGGCTCGGCGAGGTGGTCGACATCCCGAGCGGCAAGCAGCTCACCGTGCAGCACACGGTCGAGATCGAGGACGAGGAGAAGCCGGCCTGCGTGGCGGAGACGGTGGTCCTGCTGCTGCCGTGAGGGGCTGCATGAATCCCGGATGTCCGGGGATTCATGCGCTTGTCAGGCGTTGCAACCCCTGACAAGCGCATGAATTGCCCGACAAGTCCGGCCGGGCGGGGCAGTCCGGGGCCGGCCAGCCGGGAGTCAGAGCACGGTCAGGCCTGGCTGTCCCAGGCCTGCGCGAGCGCCTGCTCGAAGAGCTCGGTCGGCTGGGCGCCGGAGATGCCGAACCGGCCGTCGAGGACGAAGAACGGGACACCGCTGGAGCCGTACGCGCGCGCCTGCGCGACGTCGGCCATCACCTCGTCGCGGAACTCGTCGCTGCCCAGCACCTCCTCCACGCGCCCGGCATCGAGCCCGGCCGCCGCGGCCGCGCGGCGCAGCACGTCGTGGTCGCCGAGCGACTCGCCGCGGGTGAAGTACGCCGCCAGGATCTCCTCGAGCAGCGCCTGCTGCCGTCCCTCCGACCGAGCCAGGTGGAGCAGGCGGTGGGCCGTGAGGGTGCGGGCGTGCAGGGCGTCGGCGTGCGCGAAGTGGAGTCCCTCGGTGGCGGCGACCTCGTCGGCCTGGGCCATCATCGCGCGGGTGCCGGCCTCGTCGGCGCCGAGCTTGCGGCCGAGCACCTGGACGGTGGTCTCGGTGCCGACCTCGGGTGCGAACGGGTCGAGCTCGTAGGAGCGGTACACCACCTCGACCTCGTCGCGGTGGTCGAAGGAGGCCAGGGCCTTCTCCAGCCGGCGCTTGCCGATGTAGCACCACGGACAGACGACGTCGGCCCAGATCTCGATACGCACGACGCCCCAACGCGTCGTACCCCTGATTGCTTCCCCTAGGGGCCACCGGGGCGACCTCAGGGGCGGGTCAAGGGATCTGCCCGAAGCGCCGCACGCCCGCCGGCCGCGAGGCTTCCGGTCATGATCACAGTCGAGTCCCTCACCAAGTCCTACGGCAGCTTCACCGCCGTCGACGACGTGTCGTTCACCGCGCAGCCGGGCCGGGTCACCGGGTTCCTCGGCCCCAACGGTGCCGGCAAGTCCACCACCATGCGGGTGATGGTCGGCCTGACCGCACCCGGCCACGGCGAGGTCCGGGTCCTCGGGCGCCGCTTCGCCGACCTGCCCGACCCCGGCCGCGAGGTCGGCGTCCTGCTGGACGCCTCCGCCCAGCACGCCGGGCGCACCGGCCGGGAGATCCTCACCATCGCCGCCCTGACCATGGGCCTGCCCCGCACCCGCGTCGACGAGATGCTGGAGCGGGTCAGCCTGACGCCGGACGAGGCCAGCCGCCGGGTCCGCAACTACTCCCTCGGCATGCGCCAGCGCCTGGGCATCGGTACGGCGCTGCTCGGCGACCCCGAGGTCCTCATCCTCGACGAGCCCGCCAACGGTCTCGACCCGGCCGGCATCCGCTGGATGCGCGACCTGCTCCGCGGCTTCGCGGACCAGGGCGGCACCGTGCTGCTGTCGTCCCACCTGCTGCACGAGATCGAGGTGATCGCCGACGACCTCGTGGTGATCGGCAACGGCCGGATCGTCGCGCAGGGCACCAAGGAGGAGCTGCTCGCCGGCGCCGGCACCCTGGTCCGGGCCGCCGACGGCGCGGCGCTGGCCGCCGCCCTGCAGGCCGCCGGGATCACCGCCCGCCCGACCTCCGGCGGCGCCGTGCTCGCCGAGGCCGACCTGACCCGCGTCGGCCGCGCCGCCTTCGCGGCCGGCATCGCCGTCACCGAGCTCCGGGCCGCCGACGGCGCGGGCCTGGAGGAGATGTTCCTGGCGCTCACCGCCGAGAGCCAGCGCGACACCGTCACGACCACCGACACCCAGCAAGGAGCAGCGGCATGACCGCCACCGCCGTGGAGGCAGCAGCCCTCCCCGATACCACGACCGCGCGCCGCCCGGCGCCCGCGCCGACCCCGTTCCGGCGGGTGCTGCGCGTCGAGCTGCGCAAGATGTTCGACACCCGCTCCGGCTTCTGGCTGATGGCCAGCATCGTGATCCTCTCCGTGATCGCGACCGGCGCCACGATCATCTTCGGCGACCGCGACACGCTGACCCTGGAGGACTTCGCGTCCGCCGTCGGGATCCCGATGTCGGTGATCCTGCCGATGATCGGCGTGCTCTCGGTGACCAGCGAGTGGAGCCAGCGCACCGCCCTGACGACCTTCACGCTGGTGCCCAGTCGCGGCCGCACCATCGCCGCGAAGCTGATCAACGTGCTGGTGATCGGCGTCGTCGGCATGGCCGTCGCCATCGCGGTCGGCGCGGTGGGCAACCTGGTGGTCAGCAACGCCGTCGGCGTCGACACGAAGTGGGACGTCACGCTCACGTCCCTCGGCCAGATCGTGCTGGCCAGCGAGATCGGCATGCTGATCGGCTTCGTGCTCGGCCTGGTGATCCGCTCCTCCGCCGGGGCGATCGTCGGCTACTTCGTGTTCGCGCTCGTGCTGCCGGGCATCTCCGGCGCGCTCGCGGAGGTGCAGACCTGGTGGGCGGACAACGCCCCGTGGTTCGACGTCAACGCCGCGACCTTCCCGCTGTACGACGAGAGCATGACCGGCCAGATGTGGGCCCAGCTCGGCGTCTCCTCGCTGATCTGGCTGGTCGTCCCCGGCCTCATCGGCCTACGCCTGATGCTCCGCTCCGAGGTCAAGTAGCACCGACCCGGCGCAACCCGACCCGCGTACGACGCCGACCCGGCGCTTCCCGACCCTCCCCGAGGTCGGGAAGCGCCGGGTCGGCAGATGCCTCATATGGGTGAGTCGCGAACGGCCGTGACGTGCGAGCGTCGTGTCGTCTCGGCCGAGTCAACGGGGGGCACCGTGCGTCGAAACCGTCACAGCCGCATCATCGTTCTGCTGATCGCGGTGGTGGCCGCGCTGCTCGCGGTCACACCGGGCGGTCCGCCGGCCGCCGCGCATCCCGCCCACCAGCGGCTGATCCCGTCCGCCGTCCCGGCGACCACGCCGAACATCATCGACGGCCGGACCTACGCGATCGCCGAGGTGGGCTCGAAGGTCTTCGTCGGGGGCACCTTCACCGTGACCAAGAACTCCGGGACCGGCGGGGAGATCCCGACGCCGTACCTGCTGCGGTACGACCGCGGCACCGGCCTCGTCGACACCGCCTTCGCCCCCGCCCTCGACGGCAGCGTGACCGCGATCGCGCCCACGCCCGACGGCACGGCGCTGTTCGTCAGCGGCACGTTCAAGCTGGCCGGCACCACGAAGGTCCGCAACCTGATCAAGATCGACACCAGCACCGGCGCCCTGGTGCCAGGGTTCAAGAACCCCAGCCCCAACGGGGGCGTCCTCGACATCGCGCTGGTCGGCAACCGGATCCTGATGGCCGGCAGCTTCACGACCGTGAACACGCTGCCGCGCGGCGGCCTCGCGTCGCTCAACGCGACGACCGGCGCCGTCGACGACTACCTCGCGATCAACGTCGCGACCAACCACAACTGGCCGTCCGGCACCGCCAAGGCCCCCGTCGGGGTCGCGAAGCTGTCCGCCAGCCCCGACGGGTCGCGGCTGGTCGCGATCGGCAACTTCCGGTACGCCGACGCCTTCGACCGCGACCAGGTGATGATGATCCGGCTCGGCGCCGACGCCGCGACCGTCGACCCGGCCTGGCGGACGCTGCGCTACACCCCGGCCTGCCAGAAGAACGCCTTCGACTCCTATGTCCGCGACGTCGACTTCTCCCCCGACGGCTCCTACTTCGTCGTCGCCACGAGCGGCGCGGGCTACAACGGGACGCTGTGCGACTCCGCCGCCCGCTGGGACGTCGCGGTCACCGGCCAGGCCGTCGAGCCCACCTGGGTCGCGGCGACGGGACAGGACTCGCTGCTCTCGGTCGCCGTCGCCGACAACGCGGTGTACGTCGGCGGGCACCAGAAGTGGATGAACGCGATCCAGAGCGGCGCCGACGAGCAGGCCGGGCAGGTGCCGCGCCCGGGCCTCGCCGCGCTCGACCCGCTCAGCGGCATCCCGCTGTCCTGGAACCCCGGACGGCACCCCCGCGGCGTCGGCGCCGAGGAGCTCCTGGCGACCGACAACGGCCTGTACGTCGGCAGCGACACCGAGTACATCGGCAACCGCGAGTACCGCCGGGCGCGGCTCGCCTTCTTCCCCGTCGAGGGCGGCACCGCGCCGGTCGTCCAGCCCTCCCCCGTGCTGCCGCGCAGCCTGTACCGGCTCTCGGGGACGACGGTCACCACCCGCCAGTTCACCGGGACCTCGGCGACCACGCCCACCACGGTCGCCACGACCGGAGCGGGCAGCTGGACCAACGCCCGCGGCGCGTTCATGGTCGGCTCGAAGCTGGTCTACGCCTGGACCGACAACAAGCTGCACTACCGCACCTTCGACGGCACGGCCTTCGGCCCGGACGTCGTCGTTGACCCCTACAACGACCCGCTCTGGACCACCGTCACCACCAGCGGGGGGACGCAGACCTATCGCGGCCGGGTGCCCAACCTGTACGCCCAGCTGTCGACCGTCACCGGCCTGGCGTACGCCGACGGGCGGCTCTACTACACCCGGCAGTCGCAGGGGCGGGTGTTCTGGCGGTGGTTCTCGCCGGAGAGCCTGATCGTCGGCGCCCAGGAGTTCAGCGTCGCGTCCTCGACCTTCCCCACCTCGCGCGACGTCCGCAACCTGGTGTACGCCGACGGGCAGCTCTGGGCCGGCATGTCCACCAACGAGCTGTGGCGCCTGCCCGTCGCCAACGGCGTCGCCGGAGGAGCCTGGACCCGGGTGACCGGCACCGGCATCGACGTCAACCCGCAGTGGTCCAGCGGCACGATGTTCCTCGGGCCGCTGGCGAACCAGACCCCGGTCGCCTCGATCCAGACCTCGTGCGCGGGCCAGACGTGCAGCTTCGACGGACGGGGCTCCAGCGACCCGGACGGCACCGTGACGTCGTACGCCTGGTCGTTCGGGGACGGAGGCACGGCCACGGGAGCGCAACCGGGGCACGTGTACGCCGGGCCTGGGACCTATTCCGTCACGCTGACCGTCACCGACGACCGCGGGGCGACGGCCTCGGCGAGCGCCGAGGTGGTCATCGAGAGCGGCACCAGCGCCATCGGGTTCCGCGACGCCACCGGCAAGGTCACCAACGCGACGAGCATCTTCACCACGATCCCCGCGACCACGCAGCCCGGCGACGGCCTGCTGGCGGTGGCGTCCGTCTCGAGCACCACGGTCCCGGCCGCGCCCGCCGGGTGGATCCAGGTCGGCGCCCCGGTCGCCACCGACGCGATGACCACGGTGGTCTGGCAGCGCGTCGCCGCGACCGGCGACGCCGGGCGCACCGTGACGGTGGCCCTCGGCGCGACGGCCGTGAAGGCGACGCTCACCGTGCTGGCCTGGTCCGGCACCGACCCGTCCGGACCGGTCGCGGCCGTGGCCGGCAGCGCGGAGGCGGCGGCGACCACGGCCCACCGCAGCCCGACCGTCGCCACCCCCGGCGACTGGGTCGTCACCGTGTGGGCCAACCGCACCACGGCCGGCACCGAGTTCGTCGAGCCGCCCGGCTCGACGGTCCGGCAGCTCCTGATCGGCGTCGGCGGCGGGCACGTCGACAGCCTCGTGGTCGACAGCGGCGGCCCGGTCGCCGCCGGCCCGTACGGCAACCAGACCGCCACCACGGACGCCGCCGGCAAGGGCACCAGCCTCACCATCGCCCTGCACTGAGGTCCGCTGGGATAGCGTCAGCTCACATGGACCTGACGTCGACCTGGTGGTTCTGGGCGCTGCTGTCGGCGGTGTTCGCGGCGCTGACGGCGATCTTCGCCAAGGTCGGCGTGAAGGACATCGACTCCGACGTCGCGACCTTCATCCGCACCATCGTGATCCTGGTGACGCTCGGCCTGATCCTGCTGACGCTCGGGAAGTTCCACTCGCCGGGCGAGATCAGCACCCGGACCTGGGTCTTCCTCGTCCTGTCCGGGCTGGGGACGGGCGCCTCGTGGATCTGCTACTTCCGGGCCCTCAAGGTCGGCGACACCTCGCTGGTGGCGCCGGTCGACAAGCTCAGCGTGGTCCTGGTGGCCCTGTTCGGCGTCACCCTCCTCGGCGAGCGCCTCTCCGGACTGCAGTGGGTCGGCGTCGCGATGGTCGGCGGCGGCGCGGTGCTGCTCGTGCTGAGCGGCTGACCGGCCCGCCCACCGCGGCGCGGCGCGGCGATCAGTCCACGTCGTGGGTGAACAGGCAGAACGTGTGGCCGGCCGGGTCGGCGTACACGCGCAGCGGCTCCTCGGGGTCGTCGGACCGGTCCAGTCGTACGGCGGCGCCGAGCTCGACCGCGCGGCGGTGGTTCTCCTCCAGGTCGGCGCGCGTGTCGGCCATGAGGTCGAGGTGGAGCTGCTGCGGCACCTCCGGGGAGGGCCAGGTGGTGGGCGGCAGCTCGGCGACCTCCTGGAAGGCGATCCGTTCCCCCGACGGGCCGACGATCACCCGCCAGTCGGTGAGCTCGTCGATGTCGTAGCCCTCGGGGTAGGACCAGCCGAGGAGCCGGCGGTAGAACTCCGCGAGTCGCGGCACGTCGGTGGTGTCGAGGACGATGCTGCGCAGCCGTGGGAGTGCCATGCCGATCAGCCTGCCACGCGGCGCCGACAGCGCCGGCGCGGCGGGGGCGGCCTCAGCGGGGGGCGGCCTTCAGGTCCGGGTCCCAGTCCGGCAGCAGCTCGAGGAGCGGCACCTCCAGCACCTGGCTGAGCGAGACCAGAGTCTGCAGCTGCGGGTTCATCGGCGTCCCCGGCTTGGACTCGCCCTTCTCGTACTTCTGGTAGGTGAAGCCCGCGATGCCCGCGAGGTGCGCGACCCGCTCCTGGCTGAGCCCCGTCGCGGTGCGCGCGCTGTGCAGGTTGCGCCCGAGCTCCACGGCGTACGCCGTCCAGCTGATGTCCGCCCGTCTTCTTCTCGCCACGCCGCCATCATTCCCGTATGCCCACGCTTTGGCGACCATACTGGGATGGCTTTCGCTCGGACGGCTGTGGACGAGCGCGGGCGACGACCGGCGATGTGTCGATCGGGCCGCCTAGGGTCACGGTCCAGCAAGAGAGGGGCGTTCGATGACGGACCGAGAGGCACCCACCTGGCTCACGGAGCCCTGTCCTGCGTGGTGCGAGCGCGAGCACCTCGAGGACGACCATCCGGAGGACCGCTACCACCAGAGCGCGGTGGTCCAGGTGCCGGTGGTCGCCGGGCCCCGGGCGATCCCGATGACCGCGCGGCTGGTCCCGCTGGAGATGACGGTCCGGATCGGCCGCCACCTCGGCGAGCGCCGCGTCTGGCTCGCCCTGGAGCCCGCCGAGGGAGGGGCGCCGAGCCTGGTGCTGTCGGCGGAGTCGGGGTCGGTGCTCGCGGCGGCGATCGACGAGGTCCTCGCCGGCCTCGGCTGAGCTCCGCGTCCCGCTGACGCGCGAACGCCCCCGGAGCCCGGACGGGCCCGAGGGCGTTCGTGGGTACGCCGTGGGGGTCAGCGCGCGGCCGAGCCCTCGGTGTAGTCGTCGTCGGTGTGCGACCACGAGAAGTGCGAGCGCAGCACCTTGCCGACCGCCTCGATCGGGTGCGCGGCACCCTTCTCCCGCAGCTCCTTGAACTCCGGCGCGCCGGCGTCCTGGTCGGCGATGAACCGCTCGGCGAACGCACCGCTCTGGATGTCGGCGAGGACCGCCTGCATGTTCTCCTTCACCCGGGCGTCGATGACGCGCGGGCCGGAGACGTAGTCGCCGTACTCGGCGGTGTCGGAGACCGACCAGCGCTGCTTGGCGATGCCGCCCTCCCACATCAGGTCGACGATGAGCTTCAGCTCGTGGAGGACCTCGAAGTAGGCGATCTCGCCCTGGTAGCCGGCCTCGGTGAGCGTCTCGTAGCCGTACTGGATCAGCTGCGAGACACCACCGCACAGCACCGACTGCTCGCCGAACAGGTCGGTCTCGGTCTCCTCGGTGAAGGTGGTCTTGATGACGCCGGCGCGGGTGCCGCCGATGCCCTTGGCGTAGGACTTCGCCAGGTCCCAGGCCTTGCCCGAGGCGTCCTGCTCGACGGCGATGATGTCCGGGATGCCGCGGCCGGCGACGTACTCGCGACGCACGGTGTGGCCCGGGGCCTTCGGGGCGACCAGGACGACGTCGACGCCGGCGGGCGGCTTGATGTAGCCGAACCGGATGTTGAAGCCGTGACCGAAGACCAGGGTGTCGCCCTCGGCGAGCGCCGGGGCGATGTCGTCGGCGTACAGGTGGCGCTGGACCTGGTCGGGGGCGAGGATGACGATGACGTCGGCCTCCTCCGCCGCCTCGCGCGGGGTGAGGACCCGCAGGCCCTCCTCCTCGGCCTTGGCGCGGCTCTTCGAGCCCTCCTTGAGGCCGACGCGGACGTCGACACCCGAGTCGCGCAGGTTCAGCGCGTGGGCGTGGCCCTGGCTGCCGTAACCGATGACGGCGACGTGCTTGCCCTGGATCAGGGACAGGTCGGCGTCGTCGTCGTAGTAGATCTCAGCCACGTCGGGCTTCTCCTTGCTGGTTGGGGATGGGGTGGGGTTCTCAGGCGTGGGCGGCGGGCGGCACGGGGACGGCGACGGGCTTGCTGCGCTCGGAGATGGAGCGCGACCCGCGGCCGATGGCCACCATGCCGGACTGCACGAGCTCGCGGATGCCGAAGGGCTCGAGCACGCGCAGGAAGTCGGCGATCTTGCCGTCGTTGCCGACGATCTGCATGGTGATCGCGTCCGAGGCGACGTCGATGACCTTCGCCCGGAACAGCTGGACCACGTCGAGGACCTCGCCGCGGTTCTCCGCCGTGGCGCCGACCTTGACGAGCACCAGCTCGCGGGTGACCGACGCGGCCGCGTCGAGCTCGACGATCTTGATCACCTCGACCAGCTTGTTGAGCTGCTTGGTCACCTGCTCCAGCGGCGAGGACTCGACGTTGACGACGATCGTCATCCGGGAGATCTCCTCGTGCTCGGTCGGACCGACGGCGAGGGACTCGATGTTGAAGCCGCGGCGGCTGAACAGCGCGGAGATCCGCGCCAAGACGCCGGGCTTGTCCTCGACGAGGACGGACAGGGTGTGCTTGGCCATCAGAGGTCGTCCTCGTCGAACTGGGGCGCCAGGTCGCGCGCGTACTTGATGTCGTTGTTGCTCGTGCCGGCGGCGACCATCGGCCACACCATGGCGTCGCGGTGGACCCGGAAGTCGACGACGACGGGCACGTCGTTGATCTCCATCGCCTTCTGGATCGTCGCGTCGACGTCGTCGGGCGACTCGCAGGCCAGGCCCACGCAGCCGTAGGCGTCGGCGAGCTTGACGAAGTCGGGGATCCGCTTGGAGTGCAGGTCGGTGTTGGAGTAGCGCTCGTTGTAGAACAGCGTCTGCCACTGGCGCACCATGCCGAGCGACTCGTTGTTGATGACCGCGACCTTGATCGGGATGTCGTTGATCGCGCAGGTGGCGAGCTCCTGGTTGGTCATCTGGAAGCAGCCGTCGCCGTCGACCGCCCACACCGTCTGGTCGGGCATCGCGACCTTGGCGCCCATCGCGGCCGGGACGGAGAAGCCCATGGTGCCCAGCCCCCGGAGTTGATCCAGGTGTTGGGGCGCTCGTAGCCGACGAAGTGGGCCGCCCACATCTGGTGCTGGCCGACGCCGGCGGTGTAGATCGTGTCGGGGCCGGAGAGGACGCCGAGGCGCTCGAGGACGTACTGCGGGGCGAGGCCGCCGTCGGCCGGCGCGTCGTACCCGAGGGGTACTTCTTCTTCACGCCGGCGCAGAACGCCACCCAGCCCTCGTAGTCGCCGGTGTTGCCGGCGTCCTGCTCGGTGCGCAGGGTGGTGACCAGGTCGACCAGGACCTCGCGGACATCGCCCACGATCGGGACGTCGGCGAAGCGGTTCTTGCCGATCTCGGCGGGGTCGATGTCGGCGTGGATCACCTTCGCGCCGGGCGCGAACGAGTCGAGGTTGCCGGTGACGCGGTCGTCGAAGCGGGCGCCGAGGCTGATGATCAGGTCGCTCTTCTGCAGCGCCGCGACGGCCGCGACGGTGCCGTGCATGCCGGGCATGCCGAGGTGCTGCGGGTGGCTGTCGGGGAACGCGCCGCGCGCCATCAGCGTGGTGACCACCGGGATGCCGGTCAGCTCCGCGAGGGCCAGCAGCTCCTTCGACGCGCCGGAGCGGATGGTGCCGCCGCCGACGTACAGCACCGGCTTGCGGGACTCGAGGATCAGCCGGGCGGCCTCGCGGATCTGCTTGGCGTGCGGCCGGGTCACCGGGCGGTAGCCGGGCAGGTTGAGCTCGGTGGGCCAGTCGAAGGTCGTGCCGGCCTGGAGCGCGGACTTCGTGACGTCGACCAGCACCGGGCCGGGGCGGCCGGTGGAGGCGATGTGGAAGGCCTCGGCGATCTTGGTCGGGATCTCCGCGGGGTCGGTCACCAGGAAGCTGTGCTTGGTGATCGGCATCGTGATGCCGCGGATGTCGGCCTCCTGGAAGGCGTCGGTGCCGATCAGCGAGGCCCCGACCTGGCCGGTGATGGCGACCATCGGCAGCGAGTCCATGTGGGCGTCCGCGAGCGGCGTCACCAGGTTGGTCGCGCCCGGTCCGGAGGTGGCCATGCAGACGCCGACCTTCCCGGACGCGGCGGCGTACCCCTGCGCGGCGTGCCCAGCGCCCTGCTCGTGGCGCACGAGGACGTGGCGGATGCTGCTGTCCATCAGCGGGTCGTACGCCGGGAGGATGGCGCCGCCCGGGATGCCGAAGATGTCGGTGACCCCGGCCGCCTCGAGGGACCGGACCAGGCTCTGTGCTCCGGTGATGCCCTCTGCCTGGGCATCGGCGCCCGACCCCTGCTGCTCACTCATCCGAGTCGTTCCTTGTCTCTGCTGTGGTGGCTATGTCGTACTCAACAAAAAACCCCTCGGTTGCTGGGCAACGAGGGGTGGACGCGCTGGCGTTCGTCTGACGGAAGTCCTGGTCAGGCTCAGCCGGCGCGTCCGGTGCGTACGAGAATCAGGTCAAGCATGGAGCCACCGTAGCCGCCGCACGTCGTGCCGTCGAACCAGTGTCGCACTTCGTCCCAGATCGCAAGACGGCGGTCTCAGATTCCGTGCACGCGGCGGAGGGCGTCGAGGGCCTCGGGGAGGCCGTCGAGCGCGCTGCTCGCGGCCGCCTCGACGTGGGCGACGACGACGGCCGGGGCGCCGGCGGACCACAGATGGCCGGCGAGGAGCAGGGCGTCGCGGTGGTCGCCGAGGCGGCCCTGCACCTCCTTGCCCAGCCGCGCCAGGTCGCGCTCCCCCACGGCGTCGGCGACATGGCGCAGCCGGCGGGCGGCCTTGCGGACCTCGTGGGAGGTCTCGCCCTGGGCCGCGCGGTCGAGGACCCGGCGCACCTCGCGGTCCAGCACCTTCGTGCTCACCCGGTCCGCGCGCCGGCCGGCCCGGCGGGTGAGCGGCACCTCGTCGCCCCAGCGGGCGAGCAGCCGGTCGAGTGCGACGGCGTCGGGCGAGGCGTGCCAGTCGACGAGCACGGTGTGCGCGCCGTCGTGGGCCGCGAGGAGCGGGGCGACCAGCGCGGGCTCCAGGTCGGTCCGGCCGACCTCGGCGAGCACCCGCCGGCAGTCCTCGGCCCGCACCTCCAGGTCGCGTCCGGCGCCCAGCAGCGCGCCGTACGACGCCAGGTGGCCGCGCAGCACGCGCGCGGGCCTCTTCTCGACGTAGCGGCCGAAGCCGGCGAGGACGTTGCGGAGCCGGCGTACCGACGTGCGCAGCTGGTGCACCGCGTCCGGCTCGTCGGCCAGCGCCGGCTCCCGGCCGTCGCGGATCTCGGCGACCAGGGCGCCGACGGCCTGCGTCAGCAGCTCGCCTGCCGGGGTGCCCGCCACGCCTCCCACTGTGCCATCGTGGCGGGTCCCCCGGCAGGGAGTCCGGGGCATTGGTCAGCGCAGCGTCGCGACCAGCAGCCAGACCTGCAGCGGCAGCGACCGGCCCCAGTCGCCGTCGAGCGCGGTGACCGGGATGTCGTTGCGGGCGAGGGCCGTCGTGTCGGCACCGGGGCGGGTCTCGCGGGCCGGGTCGCCGGCGACGAGGCGGTAGGTGCCGCCGGCGGCCGGCACGTCGTCGAGGAAGGTCAGGCCGAGGTCGCTGCTCCGGCCCACCTCCGCCCGGACCGCCCGGCCCAGCTTCTCGCCGGGGCCGACGAACGGGTAGTTCACGTTGAGCACCAGGCTGCCGGTGAGCGCCCGGTGCTTGACCAGCGTCGCGAGCAGCCTGACGGCGAAGTCGCCCGCGGCGGCGAACGGGACGTTGGGGATCTGGGCCAGGTCGCGCGGGACCTCGGCGCTGACGGCGAGCGCCGGGACGCCGTACTCGTGCGCGGTGACGACGGCGCCGACGGTGCCGGAGTGGTTGAGCGTCGCGCCGATGTTCTGGCCGAAGTTGGTGCCGGACAGGACGACGTCCGGCCCGCCGCTCCAGTAGTCCCGCGCGAACCTGCTCAGGCCCACGTGGACCGCGTCGGCGGGCGAGGCCGACGGCGAGGCGGACGTGCACGGCGCGGCGGCGACGCAGACGCCGAAGACGGCGCCGCCGGTCGAGGTGCCGGCGCAGTCGTCGGCGTACGCCGCCGGCGGGGTCACGGCCTGCACCGTGATCGACACCGGCGTGAACCCGGGCGTGGTCATCCGCGCGCCGGCGCCGCTCTGCTGCGACCACGGGGCGACGACGAGGACGTCCGCGCCGGCGGTGCACAGGGCGCGACGCAGCACGTAGAGGCCCTTGCCGTCGGTGCCGTAGCCCGCATCGGCACCACGGGCGCTGTCGTCGTTGGTGAGCAGCACCCTGAGGCCGGCGAGCGGCGTGGCCGGGGCCGGCGCGGTCGCGGGCGCCGCAGCGGCGGCCGACGGTGCTGCTCCGGCCGATGGCGCTGCTCCGGCCGATGGCGCGGCGGTGGTCACCGGAGCCGCCGCGACGATGCCGGCGAGACCGGCGGCGAGACCGACGCCGACCGCGAGGAGGCGTGGGAGCAGGGGGACGGTGGGGACGGGGCGCATCGCGAACTCCTCGCTGGGGTGGTACCGGAGTGGAACGCGTTCTAGATTCGGGGTGCGGGCAGTGGCCCGTCCAAGACCCGTTCGGCATGGGTCGCGAGCATCGAGGCACGGACGAGATGAACATCCAGCAGCTGCGGTACGTCGTCGCGACGGCCGAGCACGGCAGCATGACCGCCGCGGCGGCGGCGCTGTTCGTGGCCCAGCCCGCGCTGAGCCGCGCCGTCCGCCAGCTGGAGCGGGAGCTGGGTCTCGCGCTGTTCGCACGGGACGGGCGCGGTGTCGTGCTCACGCCGAGCGGGGACGCCGTCGTGCACCGGGCCCGGGCCGTGCTCCGCGGCATCGACGCGCTCCGCAGCACCGCCGCCGCGGCACCGGCGGCGACGCCGCTGGTGATCGCCGCCTCGCCCACCCTGCAGGCGGCGCTCGCCGTACCGATCCTCGCCGGGCTCCGCGAGCACGGCATCGCGGTCCACGCCCGCCTGCTCGGCGGCAGCAGCTCGGCCGAGGTCGCCGCGCTCGTCGTGCAGGGCCGAGCCGATCTCGGGCTCTGCGACAGCCGGGTGCCCGGCGACCTCGCCCAGGTCGCGATCGGGCGGGCCGAGGTGCGGCTCTACTCCCCGGCGCACGTCGAGCTGCCGGATCCGGTGACCTTCGCCGATCTCGGCACCGTGCCGCTCGTGCTGCCCACGCCCGGCTCGGACCGGCGGGCCACGCTCGATGCCTTCTTCGCGGGCTGCGGGATCACCCCCGAGGTCGCCGTCGAGACCGACGAGCGGCACGCCTGGCTGGCGGCGGTCAGCAGCGGCGTCGCCTCCTGCCTGTGGCACAGCCTCGACCCGCGCCGGGCGCCGCTGCCCGGCGTGGTCTCGCGCGGCTTCGACCCGCCGATGCACCGCACCCTGGTCGCGGTGCACCGGGCCGGCGCCACCACCGGCGTACGCCGGCACCTGCTCGCCGTGCTGCGTGACGTCGGCACACTGGTCACCGGAGAGGGAGTTGCCGGAGAGGGAGTTGCCGGAGAGGGAGTTGCCGGAGAGGGAACCGAGCCGTCCCTCGCGGACCCTTCTCCTGTGTGAGCCCGCCGACCCGCACCCCGCCGATGTGCCCACCGCCGACCTCCGAAGGAGTCCTCGTGGACGGTGCCGACACCGATCACTGGGAGCTCCTGCGCCGGGGCGACGCCGCCGCGCTGGCGACGCTCTACGAGCGGCATGTCGACGCGGTCTTCCGCTTCGCCTTCCGTCGTACGGCGTCGACCGGCGGCGCGGAGGACGTCGTCCAGGCGGCGTTCACCACCGTCTGGCGGCAGGCGACCGAGGGACGACTGCCCCGCCTCGAGCTCCCTACCGCACGACCGCTGCTGCTGCGGATCGCGGCCAACGAGTGCCGCAACCTGAGCCGGTCGGCGCGGCGGCTCCGGGTGCTGCGGGACCGCATCGAGCAGCACGAGCCCGGCCGTCACGAGGAGGACCACGCCGACGACGTGGCCCGCCGGGTCGACGACGAGCGGCGCATGGCCGACGTGCGCCGGGCCCTGGCCGGCCTGCCGAGCGGGCAGCGGGAGGCCGTGGAGCTGGTCGTCTGGGAGGAGCTCTCGATCGCCGAGGCCGCCCACGTCCTCGGCGTGGCCGAGGGCACCGTGAAGTCCCGGGTCTCCCGCGCCCGCACGCGGCTCGGCGCCGTGCTCGCCCCGACCGAACCGACCGAACCGACCGAACCGACCGAACCGACCGAACAGGAGGAGCGTCGATGAACCCGCTCAGCCCCCACGACGTACCCCGTCCCACGCTCGCTCCGGCACGCCGCGACGAGATCCTCCGCGAGGTCCTGTCCGCCGCGCCCGCGCCCCGACGGCCGCGTCCGGCGTGGCAGCTGCCGCTGGCGGCGGCCGCCGCCGTCGGCGTGATCGCGACCGGGAGCGCGGTGCTCCTGGGGGCGACGGCTCCCGCCCCCGTCCCGCCGCGACCACCACCGTGCCCACCGCGACCACCACACCGACCACCCCCGTCGACGACATCGGCGGTGGCCCGCTGTCGCCGGGTGCGGCCCAGCGGGTGATCGACCACTGCGCCCGGTCGATGGGTTTCGACGCCGGCCGCTACGCCCCGGTCTTCACCCAGGAGGCCCGCACCGGCAGCGGAGCGGTCGCGGTCGTCCTCGCCCGGGACGCGGCGACGGGCACGGAGTACCTGTGCCGCGACGCCGCCTACGGCACGGACGGGTCGATGGTCGCCGGACCGCAGTCGAAGTCGGTGGTCGAGCAGCCGAGCGCCGACCGGCCGCTGACGAGCGTCGACGCGGGCGGGTGGAGCTACGCGACCCCGCTCGACCGCCCCGGGGTGGTCACCGACCTCGGCGTCGACCGGTCGTACCGCGTCGACCCCGCCGTCGGCCGGGTGGAGATGCGGGTCGGCACCGCGACCGCTCCCGGCACCTGGCGCAGCGCGGTCCCCAGCGACGGCTACGTCTACGTCGCGGCCTGGGCCGACACCGAGCTCCCCCTCGACGGGATCGTCCTCGAGACACGGGCCTTCGACACCGCCGGTCGCCCGCTGGCCAGCGACCTGCTCGGCACCGAGCGCCCCGATCTCGGATCCCCCCGCCCCTGAGTCCGCAGGGCCCGGAGAGCCGGAAAGCAGGAGAGCCGGAGGGCCGCCTCCGAAGGTCAGCTCACGGAAGCACCACCTCCCCCACCGGGCCGGGGTTGTAGGCGATCTCCCACCGGTAGCCGTCGGGGTCGGCGAAGTAGCCGGAGTAGCCGCCCCAGTCGCGCTGCTCGGCCGGCTGCACGACCGCCGCGCCGGCGGACCGGGCCGTCGCCAGCACCTCGTCGACGCCCTCGGCCGTGGACAGGTTGTGGGCGATCGTCAGCGGTGCGACGCCCGGCCCGGTCATGGTGGCACCGACCTCGGCCTCGAAGTGGCTGCGCTCCCACAGCGACAGCACGAGGTGCTGACCGGCCCGGAACATCAGCACCTCGCCGGGCACGTCGAGCTCCGGCGTCCACCCGAGCCCGTCGCGGTAGAAGCGGCGGGTGGCGTCGAGGTCGGCCACGGCGAGGGTGATGAAGCTGATCCGCTGGTCCATGGAGGGAGCCAAGCACGCCCCTCCGACACGAGGGCGGGAGTGACCGCTGTCACATCCGCTCGTTGTGGAGAGCATGCTCCCTCGTCGTACCTCCACCCTGCTCGGCCTCCTGTCCCTGGCCGCCCCGGCGCTCGCCGTCGCCGTCCAGGCTCCGACACACGCCGCCCCGGCCGCCGCCGAACCAGCCGCCGCCGAGCCGGCCTACGACGAGTACGTCGCGCTGGGCGACTCGTGGTCGGCGGACGTGGTCTTCCTGGACAAGGACGGCCTGCCCGACGCGACCCACGTGCCGATCGACTGCGCGCAGTCGCACAGCAACTACCCGAAGCTGGTCGCGAAGCGGCTCGGCGTCGCGACCTTCCGGGACGCGACCTGCGGGTCGGCGACCACCGATCACTTCACGCAGCCGCAGCGGCTGCCGCTCGGGGGCGTCAACGCCCCGCAGTTCGACCGGCTCACGCCGACCACCGACCTCGTGACGGTCGGCATCGGGGGCAACGACGCCGGCATCGCCAGCGGTGCGATGTCGTGCATCTCGCTCTCGCCGATCGGCATTCCCGCGCCCGCGCTGCCGCTGCCCGACGTGCTGCCGCTGATCGACGTCTCCCAGCCGCCGCTGGGCGCGTGCAAGCAGCGGTTCACCCGCGGCGGCGTGGATCAGCTGGCCGAGAACATCGTCGCCTCCGAGGACAAGGTGGTGGCGGCGCTGCAGGAGATCCGCCGCCGCTCGCCGCACGCGCGGGTGCTGCTGGTCAACTACCTCGACGCCATCCCGGAGCGGGGCTGCTGGCCGGTCGTGCCGATCACCAACGCCGACATGGCCTACCTGCACGGGGTCTTCGCGCAGCTCAACGCCATGCTGGCCCGGGCGGCGCAGCGCGGCGGCGCGGAGCTGGTCGACACCCACCCGCTCAGCACCGGCCACCACGTGTGCACCGGCCCGCTGACGAGGTACGTCGAGGGGCTGGGCGTGATCTCCCTCAACGGCCTCGCGGTCGCCGTCCCCGCACACCCCAACTCCGCCGGGGCCCGGGCGCAGGCGGAGTCGGTGCTGCAGGTCCTCGGTCGCTAGGAGGACGTGAGCGCGCCCAGCGAGGCGCGCTGCCACCCGGCGTCGTCGAAGTTGCCCGGGTCCAGCCACCGCTCGTGGGCCGCGCGGACGCGCGGCCACTCGGCGTCGGTGACCGAGAACCAGTCGGTGTCGCGGTTGCGGCCCTGGGTGACCATGTGGTGGCGGAAGCGGCCCTCCTCGATGAACCCGAGCCGCAGCGCCGCGCGCCGGGAGGGCTCGTTGAGGCTGTCGCACTTCCACTCGAAGCGCCGGTAGCCGAGGTCGTCGAAGGCGTGCCGCATCAGCAGGTGGAGGGCCTCGGTCGCGGCGCGGGTGCGCTGCAGGACCCGGCCGAGGAGGACGCCGGCGACCTCGACCTGGCCGTGGGCCGGCTCGATCCTCTGGTACGACGCGAGGCCGGCCGCCGCGCCCGCCGCCGCGCCCTCCAGCGGCACGAGCGCGAAGGTCGCCATCGCGGGGTCGTCGAGGTGGGCCGCGAGGTGCATCCACAGCTCGGCGAGGGAGCCCGGCCTCGGGATCGGCCGGTAGGTCCACAGGTCCGCGTCGCCGGGCCCGCAGGTCGCGGCGAAGAGGTCGGCGTAGCGGGCCGAGGTCAGCGGCTCGACGGTGACATACCGGCCCTCGAGCACGACCGGCTCCGGCCAGGGCCGCGGCTCCCAGCCGGGGACCGGGTCGCCGACCGCCTGGCCGTGCTCGTTCACCTGGGCCATCGCGATCCCCTCAGCCGGTCGGTCACTGGTACGACACGAAGCGGACGCGCGGCCGGATCTTGTGGACCGCCTTGGCGCCCATCAGCCGGACGTCCTCGTCGTAGAACAGCTTGAACCCCATCGCGAAGATGTCCGGGCGCGCGACGGCGCGGTAGGTGTCGAGCTTCTGGCCGCGGGTGCCGAAGCCGTCGACGTGCTGGACCAGCTGGAGGCCGTCGCGGGGCTTGATCCGCCCGATGTGGCGCACCATCGAGTTCCGAAACTGGTGGACGACGAACAGCTTCTCCGGCAGGTCGTGCTCGACGACCAGCCGGGACAGCCACCTGCTGGTGCGGTTGACCTCGCCGGCGCCGACGCTGCCGATCACCCGGCCGGGGACCTGGTGGCGCCGCATCCGCCACTCCGGGTCGATGGCCAGGCCGACGTGCGGCTGCTCGAGGGCCCACGACCAGCGCTGGGCGACCGTCAGGAAGTCCGAGCGGCCGGTCTGGATGTCGAGCACGAGGAGCGCGCCGAGCTCGCGGGCGGCGTCGACGTACCGGCGGACGTGCTTCTTCTTGACGTCGTGGCTGAAGTCGCCGTCCTTGCCGGGATGGGCGTCGGCGATGGTGACGATCAGCTCGAACACCGGGCGCACCGGCCGCCCGGGACGCTTGAAGGGCCGGGCGGCGCGCTTGAGCCGCTTGAACGCCTTCGTGGGCGAGGTCTCCCCCAGGACGCCGAGCGCCCCGGTGCCGGGAGTGCCGTAGTAGGCGATGAGCATCCCGCGGTCCGGGAGCACCGGCTCGGCCTGCCAGCGCGGCGTCGCGGTAGGCGCGGCCGGCGCAGGCGCCGGGGCCGGGTCGGGCGCCGGCGGCGGCTCGGCGGCCCGGCTCGGGACGGGCGCGGTCAGTGGGCGCAGCACGCCGGAGTCGTCGCGCGCGCCGTGGCCCGGGTCGGTGAAGGCGGCGAGCAGCAGCGCCATCCCGAGGATGACGACCGCGGCCAGGCGGTGCGGAGGAGTCACCAGCGGCCCCGCAGGTCGGCGTCGATCGGCGACGTCACCGGATCGGCGGCGTCGCCGACGAACACCGCGGCGATCGCGCCGCCGCGCTCGTCGTGGGCGTCGCGCAGCGCCCGCCAGGCGGCGAGGTCCGGGTGGTCGACCGCGGTGCACGCGGTGGCCGGCGCGAGCGCGGTGATCGCCTCGTCGAGCTGCTGGCGGCTGACGTCGAGGGTCGCCGTGGAGCCGTCGTGCTTGAGCACGGTCGCCAGGACGACGGCCGGCAGCCGGCGCGGCCCGCCGGGCCCGTCGACGTGGCCGATCACGCCGTCGAGGGCGAGGGCGTACGACGCGGGCTCGGCCCAGCCGTCGATCTGGGCGGCCAGCCGCGCCCGGATCCGGTCCAGCCCCTGGCGCGTCGCCCACTCGTCGAGCGGGTCGTAGTCGTAGGCGGGCAGGCCGTCGATGCTGGTGCGGTTCTTGCGGCGCCGGTAGTCGGCCGAGCCCTCGACGCCCTTGCGGCGGAAGTAGCGCGGCAGGAGATCCCGCTCGCCGGCGTACTCCATGAGGGGCACGCCGTAGCCGCACGCGTCGGAGATCCGCTCGATGTCGACCACGATCACCGCCCGCGCGCCGGGTACGTCGTCGAAGCGGCCCGCGAACCCGGCGTACTCCTCGTCGTAGATGGTCACCGCCCGGCCGCGGCCGTGGAACCGGAGGATGTTGGGCGGGCCCTCGAAGGCGCAGAACATCACGACGATCCGGCCGTTCTCCCGCAGGTGCGCGATGGTCTCGCTGCCGCTGCCGGAGGTGTCCACCCAGGCGAACGTGTGCTCGTCGAGCATCCCGAAGCTGCCGGGGACGCCGCGCGGGGACACGTTGACGTGGCCGTCGCCGGCCAGCGGCGCCGTGCCGACGAAGAACACGTGCTGGCGCTCGACGAACGAGCGCAGGCGTCCCTCCACCCGTGCGTGGATCTTCCCCATGGCGGCCGATCAGCGCCGGTCAGTCGGGGACACGGCGGTAGGCGCCGTCGGAGGCCGCGGTGGCCATCGAGGCGTACGCGCGGAGCGCTGCGGAGACCGTGCGCTGGCGGTCGAGCGGGGTGTAGGGCTTGTCGCGCTTCTCCTGCAGGACCCGGCGCTCGGACAGCGTGTGCTCGTCGACGTCGAGGTGGATGGTCCGGTGGGGGATGTCGATCGAGATCGGGTCGCCGTCCTCGACGAGCGCGATCAGGCCGCCGCCGGCCGCCTCGGGCGAGATGTGCCCGATGGACAGGCCGCTGGTGCCGCCGGAGAAGCGGCCGTCGGTGATCAGCGCGCACTTCTGGCCCAGGCCGCGACCCTTGAGGAAGGCCGTCGGGTAGAGCATCTCCTGCATGCCCGGGCCGCCCTTGGGGCCCTCGTAGCGGATGACCACGACGTGGCCCTCCTCGACCTTCTTGCCGAGGATGCCCTCGACGGCGGCCTCCTGGGACTCGAAGACGACCGCGGTGCCGTGGAAGGTGTGGCACTCCTCCGGCACGCCGGCGCTCTTGACGACGCAGCCGTCGGCGGCGATGTTGCCGGTCAGCACGGCCAGGCCGCCGTCGGCGGAGTAGGCGTGCTCGACGTCGCGGATGCAGCCCTCGGCGGCGTCGGTGTCGAGCGTGCCCCAGCGGTTCTCGGTCGAGAACGGCTCGGTCGTGCGGACCCCGCCCGGGGCGGCCTGGAACAGCTCGAGGGCCTCGGCCGACGGGCTCTCGCCGCGGATGTCCCACTTCCCGAGCCAGGTGTCGAGGTCGGGCGCGTGGACGGAGTGGACGTCCTCCTTGAGCGCGCCGCCGCGACGCAGCTCGCCGAGCAGGGCGGGGATGCCGCCGGCGCGGTGGACGTCCTCCATGTGGAACTTCGGGGAGTTGGGCGCGACCTTCGACAGGCAGGGCACCCGGCGCGAGATCGCGTCGATGTCGTGGACGTCGAAGTCGAGCTCGGCCTCGCGGGCGGCGGCCAGCAGGTGCAGCACGGTGTTGGTGGAGCCGCCCATCGCGACGTCGAGGGCGACGGCGTTCTCGAACGCCGAGCGGTTGGCGATATTGCGCGGCAGGACCGAGTCGTCGTCCTCGTCGTAGTAGCGGCGGCACAGGTCCATGACGACCCGGCCGGCCTCCTCGAACAGCGCGCGGCGCTTGGCGTGCGTGGCCAGGGTCGAGCCGTTGCCCGGCAGCGACAGGCCGATCGCCTCGGTGAGGCAGTTCATCGAGTTGGCGGTGAACATGCCCGAGCAGGAGCCGCAGGTCGGGCAGGCCGAGCGCTCGATGACGTCGAGCTGGTCGTCGCTGACCGCCTCGTTGGCGGAGGCGACCATCGCGTCGACCAGGTCGAGCTTGGAGTGGACGATGCCCTCGATCGCGGTGGTCTTGCCGGCCTCCATCGGACCGCCGGACACGAAGACCACGGGGACGTTGAGCCGCAGCGCGGCGAGCAGCATGCCGGGGGTGATCTTGTCGCAGTTGGAGATGCACACGATCGCGTCGGCGCAGTGGGCGTTGACCATGTACTCCACGGCGTCGGCGATCAGCTCGCGGCTCGGCAGGGAGTAGAGCATGCCGCCGTGGCCCATCGCGATGCCGTCGTCGACGGCGATCGTGTTGAACTCCTTCGCGACGCCGCCGTTGGCCACGACCGACTCCGCGACGATCTTGCCGAGATCACGCAGGTGGACGTGACCGGGGACGAACTCGGTGAAGGAGTTCGCGATGGCGATGATCGGCTTGCCGAAGTCCGAGTCGGTCATGCCGGTCGCGCGCCAGAGGGCACGCGCGCCGGCCATGTTGCGGCCCGAGGTGGACGTCGCGGAACGGAGGGTGGGCATGCCTCAAGGCTACGCCGCTCCCCGACAGGAGGGGAGCTCAGGCCTGCTTCGCCTCCGCGACGGACCTGAGCGACGCGAGGCCCTTGTCGAAGTCCTTGCCGATCGCCTTGTCGAAGAACAGCCTGCCCATGACCGCGAACAGCAGGTTGCGCCGGCCGCTCATGGTCCAGGCGACCCGGGTGCGGTCGCCGTCCGCGGTGAGGTCGAAGGTCACGACGTTCTGCGCCTTGAACGGCTTGAGGAACTCCAGGTCGACCACGACCTGCTCCGGCGTGATGGAGGTGAAGGTCATCCGGCCCTCGCCGGCCTGCTTGTTGCCCGACCACTGGTACGACGCGCCGACGCCCGCGCCGTCGTACGTGCGCTCCAGGTCGGGGTCGAGGCCCTCCCACGGCGACCAGTGGATCCACTCGTGGAAGTCGGAGACGAGGCCGTGCACCGTCGCGGCCGGGGCGTCGATCGTGGTCTCGTGGGTCTGCGAGAAGGCGGGCACGGCGCGCAGCCTACTCAGAACGATCCGGCCTTGACCGACATCACGTCGGGCAGGTCCGCGGCGATCGGGCGCCAGCTCTCGCCGTCGTCGGTCGAGGCCCACACCGAGCCGTTGCGGGCACCGAAGTAGAGGCCGGCCGGGTCGTGCGCGTCGACGCACATCGCGTCGCGCATGACGCCGACGTAGAAGGCGTCGGGCAACCCGTCGCCGTACGCCGTCCAGGACTCGCCCGCGTCGTCGGAGCGCCACACCCGCGCCTGCGCGTGCGGCGGATAGCGCCGATCGCCGCCGCCGAGCGGGAAGACCCAGATCGTGTCCGGCCGGTGCGGGTGGACGACGATGGGGAACCCGAAGTCGCTGGGCAGGTCGTCGCCGATGGAGGTCCAGGAGCCGCCCTCGTCGTCGGAGCGGTAGACGCCGCCGTGGTTCTGGGCGTAGAGCCGCTCGGGCCGGCGCGGGTGGCGGGTGACCTTGTGGACGCACTGGCCGAACGCGGGGTACCGCTGCTCCTCGGGGAGGAAGTCGGCGCGGATGCCCTGGTTGCGCGGCTCCCAGGACGCGCCGGCGTCGCTGGTGCGGTAGACGCCACCGGTCGAGATGGCGGCGGTGAGCGAGCGGGCGTCGTCGGGGTGCGGGAGCACGGTGTGGAACGCCTGGCCGCCGAAGCCCTCGCCCCACTCGGCGCGGTGCGGGTGGTTCCACAGGCCCTCCTCCAGCCGGAAGCTCTCGCCGCCGTCGTCGGAGGTGAAGACCGCGCCCGGCTCGGTGCCGGCGTGGAGCACGCCGTCCTCGACGCCCGGCACGATCTGCCAGATCCGCTCCACCGTGGCGCCGGCACCCTCCGGGAACCGGATCGCGCCGTTCGGGGTCTCCTGCCAGGTCGCACCCAGATCGTCGGACCAGCGCAGCTGGGGGCCGAGCCAGCTCGACGAGGCGCCGGCGAACAGCCGCGGCGTCGTACCCCGGGTGTCGACCAGGCAGGAGTAGACCTCCTCCATGTCGTGGTGCGGCCCGGTGAGCGTCCAGTCCCGCCGGTCCTCGGAGCGGCCCACCCACAGGCCCTTGCGCGTGCCCACCATCAGGATCGTCGTCATCGCTTCCTCCTCGACTGCGCGCCGGCTCCGCACCGACTGGTCCTCCCCACTGTGACCCCGACCACCGACGGAAGTCATCGGCCGGCACGCGAATCTTCTTGTGTCCGTGGCCGCCACGGATGTAGTGCACCCGGCGACGCCCGAGGCTGGACCCATGACGACGCTGCTGGCCACCCTGGTCCTGGTCCCCGACCGCAGCGACGAGGTGCTGGCCCGGCTGCGCGGCGAGGTCGCGCCGTGGCTGCGCCGCCTGCCCGGGTTCGTCACCAGCCGCTGGCTGCTCGCCTCCGGCCACGACCGCTGCACGGTCCTCGTGGAACTGGCCGACGTAGCCGCCGTACCGGAGCTCGAGGCGGCGCTCGCCCCCGGCACGCACGACACCGCCCGGTCGTGGTGGTGCGAGCGGCTCGAGGTCGTCGAGGACCTCGGGCTGGCCGCCCGGCCGAGCATCACGCTCTGACCTGGCCGGCCCGGCCAGGGCCGGTCAGGGCCGGTCAGGGCCAGTCAGGGCCGCAGGTGGGCGGCGAGCCCGCCGCGGTCCGCGCAGCCGGTGCGCTGGAGCAGCCGGGCCACGTGGGTCTCCACGGTGCGGACCGAGAGGTAGAGGCGCTCGGCGATCTGCCGGTTCTGCAGTCCCTCGGCGACCAGCTCGAGCACGTCGTGCTCGCGGGCGGTGACACCGAGGCGCTGGAGGTGGGGCGGCACCCGCTGCGCGCCCGCCGCCTTGCGGGGCACGGCGAAGCCGGCCTCGCGCATCGCGACCCGGCAGCCCGACGCGGCCTCGGTGAGGCCGTAGCCGACGAGGCCGTCGAGACAGTGCCGGAGCCACGGCTCCGGCGTGCCCCAGCCGTCACGGGCGGCGGCGACCGCGACCAGGAGCCGGGCGTGCAGCTCGGGCCACGGCTCGCGGCCCGGCAGCCCCCACTCGGCGTCGGCGAACACCCGCTCCGCCTCGGCGGTGTCCCCCGCGCGGCCGAGGGCGATCGCGTCGGCGTAGCGCAGCGCGAACAGGTTGTGCGGGCTGTTGGCCTGAGGCCCCGTCCGCACCTCCTCGCGCGCGGCCGCGCCGTCGTCGGTCAGCGCCGTCTCGAGCAGCGCCCAGAGGCCGCGCAGCGAGAACGGCAGGCTGGGCGAGAGGCGGTGGTACTCCATCGCCGTCGCGAGTTGGGCCCGCGTCTCGTCGTACCGGCCGTGGGCGAGGGCGACGAAGCCCCGCACGTGGCCGGGGACGCCGACCGCGCGCAGCGCCTCGTCCATCGGCTCGCCGGCCGCGACCGCGATGTCGGCCTCCATCGCCTGCGTGTCGCCGGCCAGCCCCTGGGTCGCGGCCCGCAGGAGGTAGGCCATGGCGAGGTCGGGCAGCCGGAGCCGGGTCATCATGGCGATCGCGTTGCCGATCGCCTCCATCGCGTCGTCGAGGTCGAGGTAGCGGATCCGGACCATGTTGAGCTCGATCTCGATCCGGGCGGCGGTCCCGATCGCCCCGGCGCCGAGGGCGAGCTGGCGCGCGGCGACCAGGCGGTCCTCGGTGGGGCGGCGCGCCGCGAGGTCGAGCGAGCCGAGCGCCGCCAGCAGCCGGCACCGCCACAGCGGCAGGTCGTGGGCGTCGGCGAGCCGGTAGCCGGACTCGAAGGCGTCCTCGGCGGCGACGAAGTCCCGCGCGCGAGCGGCCCGTCCGAGCACCTCCCACGCCTCGCACGCGATCTCCGGGCGGTCCTCCCCGACGGCCGCGAGCGCTGCTGAGGCGCATTCAGCCGCGGCCACGTCGTCCTCCCGGCCCAGCGCGAGCCGGGCGGCGAGCACGTCCTCCTGGACCGGGTCGTGCCCGGCCGCGCCGGCGAGCAGCGCGTCCGCCTCGTTCCACAGGCCGCCGGCGAGGAGCGCCCGCGCCAGCCGGAGCCGTACGGCGGCCAGCCGGCCCGGCTCGCCGGCGAGCTCGGCGGTCAGCCGCTCCCCCGCGGTCAGCGCCCGGGGTACGTCGCCGGCGAGGGCGTGCACCTCGACCTCCGCCTCGCGCACCCGGACCTCGAGCGCGCTGCCCGGCGCGCAGCGGTCCAGCGCCCGGCGGATGGCCTCGCCGGCACTGACCAGCGCACCGCGGCCGATCGCGTCGCGGGCCGTCGCGAGCCACAGCTCCACCGCCCGGGCGTCGTCCCCGGCGGCCTCGAACAGCTCGGCGAGCTGGTGGTGGTCCTCGGCGGCCGCGGCGTCGTCGGTCGTCCGGGTCGCGAGAGCGGCGGCGAGGAGCCCCGCGAGCCGGGAGCGCTCGGGGGCGAGCAGGCCCCCGAGGACCGCCTCGCGGGTGAGCGCGTGGCGGAAGACGAACCGGTCCGGCGGGGCCGGGACGACCAGGCGCTGGTCGCGGAGCTCGCCGAGCGCCGCCGCGACGACGCCCTCCGAGAGCCCGAGCGCGGAGGCCACCAGCCGCCAGTCGAGCTCGGGGCCGAGCATCGCCGCCGCCGTGGCGACCTCGCGCGCGACCGGCCCGACCTCGGCGAGCCGGCCCTCGACGGAACGGACGAAGGGCCGCGGCACCATCACGGGCAGCGGCGCCACGAGCGACCAGGAGCCGTCCTGCTCGGCGAGGGCACCCGCGTCGCGCAGGTCGGCCAGCATCTCCTCCACGAGCAGCGGGTAGCCCGCGCTGTACCGCTGCAGCCACCCGACGACCTCGCCCGGCGGCTCCCCGCCGAGGCAGGCGATCGCGACCGCGGCGACGTCGTCGTCCTCCATCGGCAGCAGGTCGACGGCCTCGGCGCAGCGCCGCCGCTCCAGCGCGGCGACCAGCTCGTTGGCGGCGGGCGACTCGTGGAGCCGGCTGGTCACGAGCACCACGAGGGGGACGTCGCGGGCGTGGTCTCCGAGGTACTCCACCAGCGCCAGGGTCTCCGGGTCGGCCCAGTGCAGGTCCTCGACGACGAGCACCATGCCCGGGGCCGGCACCGCCTGCGCCAGGCGTAGGAGGCCCTCCCCGAGCAGCATCACCGACGACGGCGCGTCGGGGGCGACCGGACCGAGCTGGGGCGCGAGCCGCGCGAGCGTGGGGAGGTACGGCGCCAATAGCCGGTCCTCGGGGACGCTGCGGGTGCGCAGCCAGGCGAGCAGGGCCTCGCTGAGCGGGCGGAGCGGGGTCGGCGTACCGGAGGGGACGGCGCGGCCGGACAGCACCTCCAGGCCCTGCACGGCGGCGTCGGCCGCGAGTGCGGTGGCCAGCCGGGACTTGCCGATACCCGGGTCGCCGCGGAGCACCCAGAGCCCGCCCCGACCCTCCCGGAGGCCGTCGAGCGCGGCCGTCAGGCGCGCCCGTTCGACGGTCCGCGAGACGAGCACGGGCGAGCGCACCCTCGGCATCGTAGGGGGTTCGCCAGATCTTGGCTCCGGGTCTCCGTGGGTTGTCTCCGTGGCGCCGGACCTTGGTTCGGTGGTGCTCGCGGATGTGACCGGTACCCCTCCGCGGCGAGCGTGGGTGTCATCAGCCCGACCGCGGGCTCCTACGAAAGGCACCACGAATGCGAAAGCAGCTTCTCGGACTGACGACCGCAGCGCTCGCTGTCGGCACGCTCAGCCTCACCAGCAGCCCCGCCCAGGGGGTCGGCGGCATCGACGGCGGCAACATCAGCGGCTCCGGCGACGTCCCGACCTCGGTCGACGTCGCCGCCTTCGGCTCCGGCGACGCGATCGCCGCCTGGTCACGTCCGGTCGTGGGCGGCACCCGTGTGTACGCCGCGATCGCGACCGACGGCGTCTGGGGCGCCCCCAAGGCCGTCACGGCGACCGCGGTCACCGACGCCCACGACGTCCGGGCCGTCGCCAACGACGCCGGCGACCTGGCCGTCGTGTGGAACCAGACGATCGGCGGCGAGCACCGGGTGCGCGGCTCCCGCCACCTCGGCAACGGGAGCTGGGACGGCTCGACGCCGCTCAGCCCGGCTGTCGATGTCGAGACCGTCGAGTGGATCGACGCCGACATGGACGGCGCGGGCCGGGTGCACCTCGCCTACGAGGCCGAGAACGACGGCGCGCACCGGGTGTCGGCCACCGTGTGGGCCAAGGGCGGCACCCCTCAGTTCACCACCTTCGGGGCGCACACCTTCCGCCCGTCGCTGGACGTGAGCCCGGCCGGCGCCGTCCTGATGTCGTACTTCACCGACGACGGCGGCGACGAGGTCATGGTCACGCGACGCACCGCGGGCGCGGGCTGGACCAGCCCGAAGCCCGTCGCGTGGAACGGCAACCTGTCCGAGGAGACGGTGGCGGCGATCGCCGACGACGGCCGCGGCGCGGTCCTGGTCGGCGGCTGGGAGGACGCCGGGGCCCGGGCGGTCGTGACCCGGGTCGACGCCGCGGGTGGGCTCGGCGGCGCCGAGCTGGTCTCCCCCGGCGGGGTCGGCACCGCCTTCCGGGACCTCGCGGTCAGCCCCAACGGGACGATGCAGGTCACCTGGACCGCCTTCGAGAACGGCACGACCTACGTCATCCGCGCCGCGGTCGCCAAGCCCGGCCAGGACTTCGGCGGCGCCGGGCTCGCGGACCCGGGCACGGTCACCAACCAGCGGCACCTCAGCCTGGTCTCCGACCGCGGCGCCCAGGTCGTCGTCCACGACGACGCGGACCGGCTGACGCTGCGGCACCGGACCAACCCGGTCCTCGGCTTCGGCGAGTACGACGCCGGGACGGCCGACGGCCCCTTCGCCGCCGCCATGGACCGGGAGGGCAACGTGGTCGCGACCGGCGTCGTGGAGAACGGCTTCTCGTCGTACGTCGAGGCGGACTTCCTCGACATCGCCGGCCCGGCCGCCCAGGTGACCGGTCCCGGCGCCCAGGTCGCGACGCCGTCGTTCCCGGTCTCCTGGAGCGTCACCGACTCGCTGTCGGGCGTGAAGAGCACCGACGTGATGGTCCGCTCGGCGTCCTGGAACAGCGGGTTCGGCCCGCAGCAGGTCATCGGCGACGACGTGACCAGCTCGTCGCGGCAGTTCGCCGGCGCCTTCGGCGGCACCTACTGCTTCCAGGTGCAGGGCACCGACAAGGCGGACAACCTCGGGTTCCGCTCCGACGAGCGCTGCACGACGGTCCCGCTCGACGACACCGCCCTGGCCGGCAAGAAGTGGAAGCGGGTCGCGAAGGCCGGCGCCTTCAACGGCACCGCGACCACGACGAAGAGGAAGGGCCGCAATCTGGTCCTGCCCGGTGTCCAGGCCCGCCACCTCACGCTCCTGGTCACCAAGGCCAAGAAGGGCGGCAAGATCAAGGTCACCTGGAACGGCACCCTGCTGAAGAAGGTCGGCCTCAAGGGCACCGGCCAGGCCACCATCGCCCTCGCCGACTTCTCGAACGTCCAGACCGGCACGCTCAAGATCAAGGTCATCGGCAAGAACGGCCGCAAGGTCACCATCGACGGGCTCGTCGTCGGCAAGTGATCCCCACCGGCTGATCCCCACCGGCTGATCCCCACCGGCCCGCGAACCGCCGACCCCACCGGGTCGGCGGTTCGTCGCTTTCCCAGGAGTCGTCCTACGTTTGCACCGTGCACCCGACCCCTCGCCACGGACCGCCGGTGGGTCTGGCGATCGGGCTGGTGCTGCTGGGGATCGGGTCGGTGCAGCTCGGTGCGGGGTTCGCGAAGCTGCTCTTCGACGACATCGCGCCGAACGGCGTGGTGTGGCTGCGGCTGGCGACCAGCTCGCTGGTGCTCATGCTGTGGGCGCGGCCGCGGCTGCGGGGGCGCACCCGGGAGGACTGGCTGGTCGCCGCCCGGTACGGCGCCTGCCTCGGCGCGATGAACTGGGGCATCTACCAGTCGTTCTCCCGGATCCCGATCGGGGTCGCGGTGACGATCGAGTTCATCGGGCCGCTGGTGCTGGCCACGATCGGGTTCCGCCGCCCGCGCGACCTCGGCTGGGTGGTGCTCGCGGCGCTGGGGGTGCTGCTGCTCGGCTTCGAGCGCGGCCATCTCGACCCCGTCGGCATCGCGTACGCCGTTCTCGCCGGGGCGGCCTGGGCCGGCTACATCCTGTCCAGCGCCGCCACCGGCCGGCGGTGGGAGGGCATCGACGGGCTGGCGGTGGCCAGCCTGGTCGCCGTCCTCCTCCTGACGCCGCTGCTGCTCACCGTCGACGCCGCCGACCTGGCCGACCGGCGGGTGCTGGTGCTCGGCGCGGCCGTGGGCCTGCTCAGCTCGGTGGTGCCGTACAGCGCCGAGCTCGCCGCCCTGCGCACCCTGCCCGCGGCGACCTTCGGGGTGCTGATGAGCCTGGAGCCGGCCGCCGCCGCGCTCGCCGGGCTCGCCGTCGTCGGCGAGGCGCTCGCGCCCGTCCAATGGGTCGCGATCGGCTGCGTCGTGGTCGCCAGCGTCGGCGCCACCCGCGCCACCCGCGCGGCGGTTCACCCAGATGTCACCCCGACGTGACCTGCCGTCACCCCGGGCGGCCGTAGCGTGGGCCTTCCCCCATCCCCCATCCGGAGCGGTCTCGCGATGACACCTCCCACCCGTCTCCTCCATTCCTGGGCCGTCGCCCTCCAGCTACGGGCGCGCCGCAACGCCATGGTCGCGCTCACCGACTGCACCCGCCGGCGCGCCGAGCGCGAGGACGTCGAGCGCTTCCTCGCGGACCGCGCCGCGGCCCGGCGTACCCCGCTTGCCGACGGCTCGGTCTCGCTCCACGCCTGACCGTCCACGCCGCCGGCTGGCCGGGTCCGGCAGAATCGGCACCATGTCGACCTCCGCTCCCCGGCCCGAGCAGCGTGTCCGGTCCGCGTCGATCGCCTTCCGCGACATCCTGTCCGACGACGGGACGCACGTCCGCGCCTGGACGAACGACCCCGACGGGGAGATCGACGGGCCCACCGTCGTGCTCTGCAACGGGCTCGGCACGAACCCCTACCTGTGGCCGTGGCTGCTCGAGCCCGACTGCGGCGTGCGGGTCGTGTCGTGGAACCACCGCGGCGTCGGCGGCTCGGAGCGCCCGGCCGATCCCCGGCACGTCGAGATCGAGCACTTCGTCCAGGACGGGCTGTCCGTCATGGACCACTTCGGGATCGACAGCGCGGTCCTCATGGGCTGGTCGATGGGCGTCAACACCGCCTTCGAGATGACCTACCGCCACCCGGAGCGGGTGCGCGGGATCTTCGCCATGTGCGGCGTCCCCGGCGACACCTTCGCCACGATGCTCGGCCCGCTGCACCTGCCGCGGCTGGTCGCGCGACTGGTCACGGTGAACGCCTGCCGGGTCGCCCAGTACGCCGGCTGGGCGGTCAACCCGCTGGTCCGGCACCTGCCGATCAACGCGCGCACGGTGCGGCTGCTGGGCCGCACCGGGTTCATGTTCCCGATGGCCGACCCCGAGGCGGCGGCGATCGGCCTGCAGGAGTTCGCCACCACGCCGATCGACTGGTACGCCCACCTCGCGATCAGCACCTCACGGCACCCACGGGTGCGGCTGAGCCGGATCGAGGTGCCGACGATGTTCGTCTCGGCGACCTGGGACGTCCTGGCCGGCGCCCGCGACATGGCCAGCGCGTCGCGGCGACTGGCCGGGAACGGCAGGCAGAGCACGTACGTCGAGCTGCGCGGCTCCCACTTCGTCCAGCTGGAGCAGCCGGAGCGGGTCCACGGCCTGCTGCTGGAGTTCCTGGAGCAGCTGTCGTGAGGCGGCTCGCCGGCCTGGCCGTACTGGCGCTCCTCGCCGCGGGCTGCGGCCAGGGCGGCAACGTCAGCGAGGTCGACGTGATGGGCACCGCCACGGCCGCTCCCACCGGGTCGGTCGTCGACGGCGAGGTCATCTTCACCATCGACGGCGTCCCCGACGTCGTCGCGACCGTCGCCAGCGGCCTCGAGACGCCCTGGGGCGTCGACTTCCTGCCCGACGGCCGCGCCGTGGTCACCGAGCGCGACAGCGGCCGGGTGCTCGTCGTGACGCCGCCGGAGGTCGGCGGCAACGGCGCGACCACCGACGACGAGGGCGAGGTCGTCGAGGTCGGCCACATCCCGGAGACCGCGCCCGTCGCCGAGGCGGGCCTGCTCGGCGTGGCCGTCTCCCCCACCTTCGCCTCCGACGGGCTCGTCTACTTCTACGTCTGCACCGACGACGACAACCGGGTGGTGCGCGCGAAGCTCGACGGCGACGAGCTGGGCGCCACCGAGCCGGTGCTGACCGGGATTCCCAACGGCCGCATCCACGACGGCGGCCGGCTGGCGTTCGGCCCCGACGGCTTCCTCTACGTCTCCACCGGCGAGACCGGCGACGACGAGCTCGCCCGCGACCGGGAGTCCATGGCCGGCAAGATCCTGCGGATCACCGCGGACGGCGAGCCCGCCCCCGGGAACCCGTTCGACGACGCCGTCTGGTCCTGGGGCCACCGCAACGTGCAGGGCCTGGCGTTCGACGACAAGGGCCTGCTGTGGGCCTCGGAGTTCGGCGACAGCAAGGCCGACGAGCTCAACCGGATCGTGCCCGGCGAGGACTACGGCTGGCCGGTCGTGGAGGGCAAGGGCGGGCCGGCCCGGTACACCCAGCCGCAGCTGACCTGGAGGACCGACGAGGCGTCGCCCTCCGGCCTCGCGTACGCCGGCGGGTACCTCTGGATGGCCGCGCTCAACGGCGAGCGGCTGTGGCGGATCAAGGTCGCCGACGGCCAGGTGAGCGACCCGACGGCGTACTTCGCGGGCGAGAAGGGCGGCGCCGGCGAGTACGGCCGGCTGCGGACCGTCGTCCGCGCGCCCGACGGCCGGCTCTGGCTGACCACGAGCAACGAGGACGGCCGCGGCGACCCGGCCCCCGACGACGACCGGATCCTGCTCATCGAGCCGTAGCCGCACACACCCGCTCCGACCGGCACGTTTGCCCGGTGAGCACCCGGGAAGGTAGCCCTGCGTCTCACCTTCTGGCCGACTCGGGACCTCGTTTCGCAGCAGGTCGGCCGCTACCTCTCTAAGGAGCTCCACCATGCGCAGGCTCGCCTCCGCTGGCGTCGTCGTGATCACCTCGATCGCCCTCGCCACGCCGGCCCTGACGTCCACCGCCGCCGCTGCCCCCGGCACCGCCGACAGCCCGGCCACCTCGGCTGCCGGTTACGCCGCCAAGGTGAAGGCGAAGGCCAAGAAGAACAAGATCAAGATCAAGAAGTCCGCGCCCGGCGTCCAGCCCGGCATCAAGAAGCTGGTGCTGACCGCCACGAAGCTCCGCGGCTCCGGCAAGGTCAAGTTCACCATCACCGGCGACAACGGGGTGAGCCTCAAGGCGAAGGCCAAGGCCAAGAAGGGCAAGGCCAAGCTCAACGTCCCGCCGCTGGGCACCGGCCACTACAAGGTCAAGGCGAAGTTCAAGAAGCAGAAGGGCAAGACCAAGTTCGAGGTCTACGACTCCGCCCTGAGCGTCAGCACCACCACGCTGACCTGCTCCATCAGCAACGCCGCCAAGCGGACGCCGCTGTCCGGCAGCGTCCGGTACAAGGGCGCGCCCGCGGCCACCGGCTACGTCGACTTCTACCGCAACGGCAATATCGCCGGCGGCAACCAGTCGCCCGACTTCCTGGGCTTCGCCTCCTTCTCCCCCGCCGGCTCCGGCCAGTTCAAGACCGGGAGCGACGGCAAGGGCTTCTGCACGAAGATCACCTCGGGCAGCGGCCTCGCCGGCGGCAACATCGCGCCGCTCGGCAAGGGCACCTACACCTTCCAGGCGTACTACACCAAGGACGCCGGGTACGACGACTACGTCTCGTCGAACTTCCTGACGGTGACGGTCGTCGACTGACCGGGATCTCCCAGCGCTACCGGCGGGCCCGCTCCTCAGGGGCGGGCCCGTCCGCGTCGTCAGCGGGGCACGGCCGCGGGGTCGATCCGGGCCTTGCGGGCGGCCCGGCGCAGCGTGACGAGCACGGCCGGGCCGAGCAGCACGATGGCGAGCGCGTTGGTGATCGCCCGGCCGGTGTCCCAGCCGCCCGTGGAGGTCAGCAGCGTGTAGACGAGGAAGTGGTGCAGGTTGTCCAGCACCGCGGCGCCCGGGACGTAGGACAGCTCCGAGGAGTCCTGGCCGGGGACCTGGATGCCGGCGATGAAGGGCCAGCCCTGGAGGTTCATCAGCAGGCCGTAGGCGTAGGCCGAGACCACGCCGTACACCGTCAGCAGGGCGATCTCGCGGCGGCCGCGCACCCGGCGGGGCAGCAGCCCGGCGCCCATGCCGACCCAGGCGGCGACGAGCATCTGGAACGGCAGCCACGGCCCGACACCGGCGGTCATCAGGGCCGAGGCGAACAGCGAGGTGCAGCCGAGGACGAAGCCGAACCCCGGGCCGAAGACCCGGCCGCCGAGGATGAGCAGGAAGAACACCAGCTCCAGGCCCGCCGTACCGGCGCTGAGCAGGCGGAGCACCGCGTTGACCGCGCTGAGCACCCCGAGCACGGCGAGCACCCGGGCGTCCATCCCGCCCTCGCTCAGCTCGGCGAGCACCACGCCGAGGATCACCGGCAGCAGGAGCAGGAAGAGGAACGGCGGGTCGACGCGCTCGGCGTTCGGGTCGACGTCGAGGAGCAGCGGCCAGGCCAGCATCAGCAGGCCGATCACCGAGGTGATGACGAGGACGACGCTCGAACGGAGCCGGAGGGGTACGGCGGCGCTCACGGCCCGACCCCGGCCGTCAGGCCCGCGGCGACGTCGTCGACGCTCAGCCACCCGGCGCCCAGCACCTTGGTGACCTGCGGCGCGAACGCCGGGGACTCCGACACCGTGGGCACGACCGGGCCGGCGGACACCACCTCACCCTCCGCGAGGACCACGAGGTCGTCGGCGACCTGCGCGACGAACTCCACGTCGTGCGTGGCGACGAGCACCGCGCGCCGGGCGCCGGGCTCCTGGGCGAGCTCGCGGAGCAGGCCGGCCAGGGCCCGCTTGGCCGGGTAGTCCAGGCCGCGGGTCGGCTCGTCGAGCAGCAGCACCGGCGGGCGCGCGGTGAGCACGATGGCCACCGCGAGCGCGAGTCGCTGCCCCTCGGACAGGTCGCGCGGATGGCGGTCCGGGTCGATGCCGGGGGCCAGCCGCTCGAGCAGTCCGGCGCAGGTGCCGGCGGCCGCGTCCGCCGAGGCGTCGGCGGCGGTGCACTCCTCGGCGACGGTCTCGAGGTAGAGCAGGTCGGCGGGGCTCTGCGGCACCAGTCCGGTGGTGGCGCGACGCTGCTCCGGTGTCAGGCTCGCCGGATCGCCGCCGGCCACCCGCACGCTGCCGCTGCCCGCGGCGTGGCGGCCCTGGAGCGCCCACAGCAGCGTCGACTTGCCGGCGCCGTTGCGGCCCATGAGGGCGGTGACCGTTCCCGGGCGGAGGGTGAGGTCGACCTCGCGCAGCACGGGCGTGCGGCCGTGGGCGACCACCAGGCGTCGTACCTCGACGAGGGGATCCCCGGCGGCGGCGACCCGCTCCCGGTGGGGCGGGTCCCCCAGCCGGGCGCGCAGGTCGGGCGCGCGGCGCCGGGCGTCGCGCACGGTGAGCGGCAGCGGCCGCCACCCGGCGAGCCGGCCGAGCTCGACCAGCGGCGGGGCGATCGGGGCGTCCTGGAGGACCTCGGCGGGGTCGCCGACCCGGGCGCTCCCGGGGCGGGCCGGGTCGCCGCCGAGCAGGCAGAGCCGGTCGGCGAAGGGCACCACCCGCTCCAGGCGGTGCTCGGCGACCAGGACCGAGACGCCGAGGTCGTGGACCAGCCGGGTCAGCGTGGCCAGCACGTCCTCGGCGGCCGTCGGGTCGAGCGCCGACGTGGGCTCGTCGAGCACGAGCAGCCGCGGGTGGGTGGTCAGCACGGCGCCGATCGCGACCCGCTGCTGCTGCCCGCCCGACAGGGTGCGCAGGTCGCGGTGGCGCAGGTCGGCGATGCCGAGCAGGTCGAGCGTCTCCTCCACCCGGCGGCGCATGGTCGGCGCCGGCAGCCCGAGCTGCTCCATCCCGAACGCCAGCTCCTCCTCCACGGTGTCGGTGACGAACCAGGCGGCGGGATTCTGGCCGACGTACCCGATGGCGTGGGCACGCTCCCGGGCCGGCCGGTCGACGATGCCGGTGCCGTCGAGGAGGACGTCGCCGGTGAGGGTGCCGCCGGTGTACGACGGCACCAGGCCCGCCACCACGCCGAGCAGGGTGGACTTGCCGACCCCGGTCGGGCCGGCGAGGACGACCAGCTCGCCGTCCGCGACGGTCAGGTCGATGCCGTCGAGGACGGTCGCCGCCGAGCCCGTCTCGGGGTCGTCGTAGCGCAGGGTGATGGCGCGCAGCTCGAGCATCAGGCGGGCACCTCCTCGCGCCGCTGGGCGGTGACGGGCAGCGGCGCGGCCCAGACCGGGAGCACGGCGACGAGCGCGGCCACGAGCGCCGGTAGCGACACGCCGGGGACGGCGAGGACGCCGGGGTGGGCGAGCTGCGGGTCTCCGTTCCACACGGCCCACATGCCCGCGCCGGCGGCGATGCCGGAGGCCGCGACGAGGAGCTCGGGCAGGCGCCAGCGGTCGGGGCGGTACCGGGTCCGCCGGACCCGCCGGCCCGCGAGCGCGAAGCCGCCGAGCGCGACGAGCATCCCGAGCGCCAGCATCGGCAGCGCCAGCACCCGCGGGGCGGTGTCGTCGAGGAAGGCGTAGACGCCGACGCACACGCCGAGCAGGCCGGCGATGATCAGTGCCCCGGTGGTGCGGCGCTGCGCGGTGGTGAGCTCGCCGGTGCGGCCGTAGCCGCGGGCGTCCATCCCGGCGGCGAGGGCGAGGGAGCGGTCGAAGGAGTCCTCGAGGATCGGGACCAGCAGTCGTCGTACGCCGCGGATCCGGCGGAACCGGCCCACCGGTCCCCCGCGCAACTGTTGCGCGGCGCGCACCCGGCGGGCGCTGTCGGCGAGCTGCGGGACGACGCTGATCGCGACGGTCATCGCCGTACCGATCTCGTAGAGCGCGGGCGGCAGCGACTTCATCAGCCGCTTGGGGTTGGCCAGCGCGTTGGCGGCGCCGACCGCGATCAGCAGCGTGGCGAGGCGCAGTCCCTCATAGGTCGCGGCGAGCAGCTCCTCGCGGGTGAACGGCCCGAGCAGCGAGATGCCCGCGGCCCAGTCCGGGAGCGGGATCGTCGGGAGCGTGAAGAGGACGTGGCCCGGGACGTCGCCGCCGAGCAGGACCCGGAACAGGATGCGGACCACGACGACCACCACGCCCAACCAGGCGTAGAGCCGGAACGAGCGCGCCCACGGCTGGTCGGAGCGGCAGGTGAGCACGACGAGGGTGATCACGCCGAGCAGGACGAGCAGCAGGAACGGGTTCGTCGTGCAGGACGCCGCGACCGCCAGCCCCACCGCCCAGACCCACCACGCCACGGGATGGAGGTCCCGCGGCAGCCTCATCGACCGCCGCCCATGGCTCAGGCCTTGGCCCCGCGGCGCCGGAGGAGGGGTACGGCGGCGGCCGCGCCCAGCACGACGACCACCAGGCCGACGCCCAGCCAGGCCGGGAAGCCGCTGCCGTCGTCGTCACCGCCGGCGCCGGCGTCGGCCGAGGTCGCCTCGGGACCGTCGGTGATCTCGTCGATCGAGGGCAGGCCGCTGGTCGCGGTCTGGCTCGGGGTGTCCGAGGGCGCGGCGGTGCTGGTGGCGTCGGTCGGCGCCTCGGTGGGGGCGGTCGTGCTCGGGGACGCGCTCGGGGACGTCGTCGGGGTCGTCGAGGACGCGCTGGGCGACGGCGTCGCCGACGGCGTGGCCTTGCCGGTCTTCTTCGCGCTCTTGCCCTTCCCGCCCTGTCCGCTCTTGGTGGGGCTCGGGCTCGCGGACGGCTTCGGGGCGGTGGCCCGCGGCGTCGCGGCGACGTCCGGCGGCGAGGCCTTCCCGGCGCCCTGGTGCCAGGAGAACGCGACGTACCCGCCGTCGGGCACCTTGAGCCCGCCGACGCCGCGGTTGGCGTAGATCCAGGTGCCGGACCGGCCGTCGGACCACCACAGGCTCCAGTAGGCGTCGGTCTCGGTGCAGTGCCCGTCCGCCGGGTTGCCGTTGACCTTGCAGACGAACCCGCTCATGCCGGACGCCTGGCTGTACTCGATGGTGTATCCGGCGTCGGCGAAGTTCTTCGCCGCCACCTCGCCTGCGGCGACCGAGGGGTCGCAGCCCGCGCTGATGCCCGCGCCGAGCTCGCCTGCGTCGACGACCACGGTGACCCGCCCGTGCCGCTGCACGCTGCCGCGGTGGCGGGCGCGTGCGGAAGCAGCACCACGGCGGCCGCGACGAGGAGCGTCGCGGCCACCGTGCGCAGGGACCTGGTGGGCGTCATTCAGACGACCCGGGTCGTGGCCTTGCCCGTGCGGTCGGGGAACTGGCCGGTCACCTTGACCTTGGCCTTGCCCTTCTTCTTGACCTTGACCTTCACCTTGGCGACGCCCTTGGCGTTCGCGACGCCCGAGGCCTTCTTCTTGCCGACCTTGACGGTGACGGTCTCGCCGGCGGCGAGGCCCTTCACCTTGATGGTGGCCTTCTTCTTGGCCTTGAGCTTGCCCTTCACCTTGACCTCGAGCTTCTTGGCGTCGAGGGCCTTGAGGGTGGCGGTCGCGCTGCCGCCCGCGTAGCTCAGCGTGAGCGTGTGGTCACCCGTACCGCCCGGGACCAGGAAGGTCGTGCTGCCCTGGCCGACGAACCACTGCGTGGCGCCGACACCGGTCAGGCAGGCGGTCTGGCCGGGACGCAGGCCACCGACCTGGACCGTGGCCGGCTGGCCGGCGTCGACGTAGCCGGTGGGCGCGGTCAGGGACCCGGTCGTCGCCGGGCGCGTGGGCAGGTAGGCGAGGCCGGCGAGGGCCTGCGCGCCGGCGATCACCCAGGTCTGCTGGTCGGTGGCGGTGATCCCGTCCTTGATCGCGTCCCTGATGTTCTTGTCGTCGTAGGCGAGGGCGCCGGTCTCGCCGGCCAGCGGCGTCGCGCCGCAGGCCGCCGGGACGGCCGTCACCTGGTGGTCGGCGACCCAGGTCGCCGCGGCCTCCGCCTTCGCGGTCTCCCCGGCCTCACCGAGCGCCCAGGCCGCCAGGCCCGAGCCGTTCGCCTCGCTGGTGGTGCCGTTGGCGTTGTCGCCCCAGTCGCCGAAGCCGCCGTCGGCCCGCTGCTGGCCGTCGAGCCAGGCGATGCCGTCGTCGATCGCCGCCGCGACGTCGGGGTCGTCCTGCTGGGGCAGCAGGGCGAGCACCGCGTACGCCGTGCCGTCGGGTACCGAGACGCAATCGCCCGTCTGGAAGTCGTCGTATCCCCAGCCCCCGTCGTCGCACGCCTGCTCGATCAGCTTGTCGGTCGCGTCCGCGGTCTTGGGGCTGCTGGCCTCCCTGAGCACCTGGACCGCCCAGGACTGGCCGTAGACGTCCTTGGACCCGCCGAGCTGCCCGTCCGCCTGGATCACGCCCTCGAGAGAAGTCAGCAGATCGAGGCCGTCGATGTCCTCGATGTCGAAGTCGGCCGCCTGATACAGGGCAGCAGCCTTGGCCAGACCACCGGTGTTGGTGACCTCGGGCGTGCCGACGTAGTCGGCGAGAACCGCTTGGACACCGGTCAGCGCGGTGTTCAGCTGAGGTGCGTCGGGATCGGTCTCCAGCAGGCTCAGCCCGAAGTCGATCGTGGTGCCGATGTCGGTGGTGGACTGGCCCTGCCAGTCGAGGTAGGTGAACAGGCCGTCCTCGTCGAGCTGGTCGGCGAGCCAGCCGGCGGCCGCCTCGGCCTCCGCGTTGACGGGAGCGGCGTGGGCCACCGGGGTCGGCCCGGCGACCATCAGGCCGCCGGCGACGACGGCACCGCCGGCGACGGCAGCGACCGCGCGGCGTACGGGGAAACGTGGGGACATGTGGGGCCTTCCCGCTGCGATCAACGGGCGGGCCCAGATTCCTGGTGCCACTGACCCGCTGCTCTCCACGACAGCGTTGTGTCAGGACGCGCCACGGCAGGTGCTCCGGCTCACCGCTCCGGCGAGGAGCGGTCCACGGCTGCGGGTCAGCGCCGGACTTCGACCGGCTTCCCCCACCACGGGCGTGTTCTCGATGTGTCTCCGGGAGTCTAACTCCGGGGATCGGGCTCCTCGTCATCGGGAAGGACGGCCAGCCCGAGGGAGCGGGCGGCGGAGCGCAGGCGATGGTCGAACGTCGCCAACGCCGATCCTGTCTGTTGGGCCACCAACAGCAAGCAGCAGTCAGGCATCTTCACGCCCGTGGTCGCACGAAGCTCCGCAAGTCGGACCGCGGCATCAGTGGGCAGCGGGATCTCCTCGATCCCGATCACGTCCATCTGCGCGATCGCCTCGGCCGTGCGCCCGCGACGCGTGGCACCCACCAACGCCTCCGCACGCGTCACCGGTCCCATCACAAGTCTCTGGTCGCCGGCAGCAAGCAACAGCTCGAACGCAGCCTCGTTGTGGGCGTCGAGCTCATCGAGAACAGCGATGACAACGCCCGCATCGACAGCGATCATTCAGGCCACTCCGCGCGGAGCTTCTCCAGGTATCCGGGACCGTACACGCCCGTAAGAGAGCCCTTGACACGCTCTAGCGCCCGGCGTCGTGCGAGCGCCTTCTCGTCGAGCTCGACCTCGATCGTATGGAACCCGATCTCGATGAGATGGTTCAGCAGCCGCGCTGGCCGGTCACGGTCCTCCGGCCACTTCCGCGCCGCGGCCTCGAGGGCAGCCGCGACCGCCTCGGTCTCGGTGATCGCGTGGCGTCGCCGTGCAGTCGGCATACGCCAAGTGTAACACCTCTCTTCCGGTGTCACACCTGGCGCGATTCTGACCTCACCCCAGTTTCTCCAGGATCAGCTCCCGGACCCGGCCGGCGTCGGCCTGGCCCCGCATCTCCTTCATCACCGCACCGATCAGCGCACCGGCGGCGGCGACCTTGCCGTCGCGGATCTTGTCCGCGACGTCCGGGTTGTCGGCGATCGCCTTGTCGACGGCCGCCGACAGCGCGCCGTCGTCCGACACGACCGCGAGGCCGCGGGCGGCGACGATCTCCTCCGGGGTGCCCTCGCCGGCGAGCAGGCCGTCGAAGACCTGGCGGGCCAGCTTGTCGTTGATCGTCTTGGCGTCGACCAGCGCCTGCACCTCGGCGACCTGCGCGGGGGTGACGGACAGCTCCGCGAGCTCGACGCCGGCGTCGTTGGCGCGGCGGGCCAGCTCGGTCAGCCACCACTTGCGGGCGGACTGGGGCGCGGCCCCGGCGGCGACGGTCTGCTCGACCAGGTCCAGCGCGCCCGCGCCGACCGTGTCCCGCATCTCCAGGTCGGAGAAGGCCCACTCGGCCTGCAGCCGGGCGCGCTTCTGGGTCGGGTTCTCCGGCAGCGTGCCACGCAGCTCCTCCACCCACTCCCGCGACGGGGCCACGGGGACCAGGTCGGGCTCGGGGAAGTACCGGTAGTCCTCGGCGTCGGACTTCTCGCGCCCCGACGACGTCGTACCGGTGTCCTCGTGGAAGTGCCGCGTCTCCTGGAGTACGGCGCCGCCGGCGTCGAGGATCCCGGCGTGCCGCGACATCTCGAAGCGCACCGCCCGCTCGACCGAGCGCAGCGAGTTGACGTTCTTGGTCTCCGAGCGCGTCCCGAGCCTCGACACGCCCTTGGGGGCCAGCGACAGGTTCACGTCGGCGCGGATCGAGCCCTGGTCCATCCGGGCGTCGGAGACGCCGAGCGCGACGATCAGGTCGCGGAGCTGGGCGACGTACGCGCGGGCCACGGCCGGCGCCTTCTCGGCGGGCACCAGGATCGGGCGGGTCACGATCTCGATCAGGGGGATGCCGGCGCGGTTGTAGTCGACGAGCGAGTAGTCCGCGCCGTGGATCCGGCCGGTCGCGCCGCCGACGTGGGTGGACTTGCCGGTGTCCTCCTCCATGTGGGCGCGCTCGATCTCGACCCGGACCGTCTCGCCCTCCCCTCCTCGGACGGCACAGTCACGTCGAGCCAGCCGTCGAAGGCGATCGGCTCGTCGTACTGGGAGGTCTGGAAGTTCTTCGGCATGTCCGGGTAGAAGTAGTTCTTCCGCGCGAACCGGCACCACTCGGCGATGTCGCAGTTGAGCGCGAGCCCGATCCGGATGGCCGACTCGACGGCCTTGCCGTTGACGACCGGCATCGCGCCCGGCAGGCCCAGGCAGGTCGGGCAGACCTGGGTGTTGGGCTCGGCGCCGAACTCCGTCGGGCAGCCGCAGAACATCTTGGTGTTCGTGTTGAGCTCGACGTGCACCTCGAGGCCGAGGGCGGGGTCGTAGCGGGTGATGACGTCGTCGAACGGGACGAGCACGTCGGTCATCGGGACACCTCCAGGCTCGGGGCCTTCGCAAGGATCGGACCGCCCCAGCGGTCGGTGAGCGCCGTCTCGACGGCCGCGCCGACGCGGTAGAGCCGGTCGTCGGCGAGCGCCGGCGCCAGCACCTGGAAGCCGACCGGCAGGCCGTCCTCGGCGGCGAGGCCGGCGGGGACCGAGATGCCGGGTACGCCGGCCAGGTTGGCCGGGATCGTGGCGAGGTCCTGCAGGTACATCGCGAGCGGGTCGTCGAGCTTCTCCCCCAGCGGGAAGGCCGTGGTCGGCGAGGTCGGCGAGACCAGCACGTCGACGCTCTCGAAGGCGGCGGCGAAGTCGCGCGAGATAAGCGTGCGGACCTTCTGCGCCTGGCCGTAGTAGGCGTCGTAGTAGCCGCTGGACAGGGCGTAGGTGCCGATCATGATCCGGCGCTTCACCTCATCGCCGAAGCCGGCGTCGCGGGTGGCCTTCATGACCGCCTCGGCACTCGGCGGCGCGCCGTTCGCGGCGGCCTCCGGCACGACCCGCAGGCCGTACCTCATCGCGTCGAACTTGGCGAGGTTGGAGGAGCACTCCGCCGGCAGGATGAGGTAGTAGGTCGCCATCGCGTGCACGAAGGTCGGGCAGGACACCTCGGTGACCTCGGCGCCGAGCTCCTTCAGCAGGTCGACGGTCTCGGCGAAGCGCTCCATCACGCCGGGCTGCCAGCCGTCGCCGGAGAGCTCCGTGATGACACCGACCTTCAGGCCGGCGAGGTCGCCCGTCGCGCCTGCGCGGGCCGCCTCGACGTACGCGCCGACGGGCACGTCGACCGAGGTCGAGTCGAGCGGGTCGTGGCCGCCGATCAGCTCGTGCAGCAGGCCTGCGTCGAGGACGGTGCGGGCGACCGGGCCGACCTGGTCGAGGCTGTTGGCGAGCGCGACCAGGCCGTAGCGCGACACGCCGCCGTAGGTCGGCTTCACGCCGACCGTGCCGGTGACCGCTCCGGGCTGGCGGATCGAGCCGCCGGTGTCGGTGCCGAGCGCCAGCGGGGCCTCGAAGGCCGCCACCGCCGCGGCCGAGCCGCCACCGGAGCCGCCCGGGATCCGGCCCTGGTCCCACGGGTTGCGCGTCGGCCCGTACGCCGAGTGCTCGGTCGAGGAGCCCATCGCGAACTCGTCCATATTGGTCTTGCCGAGGATCGGCAGGCCGGCCGCCTTGATCTTGCGGACCACGGTGGCGTCGTACGGCGGCACCCAGCCCTCGAGGATCTTCGAGCCGCACGTCGTGGGCAGGCCCTGCGTGGCCAGCACGTCCTTGACCGCGATCGGCACGCCGTCGAGCAGGTGCCGTGCCTCGCCGGCCGCGCGCCGGGCGTCGGACGCGGCCGCCTGGGCCAGCGCGCCCTCGGCGTCGACGTGGAGGAAGGCGTGCACCCCGGACTCGGCGTCGCCGTCGACGGCGGCGATCCGGTCCAGGTGGATCTGGGTCAGCTCGACCGAGGTGGTCTCGCCCGCGGCCAGCAGGTCGGCCAGCTCGGCGGCGGTCTTCGTGATCAGCTCACTCACTGCTCGTCCCCCAGGATCTGCGGGACCCGGAACCGCTGCTCCTCGGCCTCCGGCGCGCCGGACAGCGCCTGCTCGGCGGTCAGGCCGGGCACGACGACGTCCTCGCGGAAGACGTTGGTGAGCGGGATCGGGTGCGAGGTCGGCGGCACGTCGTCGCCGGCCACACCGCTGATGGACGCGACCGCCTCGAGGATCACGTTGAGCTGGGGAGCCAGGTGGTCCAGCTCGGCGTCGTCGAGGTCGATCCGGGCGAGATCGGCCAGGTGGGCCACCTCGTCGCGGGTGAGTTGGGACATGCCGGCAATCCTAGGGCGCGAGCCGGTCCCTAGAATCCGGCGGGTGCACGCCCCCGCCCCTTCCCGCGCCGCCTCCCGCAGCGCGTGGTCGTGGCCGGCGCCCCGGGCGAGCAGCTCACGGCCTTCCTCCGGCGGCTCGCGGCCCTGCTCGACGTACCCCTCGCCCCCTCGCCGACCTCTCCGGGCCGACCGAGGTGGCCCGCCTGGCGGCCTTCGACGGGTGGGTGACCACCGGCGAGGAGGAGTGGGCGCGGCCCGTGCTCCTCGAGCGCGCGGAGGTCCTGGTCCGGGTCGAGCTCGAGGCCCCCACCCTCGCCGGACGGGTACGCCGCACCCTGCGCCGGATCCGCTCCGACGTCCGCGAGCCGGACCTCGACTGGGTGGACGACGTCGCAGTGCAGCGTCCGGGGCTAGAGGTCGTCCGGCTACCGGACCCGCACAGTGCTGACAGCTGGTTGAGATCGTTCGACGAGGAGTTCCTATGACCGAGATCCCGCACGAATTGCTGAATCAGTTCGGGACCGGGAACTCACCTTTCGGCGACCTGACCCCGTCCGCACGGCAGCGCCAAGCGATCTCCCGTGGCAGCTCCGCCGTGTGCGCCAACCTGCTCGGGAAGGCGACGGTCGCGCTCGGCGAAGGTGACCGGGAAGCTGCCGACCGCTACCTTCGCCGGGCGGCGAGCAAACCGTTCGACGACCACGAAGAGGTCTGGCCGATCCTCTGGGAAGCCCACTTGATGTTGCATGGGCTGGTGGTCGACACCCTCGAGGGCTCCGAGCGGGGGGACCACCGCTGGCTGGACGTCAGCCTGGCGGTCCTCGACGATGCCCCGCCCGATGCACAAGTCGAGATGAAGGCCGTGCTCACGACCGTCGCGGCGGAGTACGAGCTGGAGAAGCGCGAGCGCACGCGCATCAGGGAGCGCGCCGGGACGAAACCTCCTGCGCTGCTCCACGAGGATCGCAGCGTCGACGCCAGCCGACGCTTCGAGGTCGCCAGGGAGGTCATCGAACTGTGCGGTGCCTTCGTCGACGCAGCCGCCGAAGCGGGCATCGCACCGCGCTAGACAGTGCTGATCAATGGGGCACCACTGTTGTTCGTCGAGTAGCGAGCGTCAGCGAGCGTATCGAGACGCCAGATACTCGGCGCGAGAACGTCTCGATACGCCCTCGCCCAGGGGCTCGGGCCACTCGACGACCAGCAAGGATGCCCCATGGATCAGCGCATCCCTAGTTGCGTCGGTGGAAGTGGATGTCACCGTTGGGGAGTTGTTGGTGGCTGTAGTTGTGGTCGTGGATGCGCTGGTGATGGTGTGCGCACAGGGTGACGGCCCGGTCGAGGTCGGTGGTGCCGCCGCGTGACCAGGGGTCCTCATGGTGCAGGTGGCACCAGCGGGCCGGGATGGTGCAGCCCTCCCCACGACAGGTGCGGTCACGCAGCCGGATCGCAGCACGTTGGGCGGGTTGGAACAGCCGCGCGGAGCGGCCGAGGTCGAGGACCCGGCCGCGGCCGTCGAGGACAGCGGGCAGGATCCGCGCCCCACACGCCAGCCGGCGGGCCTGGGTCGCGGAGATCGACTCCTCACCCTCAGGAGTGAGTATCCCCGCCGTGGCCAGATCGGTGCGGAGCTGCTCGATGCCGATGGTGACCACCACCGTGGTCGCATCACCCCCGTGCTCAGGCAGGGTGTCAGGGTCGATGAGCTCGAGCAGGTCGATGAACGCCCACGCCCGGCGACGGTGGAACGGGGTCCGGACCAGGTCCGGATTCGCCTCGTCGGTGCCGTGGCGGGTGCGTCGGGTGGGGTTGGTGTGAGCGTCGAGGTAGGTCTTCAACCGGGCCACGGCAGGTGTGGGCAGGAGCCCGAGCATCCGGGTGCTGCCGTCGCCGAGGTCGCGGAATTTCAACGACGCCTTCTCGCGGGCGGCTGCCTCTTCGCGCTCCAGACGCTTGGCCTCCTCTTCCTCGGCGATCTCCGGGGCGAGGACGTCCAAGATCCGCCGACAGAGCCCCGCGGGGTGGTGGGCTTTGAGGTGATCCTCGGTGCCTACGAGTCGCTGCCCTCGATGGCGGCGACGGGGTCAGTATCGCTGGTCTCGTAGAGCTTCGCCATCGAGCCTTCAGACAGGTAGCGGCGATCGGCGGCGATCCACTCGTCGTGCATGTCGATCAGCACGGCTCCGACCAGCCTGATGACCGCAGCGGGGTTGGGGAAGATCCCCACGACGCGGGAGCGGCGCTTGATCTCCTTGTTGACCCGCTCGAGCGGGTTGGTCGACCAGATCTTGCGCCAGTGCTCGCGCGGGAACGCGGTGAAGGCGAGGACCTCGGTCTTCGCGTCGTCCATGTAGGGACCGATCTTGGGCCACCTGAGGGCGAACTCCTCACGGGTGCGGTCCCAGGCCGCGTCGATGTCGGCTGGCTTGGCTTGGGCGAAGATCATCCGGAACGCTGCGGCGACGTAGTCGGCCTGACCCTTGGGGACGTGGGCGAGGAGGTTGCGGGCGAAGTGGACACGACACCGTTGGTGCGCGACGCCCTGGAACGCTCGGGACAGGGCTGCGACTAGCCCGGAGTGCTGGTCGCTGATCACCAGTTGTACCCCGCCCAGACCTCGCTGCTTGAGGCTGAGCAGGAACGCTCGCCAGAACGTCTCGTCCTCGCTGTCGCCGACGTCCAGTCCGAGGATCTCCCTGTCCCCACGGGCGGTAACGCCGGTCGCGACGACCACGGCCATGGACACGACTTGGCCACCCTTGCCGGGCTTGTTGCGGACGTGGAGGTAGGTCGCGTCGAGGTAGATGTAGGGGAACTCGACGTGGTCCAGGGTGCGGGTGCGGAACGCGCCGACGGTCTCGTCGAGGTTGGCGCAGATCCTGGAGACCTCGGACTTGGAGATCCCGGAGCCGCCCATCGCTTCGACCAGGTCGTCGACGCTGCGCGTGGAGATGCCGTGGACGTAGCACTCCATCACCACCGCGTAGAGCGCCTGGTCGATGCGGCGGCGGGGTTCGAGGATGATCGGGAAGAACGATCCCTTGCGGAGCTTGGGGATCCGCAGCTCGACGTCGCCGGCCTTGGTGGTCAACGGCCGCGTCCGGTGGCCGTTGCGCTCGTTGGTGCGGTCCTCGGTGCGCTCGTAGGGCGCGGCGCCGATCCGTTCGGTCGCTTCGAGTTCGATCAGCTCCTGGAGCGCGACACGGACCGATTCACGGATCAGGTCGACACCATCACCGGCACGAAACGCGTCGAGGATCTCGGACAGGGCAGACTGGGGCAAGGCCATCGGAGGGACTCCTTCTTCAGTGTGTTCTTGGTCGTTCACACCGAAGATCCCGCCGATGGCCGCCTACGTGCTGACGCCTCGCCGCTGGTCCCTCAAACCCCACCACTCCCGGGGACTCTTACGATCCGCCGTCCCAGACGTCGTAGCTCGGCGGGCGCGAACTCGGCGGCGTAGTCGACCAGCCGGGCCTCGGCATCCGCGGCCAGGTCGGGTCCGAGCCTCTCGGGCAGCGCGTCCACGGCAGCGGTGATCACCCTGGCCTGTGCCGACGTCACGGCCCCGGCCCGCATCGCCTCGGCCACCCGTGGCCGGGCCTCGAGCCCGTGGGCCAGATGCAGGTCCGCACGGGCCGGGGCGGGGTCGAGGTGGGCGGCGTGAGCCAACCACGCGGCCGTATCCCGGGCACCGTGCACGACGGCGATGTCACCGGCATCGGCCAGGGTCCGCAGCCGCAGCTCCTCGACCTGCGCCACCAGCCGGGTGGTCTGGAGGAGCAGCTCCTCCTTCTCGGCGGTCGACAGGTAGAGCGGCTGCGCGTCCGCGACCGCAGCCAGCACCTCACGACACGACGCGACTGCTGCCAGCAACGGCTGCTGAACAAGCGGAGCGACGGTCATGATCCGGACCTTCCCGAGTGGTCGACGTGCGTCGATCCTACCACAAGACTCGAACAAATGTTCGAACATGCTGGGCCCTGTGGATCCCTCTGTGTTATGTCTCAGGACATCGGTGACAGTTCTGCATCAGGACATCGGTGACACTTTGAGGGTTCGTGGTGGTGACACTTCTGCCTCGAATCTCGGGCGGTGGCTGCGAATGAACTCATCGATCCTCGTGTCCGTCTCGCGATCGCTCAGTGGCCCGATGACGCCCCGCGCGGGGCGGTGTCGACGTTCTGTGCTGAGCACGGCATCTCGCGCAAGTCGTTCTACGAGCTCCGCAAACGCGCCCAGGTCGACGGGCCGGCGGCGGTGCTTGAACCACGTTCGAGGCGACCGCGGTCGAGCCCGTCGCGGTTGAGCGAGGAGGCCAAGGCCTCGGCCCTGCAGGTCCGCGCGGCGCTGGAGTCCTCCGGTCTGGACTGCGGGCCGATCAGCGTGCACGACAAGATGAAGGCGATGGGGTTCGAGGCCGTGCCGTCGACGGCGTCGCTGTCGAGGATCTTCCGCGAGGCCGGCGTGGCTCGTCTGGAGCCGAGGAAGAAGCCCCGCTCGGCCCGCCACAATATGGCGGCGGTTCGTCTATCCCGCCCCGAACGCCTGCTGGCAGCTCGACGCCACCGAGCCGATATGGGTACGTCCTCACGGGCGGCCGCAAGTGTGTGATCTTCCAGCTCGTCGATGACCACTCCCGCTACGCGGTCGCCTCTCACGTCGCGGAAGGCGAGACCGCTGACGCCGCGATCGTGGTCTTCGACAAGGCCGTCACCGCGCACGGTGTGCCGCAGCGGCTGCTGTCCGACAACGGGCTCGCGCTCGACCCCTCCCGGCGTGGCTATCTGGGCCAGCTCGTGGAGCATGTCTCCTCGCTGGGTGTCGAGGCGATCACCGGCAAGCCCTACAAGCCCACCACCCAGGGTAAGAACGAGCGCTTCCACCAAACGCTGTTTCGGTATCTCGACAAGCAGCCCCTTGCCGCCAGCCTGGCCGAGTTGCAGGCCCAGGTCGACGCGTTCGACCACCTCTACAACACCCAACGCCCCCACCAAGGCCTCCCCCGGTCGGTTCACACCACAGACCGCCTGGCAGGCCACCGAGAAAGCCGAGGCGCCGCGACCCAAGCCCGAGGAGCCGTTCTTCGTCCAGACCGCCGCGAAGCGCCTTCGACCCGCGCCCGTGCCGCAGGACCTGCCCGCTGGCACCAGCGTCAGGAGGTTGAGCACCGCCGGCACCTTCATGCTGGCCGGGGTCAACTACAAGGTCGACGGACGCTACGGCTTCCAGGACGTTCTGGTCATCGTCGAGGGCGACAACATCACCGTCGCCGACCTCGACGGCGAGATCCTCATCGAACACCAACGACCCGCACCCGGCATCACCTACGTCGGCAACGGAAGACCTCGTGGAGGTCGAGGAGCCGCACCCCACGACTGAAGTGTCACCGATGTCCTGACACAGCAAGTGTCACCGATGTCCTGATGCAGAACTGTCACCGATGTCCTGAGACATCACACTGTGGATCCCTCTGCGTCTTGGTGCGGAAGCCGCCAGACCTGCCGTCGCCGCTACGACAGGTGGCGCTGCAGGAAGCGGCCCGTGCGCTCCATGGACAGCTCGAACTGCGGGCCGAACGCATGCCCCTCGCCGTCGTAGACACGCAGGGTCACGTCGACGCCGGCCTGCTCCATCAGCCGCCGGGTCTCCCGGCTCCATCTGATCGGGCAGGAGTCGTCGGCGGTGCCGTGGTGGATGAGCACCGGCTCGGTGACGTCGCCGAAGTAGGTCCGGGCGCTGATCCCCTCCCAGAACGCCGGGTTGGCGCGCGGCCCGCCGTACTCCTGCAGGATGCGGCGCGCCACGCCGTCCCGCGCGGGATCGGGCCGGATCCAGCGCTCGAAGTTGTCGACGGCGTCGGAGCTGACCGGCGCGAACACGACCGCCGCGTCGACCAGCCCGGGCTGCACGGCGAGCGCGTTGTAGACGACGCCACCGCCCATGGAGCGGCCCACCAGCGCGACCCGCTCGTCGTCGACCGGGCCGTCCCAGTCCCGCAGCGCGAGCACCGCGTTGACGACGTCCTCGGTGTAGCCCATCCGCATGTCCAGGCCCTCGCTGGCGTCGGGGTCGGAGCCGGCGTGGCCGCGGTAGTCGACATGCAGCGCGACGTACCCGTGGTCGCCGAACCACGCCCGCTCCCGGGTCATGCCCTGCCCGTTCACGTAGATCGCCGGGTCGATGTAGCCGTGCGCGAGCACCACGGCCGGGAACGGCCCGTCGCCCTCGGGCACCGCGAGCCGCCCGGAGACGGTGAGCCCGCCGCTGCGGTAGGTGACGGCGTACTGCCGGTGCTGCCCGGTCCGCGCCACCTCCTCCCCCAGCCGGAGCCGGCCGCCGTCGAACGACTTCTGCGCGAGGGCGGGCAGCGACACCGGGTGCGGAGGTACGGCGGCCGGGGGCTCCGACGTCGCGGGCGGCGACGACCCGGATGCGCTCGACGGTGCGCTCGACGAGCCCGGCGGCGTCGGAGCGCCGTCGGGGTCCCCCGCGCCGGAGCACGAGGCGCCCAGCAGCGCCAGCAGGACCAGCGGGATCCACCGCGTCATGGACTCATTCTGCCTCGGCGCCGTCGGGCCCGTTCTCCAAGAGCTTCTTGAACCCGTCCTCGTCGAGCACCGGGACGCCGAGCTGCTCGGCCTTGTCGGCCTTGGACCCGGCGTTCTCGCCGACCACGACGAAGTCGGTCTTCTTCGAGACCGACCCGGCGGCCTTGCCGCCACGGGACAGGACCGCCTCCTTGGCGGAGTCGCGGGAGAAGTCCTGCAGCGATCCGGTGACGACGACGGTGAGGCCCTCGAGGGTGCGGGCGACGGACTCGTCGCGCTCGTCGGCCATCCGCACCCCGGCCCGCTCCCACTTCTCGACGATCTCCACGTGCCACGGCACCTGGAACCACTCGATCACGGCGGCGGCGATGGTCGGCCCGACGCCCTCCGCGGCGGCGAGCTGCTCCTCGCTCGCCTCCCGGATGGCCGCCATCGAGCCGAACTCCTGGGCGAGCGCGCGCGAGGCGCTGGGCCCGGTGTGCCGGATCGAGAGCGCGACGATCACCCGCCACAGCGCGACGTCCTTGCGCGCGTCGAGGTTGGCGAGCAGCTTCTCGCCGTTGGCGCTGAGCTGCGGGCCGTCCTCGTCCTTCTTCGGCGCGCGGGTGAACAGCGGCGCCGTCATCAGCTTGGCGGCGTCGAGGTCGAAGACGTCGCCCTCGTTGGTGATCGCGCCCGCGTCGAGCAGCGCGACCGCGGCCTCGTAGCCGAGGCCCTCGATGTCGAAGGCGTTGCGGCCGGCCACGAAGAAGACCCGCTCACGGACCTGGCCCGGGCACTTCTCGTGGTTGGGGCAGCGCCGGTCCTTGTCGCCCTCCTTCTGCTCGACCAGCTCGGTGCCGCACGCCGGGCAGGCCGTCGGCGGCACCCACGGCTCGAGCCCCTCGGGGCGCAGCGGCAGCACCGGGCCGACGATCTCGGGGATCACGTCGCCGGCCTTGCGCAGCACGACGGTGTCCCCCGGGCGGACGTCCTTGCGCTCGACCTCGTGGAAGTTGTGCAGGGTGGCGTTCTCCACCGTGGAGCCCGCGACCTTGGTGGGCTCCATGACGCCGTACGGCGTGACCCGGCCGGTCCGCCCGACGTTGACCGCGATGTCGAGGAGCTTGGTGTTGACCTCCTCGGGCGGGTACTTGAAGGCGATCGCCCACCGCGGCGCCCGGCTCGTGGAGCCCAGCCGTCGCTGGAGGGTCACGTCGTCGACCTTCACCACGACGCCGTCGATCTCGTAGGGCACGATCGAGTGCCGGTTCTCGCCGGCATGCTCGATGTAGGCCTCCACCTCGGCGAGCGTCGGCAGCACCCGCACCTGCTCGGAGGTCGGCAGCCCCCAGGCGGCGAGGGCGCGGTAGGCCTCGGACTGGGCGGTGGGCTCGAAGCCGCGGCGGGCGCCGACGCCGTGGCAGACCATGCCGAGGGCGCGGGTGGCGGTGACCCGGGGGTCCTTCTGGCGCAGCGAGCCGGCCGCCGCGTTGCGGGGGTTGGCGAACGCCGGCTTGCCGGCCTCGGTCATCGTCACGTTGAGCGCCTCGAACGCCTCGCCGGGCAGGAACACCTCGCCGCGCACCTCGACCAGCTCGGGCACGGGGAACTCGTCGGTGCCGGTCAGCCGGTGCGGGACGGACGCGATGGTCTTGACGTTGGGGGTGACGTCCTCGCCGGTCCGCCCGTCGCCGCGGGTCAGCGCCCGGACCAGCCGGCCCTGCTCGTAGAGCAGGTTGATCGCCAGCCCGTCGACCTTGAGCTCGCACAGCAGCGCGGCGTCGGTGATGCCGTCGCGGCCGAGCCGGGCGTGCCAGGCCGCCAGCTCCTCGAAGGAGAAGGCGTTGTCGAGGCTCTCCATCCGCTGCAGGTGGTCGACCGCGGTGAACTCCGTCGCGACCGCGCCGCCGACCTTCTGCGTCGGCGAGTCGGGCGTGCGGAGCTCGGCGTACTGCTCCTCGAGCTCCTCCAGCCGCCGCATCCGCACGTCGAAGTCGGCGTCGGAGAGGGTGGGCTGGTCGAGCACGTAGTAGCGCCAGCGGGCCTCCTCCACCTCGTCGACGAGGGTGGCGTGCTCGTCCCGGGCCTCAGGGGGGACGACGGGGAGGTCGGCGTCGCTCATGAGGGGCATTCTTCCGCGTGCCTCCGACAGCATGCGCGCGGCCCGCCCGAGCGGCGTGAGCCGGATCACGGTTGCCAGACTTGAAACGAAACCGTACCGTTTCATCCATGGTCCCCCGTCTCAGCCGCCGTGAGGCGCCGACCCGACCCCGCGTCGAGGGGGACCGCGAGCAGGAGATCCTCGACGCCGCGCTGGCCGTTCTCGTCGACGTGGGCTACGACCGGCTCACCATGGACGCCGTGGCCACCCGGGCCAAGGCGTCCAAGGCCACGCTCTACCGCCGGTGGGAGGGCAAGGCCGCCCTCGTCACCGACGCGCTCGTGTCGCAGAAGTCGGCGCCGGAGGTCCCCGCGGACACCGGCAGCCTCCGCGGGGACCTGCTCGCGATGTTCTGCGGGCACGGCGGCCTCACCGACGAGCACCAGACGGCGATCCTCGGCAGCGTGGTCACCGCCATCGGCCGCGACCCGGAGTTCGCCGCGGCGTTCCGGGAGCGGTTCATCGCCCCCAAGGTCGCCGTGGCCCGCAAGGTCTACCAGCGGGCCCAGGACCGGGGCGAGCTGCGCGACGACATCGACCTGGACATCCTCACCGCGGCGCTGCCCGGCATCGTGCTGCACCGCGGCTTCCTCCTCGGCGACCCGCCGACCCCCGACCTGATCGCCCGCGTCGTCGACCAGGTCATCCTCCCGGCCGCCACCCGCGGCTGATCGTCCACCCCTCTGCACGTCAACTCCTCACACCCAAGGAAGCACTGTGCCCGAACTGACCGCCTCCGACCTGCCCGAGAAGGAGCAGGCCAGGCCCGCCGCCGGGAAGCACCTCGGCTGGGCCCTCGTCCTCATCTGCATGGCGCAGCTGATGGTGGTGCTGGACAGCACCATCGCCAACATCGCGCTGCCCTACATCGGCAGCGACCTGAGCATCGACGCCTCGAACCTGTCGTGGATCGTGACCGGCTACGCGCTCGCCTTCGGCGGCCTGCTGCTCCTCGGCGGCCGCCTCGGCGACCTCTACGGCCGCCGCCGGATCTTCATGGTCGGCGTCACCGTGTTCGCCGTCGCCTCGGCGCTCGGCGGCATCGCCCAGAACGAGGCCATGCTGCTCGGCTCGCGGGGCCTGCAGGGTCTCGGCGCCGCCCTCGCCTCGCCGACCGCGCTGGCGCTGATCACCACGACCTTCCCGGCCGGCCCGCGGCGCAACCGCGCGTTCTCCGTCTTCGCCGCGATGTCCGGCATCGGCGCCGCCATCGGCCTGGTCCTCGGCGGCTGGCTCACCGACCTCGACCCCAACTGGGGCTGGCGGCTGACCTTCCTGATCAACGTCCCGATCGGCCTGGCCGCGGCGTACTTCGCCCCCCGCCTGCTGCCCGACACCGACCACCACGCGGGCACGCTCGACCTGCCCGGCGCCGTGCTCGGCACCGGCGGACTGCTCGCGCTGGTCTTCGGCATCACCCGCACCAGCAACCTCGACCCCGGCACGATCACCGCCACCAACCCGAGCGGCTCCACCTACGGCTGGGGCGACCCGGTCGCCGTGACCGCGATGGTGCTCGGCGTCGTCGCCCTGATCGCCTTCGTGCTCACCGAGGCCCGGGTCCGGAAGCCGCTCATGCCGCTGTCGATCTTCGCCAGCCGCGCCCGCGCGGTGGCCTTCGTGTCGATGATGATCACACCGGCCGCGATGTTCGCGATGTTCTTCTTCCTCTCGCTCTACGTCCAGAACGTGATGGGCTACTCGCCGCTGCGGACCGGTTTCGCCTTCCTCCCGTTCGCCGTCGGCATGGTCTTCGGCGCGACGGCGTCGTCGAAGCTGATCTCGAAGGTCGACCCACGCTTCCTCGCCGGCACCGGCACCATCCTCGCCGGCCTCGCCCTGTTCGGGTTCTCCCGGCTCGAGCTCGGCCACGAGAGCTACTGGACCGACATCGTGCCCTTCGTCGTGCTGATGTCGATCGGCATGGGCCTCACCTTCGTCCCGATGACGCTGGTGGCCGTCCACGGCGTGCGGACCCAGGACGCCGGCATCGGCTCCGGGGTGCTCAACACCATGCAGCAGGTCGGCGGCGCGCTCGGCCTGGCCACGCTGTCGGCGGTCGCGTCCCACTTCACCACCGGCAAGCTGGGCGAGCTGGTCTCCTCGGGCAGCAACCCCGCGGACCCGCTGACCGGGCTCACCGCGTTCGCCGACGGCGCCACCCACGCCTTCATCGTCGGCGCGTTCATGATCTGGACCGCGTCGCTGATCATCTGGGCGCTGCTCAACGTCAAGCACACCGAGCTCGCGGGCGACGCGCCCGAGGGCGTGCACGTCGGCTGATCGCACCGGCGCCGGTCGCCGGCCCCGGCTCGTCAGCCGGGGCCGGCGCCTTCCGCGAACTCCCGGGTCGTGGTGAGCACGTAGGCCGCGAAGCCGTCGGCCAGGGCCAGGTAGTCCTCCCCCGCCCCGCCGAAGCGCGACCGCATCCGCGGCGGCCCGTCGATCACCGGCGCCCGCACGGTCGCGAGCATGACGGCATCGGGCGTACGGCGGATCGCGATCGCCGCGCCCGGCTGCCAGCCCCGGACGACGTCGCGCCGGGTCTCGCAGTGCCAGTCCGCGCCGCACACGGGCACCGACGGGCTGTCCCGGGGCACGAGCACCACCGTGACGGTGTGGTCCTGGGCGGTCAGCTCGACGCCGACGGCCCCGTCGCCGTACTCCGTGGTGTCGGCCGGGCGGGTGCTGACAGGGTCGCCGACGCCGTCCTCGCGCATCCACTGCGCGACGGCCTCCGGCGTCGTCGGGACCGAGTCGCCGCGGGTGTCGTCCTTCGGCCACCTCGGCAGGTCGGCGTCGACCATCGCCCGGGTGGTGGTCGCCGACAGCCGGTCGTCGGCCAGCAGCCGGGCGAGGTCGTCCTCGACGTCGAGCGGCAGGTCCTGCTCGCGCGGGTCGCCGGTGATCTGCTCGCCGGCGTAGGTGACACTGCGGACCTCGTCGCCGGTGCGGAGCGTCAGCACCACGATGCCCGGGTCCTCCTCGGGCTCCTCCTCCTGCCAGGCGAGGTGGAACCGGCCGCCGTCGGCCTCCCAGTCGGCGCACTGGTAGTACTCGCTGCAGGTGGGCTCCTCGCCATCCGCCTCCGCGACCCGGACGTGGAGGTAGTGGGAGTCGCCGTCCTCCCCCTCGGGACGGAACCGGATCTCCACGCCGAGCGGCTCCGGGACGTCCCAGCGCGGGTTGACGTCGTACGACGTCGGCTCGATGCCCAGCACGTCGACCGTGACCGCCGCGACGGCCTTCTTGGTCGCGGGCGCGGGGCTGTCGTCGGGACCGGTGAGCCAGCCGCCGACCGCGACCACGCCGGCGATCACGCCGAACACGACCGCCGCCGCGGCCAAGCCCCTGAGCAGGAAGCCCCACGACCTCATCGACTCAGCCTGTCACGGCGCGGGCGACCGCCTGGGCGAGCTCGAGGGCGTGTCGGGCGCCGGCGGGCGTGCTGCCGGCGAGCCCGCAGGCCGGCGAGACGACCAGCCCGCCGCCGACCCGCTCGGGGTCGAGGCCGAGCAGGTCGAGCCAGCGCAGCACCCGCTCCACGAGCACCTTGTCGCCCGGCAGCGGTCCGGTCGTGGGGACGACGCCGAGCACGACGGTCTCCCCCGCCTCGAGCGCCTCCGCCGACGCATCGTGGCCGTCGGCGTCGAGCAGGTCGAGGTCGAGCATCACGCCCCGCGCGCCCGCGCCGCGCAGCAGCCCGATCGGCACGTCCGGCGCGCAGCAGTGCACCCAGGGAGTCGCCCCGGCCTCGGCGGCCGCCGCCAGCACCCAGGAGAGCGCCTCGCTGGCCTCGGGCGGGTGGACGGTGCGGTGCTTGCCGAACCCCGACGCCGTCGGTACACGGCCCGCGAGCACCGCCGGCAGGGCCGGCTCGTCGAGCTGGAGGACCAGCTCGGAGGCGACGGGCAGCCGCCGGCGAAGGTCGGCGAGATGGTCGGTGACCGCGACGGCGAGCGCCTGCGCCAGCTCGCGGCGGGCGCCGTGGTCGGCGAGCAGCTTGTCGCCGCGAGGGCGCTCGACGGTGGCCGCGAGCGTCCACGGCCCGGCGACCTGGACCTTGACCGGGCCGGTGTGCCCGGCGGCGCGCTCCTCCAGGGCGTCGAGGTCCTGCGCGAGCAGGCTGCGCGCCCGGCGCTGGTCGACCGGCGGGGCGCCGGAGGTGCCGGTGAGCCGCCAGCCCTCGGGCTGGAGGTCGGCGTCGAGCTCGGCGACCAGGCCGAGGGTGCGGCCGGTCAGGCCGGCGGTCGCGCCGCGGCCGGGCACCTCGGGCAGGAAGGGCAGGCCGCGCTCGTCGGCCGCCAGCTCGCCGAGGACGATCGCGAGCGCCTCGTCGAAGTCGCGCTGATCGTCGCCGGGGAAGGACCCGACCCCCGTCGCCCGCACCCCGCCGTCGCTCACGCGGCCGCCCGGCGGGTGCGCGTGATCGTGGCGGAGCCGACGACCCGGCTGCCGTCGTACACGACGACGGCCTGGCCGGGCGCGATGCCGTGGGCGTGCTCGAGCAGGTCGGCGCGCAGGCCGTCGGGATCGACGCGTACGACGGCGCGGTGCTCGGCGCCGTGCGCCCGCAGCTGCACCGTCACGCCCTCGCCGTCGAGGACCGAGCCGGGCGCGAGGGGACGGCCGCACCAGCGCACCCGGTCGCCCTCGACCCGGTCGACGGCGAGCCGCTCGCGGGGCCCGACGGTGACGGTGCCCGCGACCGGCTCGATGTCGAGGACGTAGCGGGGACGGCCGTCGGGGGCGGGGTGGCCGAGTCGCAGGCCCCGCCGCTGGCCGATGGTGAACGCGTAGGTGCCGTCGTGCCGCCCGAGGACCGCACCGGTCGCCTCGTCCACGATCTCGCCGCCCTGGTTGGGGGCGCGGTCGCCGAGCTTCTCGCGCAGCCAGCCGGCGTTGTCGCCGTCGGCGACGAAGCAGATGTCGTGGCTGTCCGGCTTGTCGGCGACCAGCAGGCCGCGGCGCGCGGCCTCGGCCCGCACGTGGTCCTTGGTCGTGTCGCCGAGGGGGAACAGCGAGTGGCGCAGCTGCTGCTCGTCGAGCACCCCCAGGACGTACGACTGGTCCTTGGCCGCGTCGACGGCCCGGTGCAGCTCGATGTCGCCGTCGGGGGTCGCCCGTACGTCGGCGTAGTGCCCCGTCGCGACCGCGTCGAAGCCGAGCGCCAAGGCCCGGTCGAGCACCGCGGCGAACTTGATCTTCTCGTTGCAGCGCAGGCAGGGGTTGGGGGTCTGGCCGGCGGCGTAGGTGTCCATGAAGTCCTCGACCACGTCGGTGTGGAAGCGGTCGGAGAGGTCCCAGACGTAGAACGGGATGCCGATCACGTCGGCGGCGCGGCGGGCGTCGTTGGCGTCCTCGATGGTGCAGCAGCCGCGGGCTCCGGTGCGGTACGACTTCGGGTTGCGCGAGAGCGCGAGATGGATGCCGGTGACCTCGTGCCCGGCCTCGGCGACGCGGGCGGCGGCGACGGCGGAGTCCACTCCCCCGGACATGGCGGCGACGACCTTCATCCGGACACCTCGGGGTCAGGCGTGAGCCGCACGGGCGCGCTCCACGCAGGCCGCGATCGCCTCGCCGACCGCCTCGACGTCGGCGGCGGTGCTGGTGTGGCCGAGGCTGAACCGCAGCGAGCTGCGCGCCTCGTCGCTGGTGCGGCCCATCGCGAGCAGCACGTGCGAGGGCTGGGGCACGCCCGCCGAGCAGGCCGAGCCGGTCGAGCACTCGATGCCGCGGGCGTCGAGCAGCATGAGCAGCGAGTCGCCCTCGCAGCCGGGGAAGCTCAGGTGGGCGTTGCCGGGGAGCCGGCCCCCCGGGTCGCCGTTGAGGACGGCGTCCGGAACCGCCCGGCGTACGACGGTCACGAGGTCGTCGCGCAGGGCCGCGAGCCGGGCGGCGTGCTCGGTCTGCTGCTTGACCGCGAGCTCGACGGCGGCGGCGAACCCGGCGATGGCGGGCACGTCGAGCGTCCCGCTGCGCACGTCGCGCTCCTGGCCGCCGCCGTGCACGAGCGCGGTCAGGTCGACCTCGCGCCGGACGAGGAGGGCGCCGACGCCGACCGGGCCGCCGACCTTGTGGCCGGTGACCGAGAGGGCGTCGAGCCCGGAGGCGGCGAAGTCGACCGGCACCGCGCCGAGCGCCTGCACGGCGTCGGAGTGGACGGGGATGCCGTGCGGTCGCGCGAGCGCGACGACGTCGTCGACGGGCTGGAGCGTCCCGACCTCGTTGTTGGCCCACATCACGGTGACCAGCGCGACCGAGGCGGGGTCGCGCTCCACCGCCGCCCGCAGCGCGTCGAGGTCCAGCCGGCCGGCGTCGTCGACCGGCAGCAGCTCGACCTCGGCGCCCTCGTGCTCCTCGAGCCAGGCCAGCGCGTCGAGCACCGCGTGGTGCTCCACCGCGGTGGCCAGGATCCGGGTCCGGCGCGGGTCGGCGTCGCGGCGCGACCAGTACAGGCCCTTGACCGCGAGATTGTCGGCCTCGGTGCCGCCGGAGGTGAACACGACCTCGCCCGGACGGCAGCCCAGCGCCTGCGCCACGGTCTCGCGCGACTCCTCCACCACCCGCCGGGCGCGGCGTCCCGAGGCGTGCAGCGAGCTGGCGTTGCCGACCTCGCGGAGGTGGGCGGTCATCGCCTCGACGGCGACGTCGGTCATCGGCGTCGTCGCGGCGTGGTCGAGGTAGACCGTCCGGGAGTCGTTCATGGCGTCTCCAAGGTTACGGCGCCCCCCGCGAGACCGGGCAACCCGGCAGGGCACCTCGCGGTCACCTGCCGTTCACGGGCGCCCCCTAGCGTGCGGCCGTGCTCGAGGACGTACGCGCTTACATCGACCGGTTGGGGATCGACGGCCACCGCATCGGCGAGGACCACGACGACGACCCGGTCCTCATCGACCCGGTCGGCCGGGCCGTCGACACCTGGCGGGAGAACTACCCCTACGACGAGCGGCTCTCCCGCGAGGAGTACGACGAGCAGAAGTACCTCCTCCAGGTCGAGCTGCTGAAGTTCCAGGCGTGGGCGAAGGCCAACGGCTCCCAGCACGTCCTCGTCTTCGAGGGCCGCGACGCCGCCGGCAAGGGCGGCACGATCAAGCGGTTCATGGAGCACCTCAACCCCCGCTACGCCCGCGTGGTCGCGCTCACGAAGCCGAACGACCGCGAGGAGGGCCAGTGGTACTTCCAGCGCTACGTGCAGCACCTCCCGACCGCCGGCGAGATGGCCCTGTTCGACCGCAGCTGGTACAACCGCGCCGTCGTCGAGCGGGTGATGAGCTTCTGCAGCACCCACGAGTACGAGACCTTCATGCGGCACGTTCCGTACTTCGAGGAGATGCTCGTCGAGTCGGGCATCACGCTGACGAAGTTCTGGTTCTCGGTCACGCGGTCCGAGCAGCGCACCCGGTTCATCATCCGCCAGGTCGACCCGGTCCGGCAGTGGAAGCTCTCCCCCATGGACCTGGAGTCCCTCGACAAGTGGGACGCCTACACCGAGGCCAAGGAGGCGATGATCCGCCGCACCGACACCGACGTCGTGCCGTGGACGACGGTGAAGTCCAACGACAAGAAGCGGGCCCGGATCAACGCGATGCGACACTTCCTCGCCCGGTTCGAGTACGACGGCAAGGACCACGAGATCGTCGGGCAGCCCGATCCGCTGATCGTGCAGCGCGGGATCGACGCGGTCGGCGACTGAGGGTCGCCTGTCGCTACGGTGGCGCCGTGGCGGACGAGCAGCTGGTGATCGCGGGCGCCGGCATCGCGGGCCTCGCGCTCGCGGCGGGGCTGGCGCACACCGGCTCCTCGTGGCGCTGCCGGCTGCTCGACGAGCGGCCGGCGCTGGGCAGCACCGGCGGCGCGATCACGCTCTGGCCGGCCGCGCTGGCAGCGCTCGACCGGCTCGGCGCGGGCGACGCCGTGCGGGCGGCGGCTCACCCGGTCGGTCCCGGGGCGATCCGGACCCGCGGCGGCCGGACCCTGCGCACCCTCGACCTCCCGCTCCTCGCCGTACGGCGGGGCGAGCTGGTGGAGATCCTGCACGCGCCCCTCGGGCCGGGCGACGTGGCGTTCGGGTGCGCGGTCACGGGCTACCGGCGGACCGCCGAGGGCGTGCGCGTGCTGACCGCGGCCGGCCCGCTCGACGCGACGGCGCTCGTGGGCGCCGACGGCTACCGGTCACAGGTCGCCCGGACGCTGCAGCCCGGGCTCGGCGAGCGGTACGCCGGCTACCCGGCCTGGCGCGGACTGACCCGGGCCGCGGGACTCCAGCCGGTGCAGCTGTGGGGCGAGCGGCGCGAGTTCGGCGTGGTGCCGCTCGACCGCGGCGAGAGCTACTGGTTCGCGACCCTGCCCGAGCCCGCCGGCGGCTCCGTCGAGGACGAGCTGGCCCACCTGCGCGCGGCCTTCGCGGACTGGCCCGACCCGGTCGGCCGGGTCCTCGACGCCGCCGAGCCCGGGATGGTCGGCCGCAACGACGTGATGGACCGCGACCGGCTGCGCCGCTGGAGCGACGGGCCGGTGGTCGTGCTCGGCGACGCCGCGCACCCGATGCGGCCGAATCTCGGGCAGGGCGGGGGCCAGGCGCTGGTCGACGCGGCGCTGCTCGCCGCGCTGCTGGCTCCGGTCCCGGCCGGGGACGGGGCCGGTGCCGCCGCGGCGTTCGCGGCGTTCGAGGGCCGCCGCCGTCGTACCGTCGGGCGGGTGGTGTGGGCCTCCCGCGCCGCCGGCCGGGCGGTCGAGGCGCCGGCCGCGCTGCACCGCCTCTCGGCGCTGGTGCCCGACCGGCTGTTCCTGCGCGGGCTCGCCGCCGTGGGGGTCGCCGTCAGAGGATGACGAGGTCGTCGCGGTGGATGACCTCGCGCTCGTAGCCCGCGCCCAGCTCGCGCTTGAGCTCCTTGGAGGAGCGGCCCTGCAGGCTCGGGATCTCGGCCGCGTCGAAGTTGACCAGTCCGCGGCCGACGACGACGCCGTCGGGGTCCTGGAGGTCGACGGGGTCGCCGGCCGTGAAGTCGCCGCGTACGCCGGTGATGCCGGCCGCGAGCAGGGACGCCCGCCGCTCCACGACCGCGCGCACGGCGCCGTGGTCGAGCACCAGCGCGCCCTTGCCGTCGGTGGCGTGGCGCAGCCAGAGCAGGCGGGTGGGGCGGCGCTTGCCGGTGGCGTGGAAGAGCGTGCCGACCTGCTCGCCGGCGATCGCCGCGGCCGCGCGGTCGGCGGAGGTGAGCACGACCGGGATGCCGGATCCGGTGGCGATCGAGGCGGCCTCGACCTTGGTGGCCATACCGCCCGTGCCGACCCCGGCAGCCCCCACGGAGCCGAGGGTGACGCCCGTCAGGTCCGCCTCGCCGCGGACGTCGGGGACGAGCTGCGTGCCGGGACGGGACGGCGGGCCGTCGTACAGGCCGTCGACATCGGAGAGGAGCACCAGCAGGTCGGCGTGGACCAGGTGCGCGACGAGCGCGGCGAGGCGGTCGTTGTCGCCGAACCGGATCTCAGTGGTCGCGACCGTGTCGTTCTCGTTGACGATCGGGATCACGCCGAGCTCGAGCAGCTTGGTGAAGGTCTGGTGGGCGTTGCGGTAGTGCGAGCGCCGGGTCACGTCGTCGAGGGTCAGCAGCACCTGGCCGGCGGTGAGGCCGTGCCGGGCCAGCTCCTCGGTGTAGCGGTGCACGAGCAGACCCTGGCCCACGCTCGCGGCGGCCTGCTGCGCGGCGAGGCCGCGCGGACGCTTCCTGAGCCGGAGCGGCGCCAGGCCGGCCGCGATCGCGCCGGAGGAGACCAGCACGACCTCCGCGCCCCGTCCCCGCACGGCGGCCAGCACGTCGACCAGGTCGCTCACCCGCGCCGGGTCGATCCCGCCGGAGGCGGTGGTCAGCGAGGACGAGCCGACCTTGACCACGATCCGGCGGGCCGTGGTGACCAGGGCCCGCTCACTCACCGGGGTCGTCCTGGTCCCACGCGTCCTGGTCGGTGGCCGCCGGCCGCGCGTCCGGGTCCTCCTCGGAACCGATCTCGTACGACGTGGGGCCGGTCGCGCCGTACACGTCGGGCCGGTCGATCCGCCGCGCCACGTCGGCGCGGGTCTCGCCCTCGGCCCGCTCCCCCATGTGCTCCTGGATCTCGCGGCGGCGCGCGGCGGCGGGCCGGTCCTCCTGGAACCGGGCGTCCTCGCCGCGGCGCGAGAGGTTCTCCGCGCCGGCGTCGATGCCGGGACGGAAGTCGAAGACCACCGAGTTGTCGGTCGGGCCGATGAGGACGGCGTCGCCCTCCTCCGCGCCGAGCTCGAGCAGCCGGGCCTCCACGCCGAGCCGGTTGAGCCGGTCGGCGAGATAGCCGACCGCCTCGTCGTTGCTGAAGTCGGTCTGCCGGACCCAGCGCTCGGGCTTCACCCCGCGCACCCGCCAGCCGGCGCCGGTGCGCTTGACGGTGAAGCCGTCGTCGTCGACGGCCTTGGGGCGTACGACGATCCGCGCGGGGATCTCCGCGGCCTTGACCCGGCGCGCCTCCGCGACGATCTCGGCCATCGCGTAGATCAGCTCGCGGGTGCCCTCCCCGGACACCGCGGAGATCTCGAAGACCCGCAGGCCGCGCTCGCGCAGCTCCTCGACGACCAGCTCGGCGATGCCGCGGCCGTCGGGCACGTCGACCTTGTTGAGGGCGACCAGGCGCGGGCGGTCGTCCAGGCCGCCGTACCGGCGCAGCTCGTCCTCGATCACGTCGAGGTCGTCGACCGGGTTGCGGCCGGGCTCGAGGGTCGCGGTGTCGAGGACGTGGACGATCGCGGCGCAGCGCTCGATGTGGCGCAGGAAGTCGTGGCCCAGGCCGCGGCCCTCCGCGGCGCCCTCGATCAGGCCCGGCACGTCGGCGACGGTGAAGACCGTCTCGCCGGCGGTGACGACGCCGAGGTTGGGGACGAGGGTCGTGAACGGGTAGTCGGCGATCTTGGGCCGGGCCCGCGAGATCGCGGCGATCAGGCTGGACTTGCCGGCGCTGGGGTAGCCCACCAGGCCGACGTCGGCGACCACCTTGAGCTCGAGCACGACCTCGAGCTCGTCGCCGGGCTCGCCGAGCAGCGCGAACCCCGGCGCCTTGCGGGACTTCGACGCCAGCGCGGCGTTGCCGAGGCCGCCACGGCCCCCTTGGGCGACGACCAGCTCGGCGCCGGGGGTGACCAGGTCGGCGACCATCTCGCCGTTGCGCTGCTTGACGACCGTGCCCGCGGGGACCGGCAGCACCAGGTCGGCGCCGTGGGAGCCGTTGCGCCGGTCGCCGGCGCCGTGGCCGCCGTGCTCGGCCTTGCGGCGGGGGCTGTGGTGGTAGTCGAGCAGCGTGGTGACGTCAGGATCCACCCGCAGGACGACCGAGCCGCCCGGTCCGCCGTTGCCGCCGTCGGGGCCGCCGAGGGGCTTGAACTTCTCGCGGTGCACCGACGCGACGCCGTTGCCGCCGCGGCCGGCGGACACGGACAGGACCACGCGATCGACGAAGGTGGGCACGGCCATGGGATCAGTCTTTCAGGTGGAAATGGACGAAGGGCGCCCCGAACGGGACGCCCTTCGATGCCGAGGCAGGGTGAGCGTCAGCTCACTCGCCCGGGACGATGTTGACGACGTTGCGGCCGCGCTTCTTGCCAAACTCGACGGCACCGGGGATCAGCGCGAACAGCGTGTCGTCGCCGCCGCGGCCGACGCCGGAGCCGGGGTGGAAGTGGGTGCCGCGCTGGCGGACGATGATCTCGCCGGCGTTGACGAGCTGGCCGCCGAAGCGCTTCACGCCGAGGCGCTGGGCGTTGGAGTCGCGGCCGTTCTTGGTGGACGCCGCGCCCTTCTTGTGTGCCATGTTTCAGTCCTTCGGAGTGTGTCGAGCCCGGTGGGGACTCAGAGCGTGATGTCGGTGACCTTGACCTGGGTGTACTTCTGGCGGTGACCCTGGCGCTTCTTGTAGCCGGTCTTGTTCTTGTACTTCTGGATGACGATCTTCGGGCCCTTGGTGGCGCCGAGGACCTCGACCGTCACGGCCGCCTTGTCGAGGCCGGTGCTGGTCACCTTGTCGCCGTCGACGGCGAGCACGACCGGCAGGGTCAGGGTCTCGCCGGCGGGCGTGGAGACCCGGTCGATCTCGATGACGTCGCCGACAGCGACCTTCTCCTGCTTCGCGCCTGCGCGCACGATCGCGTACACCACCGGGCTCCTTCTGGTTCAACGTCTGGGTCTACGGCACACTGCGGATCCCACGCCGCGAGCTACGTCGCGAGATGCCGGGTGCCAGCAGAACGGAACGCCTCGGCGGCGCACCGACGAACAATGTTACGGGCCGGGCCCGGATTCCACCAAAACGAGGACTCCGGGCCCGGCCCAGATGATCGATGCACGGGGATCGTGCTGCGAGCGGCGCTCGGCGCCGCGCTCGCAAGGCGCCGTCGCGAAGGCATGCCGGGCGCACGTCGAGCGTCGGCAACGCAGCGAGCGTGGATGCTGAGCGTCGCGGAGCGTGCGAGACCCGTGCATCAATCATCTCGGGGGCTACCGCTTGCGCGAGCCGCCCTTGCGCTTGATCGGGACGTGCTCGACGTGCGACTCCTCCACCGCCGGCTCGTCCGTCGCGTCGAGGGCCGCCTCCGGGGCGGCGTCGGCGGCCTCGGCGGCCTCGGCGGGCGGACCGGCGGGGCGGGTGGCCGCACGGCGGCGGGTCCGGGTCACCACGGTCGTGGTGGCCACGGGGGCCGGCTCCGGCTCGGGCTCCGGCTCGGGCTCCGGCTCGGGCTCCGGCTCGGGCTCCGGCTCGGCGACCTCGGCGGCGACCTCGACCTCGACCGGTGCCCCGGGCGCCTCCAGGGCCGGCTCCACGAGGGCCTCGACCTCGACGGCCGGCACCTCCTCGACGGGCTGCTCCTCGACGGGCTGCTCCTCGACGGGCTGCTCCTCGACGGGCTGCTCCGCCTCGGGGTGCTCGTGGTCGGCCGGCTTGGCCATCGCGGCGATGTCCTTCGGCGAGGGCACGGCCTTCGGCGTCTCGGCGGGCGTGTCGTTCGATGTACTGCCCTTGCCCTTGCGGCGGCGACTGCCGCGGCGGGACTCCTCCTGCTCGCCTCCCCCGCGCTTGGGCTCGACCGGCAGGTCGTGGACGACGATGCCGCGGCCCTGGCAGTGCGAGCAGGTCTCGCTGAACGCCTCCAGCAGGCCGGTGCCGATCCGCTTGCGGGTCATCTGCACCAGGCCGAGCGAGGTGACCTCGGCGACCTGGTGGCGGGTCCGGTCGCGCCCGAGGCACTCGACGAGGCGGCGCAGCACGAGGTCGCGGTTGGACTCGAGCACCATGTCGATGAAGTCGACGACGATGATGCCGCCGATGTCGCGCAGCCGGAGCTGACGGACGATCTCCTCCGCGGCCTCGAGGTTGTTCTTGGTGACCGTCTCCTCGAGGTTGCCGCCGGAGCCGGTGAACTTGCCGGTGTTGACGTCGACGACGGTCATCGCCTCGGTGCGGTCGATGATCAGCGAGCCGCCCGAGGGCAGCCAGACCTTGCGGTCGAGACCCTTGGCGATCTGCTCGTCGATCCGGTACGTCGAGAACAGGTCCGGGCCGCCGTCGCCGGCCTCGTGGTGCTCCAGCCGCTCGGCCAGGTCGGGCGCGACGTGCTCGACGTACTCCTTGACCGTGGTCCAGGCGTCGTCGCCCTGGACGACGAGCTTGGCGAAGTCCTCGGTGAACAGGTCGCGGACCACCTTGAGGGTGAGATCCGGCTCGCCGTACAGCAGCTGCGGGGCGCTGCCCTTGGCGACCTTGGCCTCGATGTCCTCCCAGCGCGCCTTGAGCCGCTCGACGTCGCGGGTCAGCTCCTCCTCGGAGGCGCCCTCGGCGGCGGTCCGGACGATCACGCCGGCCGTGTCGGGGACGATCTCCTTGAGGAGCGTCTTGAGGCGGGCGCGCTCGGTGTCGGGCAGCTTGCGGGAGATGCCGGAGGTGGTGCCGTCGGGGACGTAGACCAGGAACCGGCCGGCCAGGCTGACCTGGCTGGTGAGCCGGGCGCCCTTGTGGCCGATCGGATCCTTGGTGACCTGGACCAGCACGGTCTGGCCGGACTGCAGGACCGACTCGATCTTGCGGGGCTCGCCGTCCTTGTGGCCCAGCGCGGACCAGTTGACCTCGCCGGCGTACAGGACGGCGTTGCGGCCCTTGCCGATGTCGATGAAGGCGGCCTCCATCGAGGGCAGCACGTTCTGGACGCGGCCGAGGTAGACGTTGCCGATGAGCGAGGTCTGCGACTCGCGGGCGACGTAGTGCTCGACGAGGACCTTGTCCTCGAGCACCGCGATCTGGGTGAGGTCCTTGCGCTGGCGGACGGCCATGACCCGCTCGACCGACTCGCGGCGGGCGAGGAACTCCGCCTCGCTCACGATCGGCGCGCGGCGGCGACCGGCCTCGCGGCCCTCGCGGCGGCGCTGCTTCTTGGCCTCGAGACGCGTCGAGCCGGAGATGGCGGTGATCTCGTCGTCGGACGAGCGCGGCTTGCGGACCCGGGTGACGGTGTTCTCCGGGTCGTCGGACCCCTCGCCGCCACCCTCGCCGGCACGCCGGCGCCGGCGGCGCCGGCGCGACGAGGAGGAGCCACCGCCGGACGAGGACTCCTCGCCCTCCTCGGCGTCCTCCCCCTCGGCGGAGCGGCCGTCGCCGGCCTCGGTCGCCTCGCCGCCCTTCGCCTCCGCGGCCGACTCGCCGTCGGGCTCGCCGCCCTCGGCGTCGTCACCCTCGCCGCCCGACGCGGGCTTGCGGCGACGGCGACCGCCGCGGCGACGGCGACGGCGGGCGTTGCCGGTACCGGCGCCCGCCTCGTCCTCGCCGTCGGCATCCTCGCCGGCCTCAGCGTCCTCGGTGTCCTCGGTGTCGTCAGCGGCCTCGGCGTCGGCGGCGTCCTCGGGCGTCTCGGCGTCCTCGGGCTCGGCCGGGGTCTCCTCGGCCGGCTCCGCGCCGGTCTCGGGCTCCTCCTCGGCAGCAGCCTCTTCGGCAGCCTCTTCGGCAGCGTCCTCGACGGGCGCGGCGGGCGCCTGGAAGAGCACGGCGGTCGAGAGCGCCGCCTCCGGCGTCCCGGGGGCCTCCGGCGCGGTCTCCTCGACCTCCGGGGCCAGCTCGAGCTGCTCGGACGTGGGCGCGGCCTCGGTCTTCGCCTTGGCCCTGCTCGCGGTCTTCGGGCGTCGGTCGCTTCGCTCCCCGCCGGCTGACGCCTTCGCGGCCGTCTTCTTGGCCGCCGTCTTCTTCGCGGCCGTCTTCTTCGCCGCGGCCTTCTTCGCGGCCGTCTTCTTGGCCGCCGTCTTCTTCGCGGCCGTCTTCTTGGCCGCCGTCTTCTTCGCGGCCGTCTTCTTCGCCGCGGCCTTCTTGGCCGGCTTCGCAGCCTTCTCGACGGGCTTCTCGGCGGGCGCCTCCGCAGAGGTCTCCCCGGGCGCCTCCGCCGGGGTGTCCCCAGGCGTGTCCGCGGGAGTCTCGGTCGGGGTGTCGGTGGGCGCGTCGGTCATGCGCTACTCCTCCACCCGGGCGCTCACGCCCGGGGTGTGTCATCGGCGCTCACGCATCACGCGGCGCCGTAAGCCTTCGTGGGACGACACCCTCCGCAATCCGTACGTCGCCGGAGGCGGGTCCGCTCGCCTGCCGCGGTCGCCGTGCGCGTCGCGTCGGGCGGTGGTCCGTCTCCACCGTGCCGGGCGGTCAGTCACCTGCCGTCCGGCGAGAACGTCGTCAGATCTCACGCGCGCTGTCCTGTGGGACGCGCACGGGTCGATCTGTGGCGAGTATCGCACACGCCGGTCGGGCGCCCGGCATCACCGCGTCGCCAGCGGGTCGCCGATCGACTCCGCGGCACGGTCGAGCACCCCCTGCGCGACCCGCGTCAGCAGGCCGGTCGCCGGCACCTCGAGGCCGCTGACCGCGCGCAGCCCGGTCAGCACGTCGTCCGGCCGCACGGCGGGCACGGTGTGCTCCAGCAGCAGGTCCAGGTCCCCGTCGGCGGTGACCGCGAGCCGGACCACCGCCGCCCGGCAGTCGAAGCTCCGCATGCCCTTCTTCGTCATCCGCTCGACGGTGACCGCGTCGGTCGCCAGGAACGCCTCGACCGCCTCCCGCGCGTGCGCGACCGGCGTGTCGCCGAGGTCGACCAGCCAGTGGCTGGCGGTGAGCAGCTCCGACAGCGAGCCCGTCGCCGAAGTGGCGGCGTCGACGGCGGTGACGACGTCGAGCCCGTCCGGCAGGACGGCGTCCAGCGCCTCCCCCACCGCCGCCGGCTCCCGGGACTCGGCGAGCCCCAGCTCGACGTACTCCGACTCGCTGGCCGCTCCCGTCGGCGAGGCGCCGGCGTAGGAGATCCGCGGGTGCGGGTGGAAGCCCGACGAGTACGCCATCGGGATGCCCGCCCGGACCACCGCCCGCTCGATGGCACGGCTGACGTCGCGGTGGCTGGTGAAGCGCAGCCGACCGCGCTTGGCGTACCGGATCCGGATCCGCTGCACGGGCGGTGCTTGTTGCGCTGGCTGCTGCGGCACGGCGACAGGCTAGAGGATCGCCCGGTGGCCACCCGGGTCCCCGGCCCCGGCGCGGAGCGAGGTTAGGATCCCCGTCTCATGAGGTCCCACCGCTCGAGCACGCGAGCAACCCATGTCGTCGCGCTGCTCGCCGCGTGGTCGAGCGTCGCCGTGCTCGTCGGCACCGTCGCCCTCATGACCGTCACCAGCTGGCGCGTGGCCGGTGAGGGGCGACCGTTCTCCCTGCTCGACGAGACGGTCCACGCCGACACGGCGTTCAAGGTGCACCACGGGCACTACCCGTTCCGGGGCGCCCAGATCGACCAGGAGACGGTCGACACCTGGACCTGCTACACCGGGCACGGCTACGTGAAGTGGTCGGCGGGCTGTCACACCAAGGAGTCCCGACCGGCGAACATCCCGTCCGGCTCGTTCACGACCGGCTACATCCACTACCCGACCTACTTCCTGGGCGGGGAGGTCTTCCGCCAGGTGCACGACCGGATCCTGGGCGCTCCACGGTTCGCGGTCGACACCTACCGGCAGTACGCCGCCGTCGTGAACCTGCTCGGCGTCCTCGCCTGCGCCGCCATGGCCTGGCGGCTCGGCCTCCGTCGCAGCAGCCTCCTGGCCGGGGCGCTGGCTCCGGTGGCGGCCGTCGGGATCCTGCAGTTCTCCATCATGGTCAACCCCATGTCGGCGGCGCCGCTGTGCGGCGCCCTGATCGCCGGCTTCGGCATCCGCTGGGTGCTGAGCGGACGGGGCTTCTGGTGGCTCGCCGCGGCCACGGCGTTCGCGGCCGGGATCGCGGTCACCTCCTCCCTGCCCGGCGGGGTCTTCCTGCTCGCCTGCCTCCTCGGCATGGCGGCGCGCTGGCGCGGGCACGAGTTCGCCGGCGGCTGGGCCCCCGCTGGTGGCACGCGGGCGTGCTGGCCGCGATCCTGGTCGCCCCCATCCTCGTCTTCGGTGTCTGGACCGGCCACCGCGCGACGATGACCAACGACGAGCTGTACGCCGGGTACCTCGTGGCCGACTGGTCCAAGGTCTGGCTCGGCGCGTGGTCGGAGCTGTTCAACCTCCACGACCCGTGGACGGCCGACACCGACGTGCTCCCGACGTCGCTGAGCCTTCCCCGCTCCTTCGCCCGGGCCGCGGGCCAGACCCTGCACCGGCCGGTCACCGTCGTGGTGCTCGGGATGCTGGTCGCCGTCGTCACCGGAGTCGTCGGCCGGCAGCTCCGCGCCGGTGCCACGCAGGAGCCGGCGACGCAGCGGGCCGAGCAGCCGGAGCAGGCCGCCCCGGCCACCGCCGAGCGCGCGCCGTCCTCGCCGCTCCGGCTCCTGTCCGCGGCGACACTGCTCGGGCTCCTGCTGTACCCGCCGCTGCTGCGCATCTCCAACGCCGTCAACGTCGGGATCGACTACCAGGTCGTCGCCCGGTACTCCATCTCCCTGGCGCCGCTGATCGTCCTGGTCGTGCTGCTCATGACCAAGGACCACCCGTGGTTCGCCCGGGTGGTCGCCACCCTCGCCACGATCAGCGTCGTCAGCTGGTCCCTCACCGTGTGGTGACCGAGGGATTCGTCAGTCCCTGACCTCCCCACTACGGTGGGACCGCCCCAGCCGCAGGAAAGGTGAGACATGCACGACCGCCGCCAGGTCGCTCTCGGCCAGCCCACCGTCGGCGAGGAGGAGATCGAGGCCCTCCGCGAGGTCTTCGCCAGCGGCTGGATCTCCGGCGCCGGCCCGACCTGCGTGGCCTTCGAGCAGGAGCTCGCCACCGCGGTCGGGACCGAGCACGCCCTGGCCACGTCGAACTGCGGCTCGGCCCTCCACCTCGCGCTCCAGGTGCTCGGCGCCGGTCCCGGCGACGAGGTGATCGTGGCCGACTACACCTTCCCCGCCACCGGCCACGCCGTGATGTGGACCGGTGCCACGCCCGTCTTCGCCGATGTCCGCGCCGACATCGGGACCATCGACCCCGAGGCGGCGGCCGCCCTCGTCACGGACCGCACCGTCGGCATCATCGCCGTCGACCTGGTCGGTCAGCCCGCCGACTACGACGAGCTCCAGGCACTCGCCGACCGGCACGGGCTGTGGCTGCTCGAGGACGCGGCCTGCAGCGCGGGCGCCACCTACCAGGGCCGGCCCGCCGGCTCCCTCGCCGACCTCGCCGCCTTCAGCTTCCACGGCCGCAAGGGCATCACGAGCGGCGAGGGCGGCGCGCTCGTCGGCAGCGACGCCGCCCACATGGACCTGGCGCGCAAGCTGCACACCTACGGCATCGCGCCGGCCGTCAGCCGCGAGGGCGCCGCCACGCTGGCCGTCCCCACCTTCGACATGGCCGGCTACAACTACCGGCTCTCCGACGTCCAGGCCGCGATCATGCGGGTCCAGCTGCGCAGGCTCCCGGATCTGCTCGCCGCGCGCAGCCGCGCCGCCGACCAGTACGCCGCGCTGCTGGGCGACCTGGAGCAGATCCGTCTCCCCGTCGTCCTCGAGGACCGGACCCACCCGTGGCAGTCCTACCTGCTGACGGCGGGCGACGGGATCGACCGGGACGCCGTGGTCGTGGCGCTGCGCGAGCGCGGCGTCGGCAGCAACATCGGCACCTACTCCAGCCACGTCCAGCCGGTCTACGCCTCGACGCAGGAGTGCCCCGTCGCGGCGCGGCTGTTCCGCACGCAGTTCGCCCTGCCCATGCACGCCAACCTGACCGAGGACGACGTGAGCTACGTCGCCGCGGTGGTGCGCGAGGTCGTCGGCGGCAGCGGCGCGCGGGCCTGACCGAGCGGGACCACGTCGATGACCAACCGGATCCATCCCACCGCCGTCGTCGGACCCCAGGTCGAGCTGGGCGCGGGCAACGTGATCGGCCCCTATGCCGTCCTCCAGGGCCCCGTGGTCCTGGGCGACGACAACTACGTCGCCGCCTTCGTGTGCATCGGCGGCCTGCCGGAGGTGCGCGGCCACGACCTCACCCCCGCCTGGGACGAGGAGATCGACGGCCAGCCGGTGCGGATCGGCTCGCGCAACGTGTTCAAGGAGCACGTCACGGTGAGCGGCGGCTGGGCCCACGAGACGTCGGTCGGCGACGACGGCTTCTTCATGACCAAGGCCCACCTCAACCACGACTGCCGCATCGGCGACGAGGTGACCGTGTCCGCCATGGTCGTCGCCGCCGGCCACGTCACCATCGAGGACGGCGCGAACCTCGGCCTCGGCGCGGCGGTCCACCAGCGGCGGGTGGTGCCGGCGGGGAGCATGATCGGCATGCAGGCCGCCGTGACGACCGACCTCCCGCCGTACGTCGTGAGCATGGGCGTCCCCGCGCGACCACGGCGCCTGAACACCCACCGGCTCCAGCGCCTCGGCGTGGCCGAGGCCGACCTGGACCAGCTGGCGGCGGTGCTGCTGGAGGGGTCGCGCGACATCGCGGGCCTGCCCGAGACGCTGCTGCCGTCGATCACCGCATGGCTCGAGCGCCACCCGTCCTGACGGACGCCCACCGAACCACCGAGAGGTCACCCGATGCCCGAAGAGCTCATCCCGCCCGCCAAGCCGATCATCGGCGAGGAGGAGCGCGCCGCGGTCGACCGCGTGCTCCGGTCCGGCATGATCGCGCAGGGCCCGGAGGTCGCGGCCTTCGAGACGGAGTTCGCCGCACGGGTCACCGCCGGCCGCACCTGCGTGGCGGTCAACTCGGGCACGTCGGGCCTGCACCTCGGCCTGCTCGCGGCGGGGATCGGGCCGGGCGACGAGGTGATCGTGCCGTCCTTCACCTTCGCCGCGACCGCGAACGCCGTGGCGCTGACCGGTGCGACGCCGGTGTTCGCCGACATCGAGCCGGCCCACTTCTGCCTCTCCCCCGACGCCGTGCGGGCGGCCGTCACGGAGCGCACCCGGGCGATCATGCCGGTGCACCTCTACGGCCACCCGGCCGACGTCGACGGTCTCGCGGCGCTCGCGTCCGAGCGTGGCCTGCAGCTGTTCGAGGACGCCGCGCAGGCGCACCTCGCGACCTGGCAGGGCCGACCGGTCGGCACCTTCGGCGACGTCGCGATGTTCAGCCTGTACCCCACCAAGAACATGACCTCGGGCGAGGGCGGCATGGTCTCGGTGGCGTCCGACGAGCTCGCCCGCCAGGTGCGGCTGCTGCGCAACCAGGGCATGGAGCGCCAGTACGCCAACGAGGTGGTCGGCCTCAACAACCGGATGACGGACGTGCACGCCGCCATCGGCCGGGTCCAGCTGACCAAGGTCGAGGGGTGGACGGCGACCCGCCGGTCGAACGCGGCGTTCCTCGACGCCCACCTGGAGGGGGTCGCGGTCCCGCCGGTCGCCGACGGCGCGACGCACGTCTACCACCAGTACACGATCCGGGTCGACGGGGCCGAGCGCGACCGGATCGTCACCGCGCTGCGCGAGGAGCACCAGGTCGGCACCGGGGTCTACTACCCCATCCCCAACCACCGGCTGGCCTCGCTGACGAGGTTCGCGCAGGGACTCGACCTGCCCGAGACCGAGCGCGCCGCGCGGGAGGTCATCTCGCTCCCGGTCCACCCCTCGCTCACCCGGGCCGACCTCGAGCGCATCGTCGGCGCGGTCAACAGCACCGTGCGCGCCGGCTCCTGAGCCCGGACCCGCCGGGCGACCTGCGGAGATTCTCCCGTCCGGTACCCGGTCGGTAGGATGCTGCGCTGGCCCGTCGGTGCGCGGCCGGACCGTCCGACCAGCAGCCCGGCCTCGAACGGAGTCTGCAGAGCGTGCGCATCGTCGTCGTCAACAACTTCTTCCCTCCGCGCGTGGGCGGCAGCGCCCACCTCAGCGACGCGCTGGCCCGCGGCTACGCGCGCCGTGGGCACGAGGTCCTCGTGGTGACGGCGGCCTACCAGGACGCGCCGGCGGAGGAGGAGCGTGACGGGATCCGCATCGTCCGGTTCCCCGCGGTCACGCTGCCCGAGAGCAGACTGGCCGTCTCCTTCGACCTGTCCTTCGCGACGCGCCCCAGCCTGCGCCGCCGCCTGGCCGCCCTGCTCGACGACTTCCGGCCCGACGTGATCCACCAGCACGGCCAGTTCATGGACCTGACCTGGTCGACCGGCGCGTACGCCCGTCGGCGCGGCATCCCGGTCCTGCTGAGCATCCACACCCGGCTGGAGAACCCCGTCGCCCGCTACCGGCACGCCTTCCGCCTCCTCGACGCCACGCTGGTCGCGCCGCGGCTGCGGCGTACCCGCCCGTCGCTGGTCGTGATGGACAGCTACATGCAGGACTACATCGACGAGCGGTACCGCCGGGGATGGCGCGACCTCGTCCCGATCCCGGTCGGGGTCGACCCGGACTGGGTGCGGGCGGGCGAGGCCGCGCGCGGCCGCGAGCTGATCGGCGTCGACGAGGACACGCCGGTGATCCTCTCCGTCGGCCACGTGATCCCCCTGCGCAGCCGGATCGGCCTGGTGGAGGCGCTGCCGGCGATCCTCGAGAGGCACCCGGACGCCGTCCTGGCCGTCGTCGGTCGGGTCTACTACGACGTCTTCCTCCAGCGTGCCCAGGAGCTGGGCGTCGCGCACGCCGTCCGCAGTCTCGGCGCGGTGCCCAAGTCCGACATCCCCCACCTGCTGGCCGCGGCCCGGGTCGAGTCCCACGAGCAGGGCCTGGGCCTCGGCACGGCGACCCTGGAGTCGATGGCCGCCGGCGTGCCCGTCGTCGCGTGGGGCCGGATCGACAACTTCCCCGGCATCCCCATGGTGGACGGCGAGGACATCTACATGTGCGAGGTCGGCGACGTGCCCGGCCTCGCCAGCCGGATCATCCGCGCCCTCGACGACCCGGAGGCGACCCGCGAGGTCGGGGCCCGGGCGCGCGCGGTGGTCGACGAGCACTTCGCCATCGAACGCGTGCTCGACCGGCACCTGGAGGTCCTCGAGGACCTCGTTGCCGCCCCCGTGCCCGTCTGACCGCATTGGTAGCCTGCCGGAGGCCCGGCCGCCGAGCCCACCCGACCCGAACCGCCCAGAGGAGCCCCACCGACCATGACTTCAGCTGAGACCGTCTTCTTCACCGGAGGCGCCGGCTTCATCGGCCTGCACGTCGTCCCCATGCTGCTGGAGAAGGGCTACAAGGTCCGGATCTTCGACAACATGTTCCGTGGCGACCGCGACGCCGTGGCGGCGTTCGGTGACGACGTCGAGCTCATCGACCAGGACGTGCGGTACGGCGGTGCCGTGCACGCCGCGATGAAGGGCTGCAGCAAGGTCATCCACGCCGCGGCGGTGTCGATCAACAAGAGCCAGTCCGACCCCTACGAGTCGATGGACATCAACATGATCGGCAACCACAACGTGTTCGCCGCCGCGGCGGACCACGGCGTGCAGCGACTGGTCTACTGCTCGTCCGCGTCGGTCTACGGCGACCCGGAGCGGCTGCCGATGCACGAGGACGACCGGCTCGACCCGCAGACGCCGTACTGCATCTCCAAGCGGGCCGGCGAGGACCTGCTGGGCTTCTACCAGCGGCGCAGCGGCCTGTCCTGGATCGCGCTGCGGTTCTTCAACGTCTACGGACCGGGCCAGAAGACGACCGCCTACTACACCTCGGTCATCAACCACTTCGTCAACCGGCTCAAGAACGGCGAGCCCCCGGTCATCGACGGCAAGGGCGAGCAGTCCATGGACTTCATCCACGTCCACGACATCGCCCGCTCGATCGCGCTCGCCCTCGACTGCGAGCAGGACAACGTCCCGGTCAACGTCGGCACCGGCATCGACACCTCGATCAAGGACCTCGCCGAGATCCTCATCAACGCGGTCGGCGCCGACGTCGCGCCGATCTTCAACCCCCGCGACGTGCTGGTGAGCCGCCGCGCGGCCGACGTCCAGCGGGCCAAGGAGGTGCTCGGCTTCGAGGCCAGCATCGAGGTCCGCAAGGGCATGACCGACCTCGTCAACGCCGACTGAGCGCTGCCGTGACCGGCTCGCTGCCCCCGAACCCATATCACGAGCACGCCTGGATCGTGGGCGAGCCGGAGATCGGCGAGGGCACCTGGATCGGCGCCTTCACCGTCATCGACGGGTCGGGCGGCCTGGTGATCGGCAGCGGCTGCGACATCTCGTCGGGGGTGCAGATCTACACGCACTCCTCGGCGAAGCGGTGCGTGAGCGGGCGCCGGTTCACCGAGGTGGAGCGGGCTCCGGTCCGCATCGGCGACCGGGTCTTCATCGGCGCCGGCGCGGTCGTCAACATGGGTGTCGTGATCGGGGACGAGGCCGTGATCGGCGCCGGCGCCGTCGTGACCGCCGACGTCCCGGCGCGCACGGTGGTGACCGGCGTACCGGCACGTGCGGTGGCGAGCGTCGACCTGAGCGACCCGACGCGGCCGGCGTTCGTCACCCCGGACGAGGCGGACCCGGCGGACTAGGCGGAGCGCAGGGCCAGGACCTCGTCGACCACCCGGTGGGCGGGCAGGATCGAGTCGCGCTCCACGTCGACGTCGACCTTGCCGGCGACGAGGTCGACGAAGTGGTTGAGCTGCCCGACGAGCGGCTCGACGCCGGCGATGTCGGGGATCTCCATCTCGGTGAACTGACGGAACCCGCTCATCCCCTCGTCCTCGGCGACGGTGGCGTGGCGGTAGCTGGTCAGGCCGCGGCGCAGCAGGTCGACCTCGATCATCCGGTCGAGCTCCTGGATCACCATGGTGCGGACCTTGGTCTGCCCCATCCGGCTGGCCGACACCGACGCGATGCCGCCGCCGGAGAAGCGCAGCGACGCCTCCACGATGTCCTCCGCGCCCGGCACCGACTGGGGGTGGTACTGCCCGACCTCCACATCGAATTTGTCGGGGTGGTCGCCGCCGAAGACCCGCACGACCAGGTCGACGTCGTGGACGAGCAGGTCCCACGCGACACCGGTCTTGATCCGCGGTGCGTACGGCGAGTGACGGGTCGCACGGACGTAGAGCGGCGCCTCCACCATCCGCATGGCCACCATCACCGCCGGGTTGAACCGCTCCAGCAGGCCGCACATCAGCGGGGTGCCGGCTCGTGCCGAGGCCTCGACGAGCTCCCGGGTCTGCGCGAGCGAGGGGCACAGCGGCTTCTCCACCAGGAGCGGCAGGCCGCGGCCGATGACATCGCCGGCGAGGTCGAAGTGGTGCTCGGTCGGCGCGGCGATCACCGCGGCGTCGACGCCGCTCAGGCCGTCGAGCGAGGGCGCCCACGAGGTCCCGTGCAGCTCGGCGACCGCGCGGCCGTTGGCCTCGTCCGGATCGACCACGACCGCGAGATCGGTCCGCTCGCCGGTGGCGATGACCCGGGCGTGGTTGCGACCCATCGACCCGGAACCGATGAGGGCGACACGGAGCGGTGCAGACATGCGGCAGACCTAGCACTGGACGTCAGGACGCGGGAACTGTACCCGAGGCACACCGTCGTCCAGGATCCACGGATCGCGCCCGTCGTGAGGCAGGATGGAGCGTTCGCGCCCTGCCTCGACCCCTCCCGACCGGAGATCACGATGTCCACGTACGACGAGATGCCGACCACGGCGACGTCGCCCGCTCCTGCCGCGACGCTGCGGGGGCGGCTCGTCCACTGGGGCCGGATCGCGCTGGTGCTGGCCGTGGTCGCGGCGGCGTTCTGGACGATCAACGCGCACTGGACCGAGGTCCGGGACACGATCGGCGCGATGTCGTGGACGACGCTGCTGCCGGCGTTCGTGGCGCTCCCCATCGCGATCGCCTGCTCGACGCTGAGCTGGCAGTTCCTCGTCGACGAGATCGGCGAGCCGATCGGCGCCGCCCGCGGCGCCCAGATCTTCCTCGTCGGGCAGCTCGGCAAGTACCTCCCCGGATCGGTGTGGGCGTACGTGCTCCAGATGGAGCTGGGCCGGCGGGCCGGCCTCGCGCGCGCCCGGATCTTCACCGCGACCGTCTTCTCCCTCGCCGTCGCGGTCGTGGCGGCACTGCTCACCGGCGCACTGGTCATCCCGTCGCTGATCGAGAACGACGCGTCGCTCGCGCCCCTGCAGTGGCTCTACCTGCTGCTGCCCGTGGGGCTGGTGTGCCTCCACCCGCGGATCCTCGACCGGCTGGTGGGTCTCGGCTTCGCGCTGCTCCGGCGCCCGCAACGCGACCACCCCGTGCGGGGGCGCGCCGTCGCGCTGTCGCTGGCGGCCGCCGTGGCGTCGTACGTGTTCTTCGGCGCCCACCTGTGGCTGCTCGCCGACGGCGTGGGCGCCAACGGCGCCGGTCTCCTGCTCACCTGCGTCGGCACCATGGCCGTGGCCATGATCTCGGGGCTGTTCTTCTTCGTCCTGCCCTCCGGCGCGGGCGTGCGCGAGCTGGTCATCGTCACCGCGCTGGCCCCCCACGTCGGCACCGGTACGGCGATCGCGCTGGCCGCCGTGTCCCGCGTGCTGCTGACCGCGGCGGACATCGTCACCGCGGCCGGTGCCGCGGCCGTCGGGGTCTACGAGCGGCGCCGGAACGGACCCATCCACCACGACCCGGGCATCGGGGACGACGAGGCCTGAAGCAGGCTCGGCTCAGGGCTGGGGAAGCGAGCGCGGTGAGCCTCAGGTCGTCCACCCCGACGCCGCTGACCATCCACACCGCGTCGCCGGACGCCGACAGCCCGGTGCCGCGTCTCCTGGGCGCCGCCGCGCACCCATCGGTCGATCGCACCCGGTCAGGCCCCTGCGCCAGTGCGACGCGCCGGACGATCTCGTCCGCGATCGGCAGGGCGGACGTCGCCGCCGGCGACGGCGCGTTCACGACGTGCAGACCACGCGGGGTCTCCCGGAGCAGGAAGTCGTGGACGAACGAGCCGTCACGCATCACCGCCTGCGCGCGGATGCCGGCCTCGCGCGGGGTGAGGTCCTCGAGCCGCAGCTCGGGGCAGTACTTCTGGCAGAGCTTGAGGTAGCCGCGCTTCGAGAGCGAGTTCCACAGCTCGCGGGCGCCGGTGCGCACGTTGCTGCGGGCGACCTGCCAGATCCCCGGGAACCGGGCGATGTCGAGGGCGTCGCGACGGTCGAAGGAGAACTTCGGGTAGCCCTCCCGTGCCAGGCCGAGCACGGCGTTGGGCCCGACGTTGAGGCCGCCGTCGACGGTCGGCGTGAGGTGGACGCCGAGGAACGGGAGCTCCGGGTCGGGGATCGGGTAGATCAGGGTGCGGGCGAGGTCGGCGCGCTCGGGGCGGACGTCGTAGTACTCGCCGCGGAACGGGATCATCGCGAAGTCGACGTCCACGCCGGCCATCGCGGCGACCCGGTCGGCCTGGATCCCGGCGCAGTAGACGACGTAGTCCGCGACGACGTCGCCGGAGGTCGTCGCGAGGACGACCTCGCTCCCGGTCTCGCGGACGCCGGTGACGGCGGTGCCGGTCATCAGGGTGCCGCCGGCCTGCTCGACCAGGCCGGCCAGCGCGACGTTGATCCGGCCGTAGTCGGTGATGCCGGTCGAGGTCAGGTGCAGCGCTCCCAGGCCGGCGATGTGCGGCTCCCGCTCGCGCAGCTCCGCGGCGGTGAGCAGGGTCGCGGGGATCCGGTTGACCTCCGCGCGCTCGGCGAGCGCGTGCATGCCCGCGACCTCGGCCGGCGTCGTCGCCACGAGCAGCTTCCCGATCCGCTGCCACGGGATGCCGTGCTCCTCCGCGAAGCGCTCGGTCGCCGCCGCACCGGCCCGGCACAGCTCGGCCTTCAGGCTCCCGGGCGCGTAGTAGATCCCGGAGTGGATGACGCCGGAGTTGTGTCCCGTCTGGTGGCGGCCGAAGCCGGGCTCCTTGTCGAGCAGCAGCACCCGCTTGCCGGGGAAGCGCAGGGTCAGGGCGCGGGCGGTCGCGGCGCCGACGATCCCACCGCCGACCACCACGTAGTCGTGACGGGAGGGATCGGGCATGCCGAGGAGTCTAGTGAGCACACGACCCGCCCCCAGCCGGGCCCCAGCGGACTCCCAGCCGGCTTGGACCGAGTTGCCTGTCCGGGGGCGGCGCTTCGCCTAGGGTGTCCCGCGTGAGCGACCCCTACGGCAACCCGCCCCAGAACCCCTACGGCCAGCAGCCCGGCGGACAGAGCCCCTACGGCCAGCCCGCGCCGTACGGCGGCCCCGGCGGCCCCGGCGGCCCCGGCGGCCCCGGCGGCCCCGGCGGCGGGTACGGCGGCCCCGGCGGCTTCCCGGGCGGCTCCGGCGAGCTGCCGCCGAAGACCGACGGCATCTCGATCGCGGCGCTCGTCACCAGCCTGCTGTGCTGCCTCGCGCCGGTGGGCGTCGTCCTCGGCTTCGTCGGCCTCTCCCGCACCAAGGGCGGCCAGCGCAAGGGCCGCGGCCTGGCCGTCGCCGGCATCGTGATCGGCATCCTGATGTCCCTGGTCAGCGGCGGCTTCGTCGCGGCGGCGGTGTTCTTCGGCAACACGATCGTCACTCCCAGCAGCGCCGAGGTCGGCCAGTGCGTCGACGTCGACGAGGACGACGGCAAGGTGCTCCTGCGCAAGAAGGAGTGCACCGAGGAGCACGACGCCGAGATCGTCGGCGTCGAGGAGGTCACCGACGACAACCTCGACGACATCGAGGAGGGCATGGTGTCCTACTGCGCCACCGTCATCGCGCCCGACGACCTCGCCAAGCTCGCCGAGCACCTCACCGACATCAAGGCGGTCATCGAGGACCCGAAGGACGTCTCCGTCGGCGATCACCTGGTCTGCTACGTCGAGCCGGACGACGAGCTGACCGAGCCGCTCCTCTGACCGAGCGCCGATGACGAACCCCTACGGCGGCGACTACCCGCCGTACCAGCCCGGCTCCAACCCGTACGACGGCGCGTACCCGGGCACCAGCCGCGCGCCGTACGACGGGCTCTCGATCGCCGCCCTCGTCTGCTCGCTCACCTGCTGCGCCGCGCCGGTGGGGATCGGGCTCGGCGTCGCGGGGATCCTCCGCACGCGGCAGGGCGCTCGCTCGGGCGGTGGGCGGCGGTGACCGGTCTCGTGGTCGGGATCGTGGTGACCGTGGCGGCGGTGGCGTTCCTCGCGTTCGCGGTGGTCATGGGCAGCCGGACCGTGTGGGAGCGGGACGCCGAGGTGGGTCAGTGCATCGACATCGACTTCCTCGACGACCCGATCAAGGCGTCGTGCGCTGAGCCGCACGCCGGCGAGGTGATCTGGGTGGGTCGGTTCGACAGCGCCCTGGCGGACCGGTTCGACGACGTCTCGCGTGCGGAGTTCTGCGCGGGCCTGCCCGGCCTGGAGGCGACCTACCGGTCGGCGATCGAGAGCGGCGACTACTTCGTGCGCGTCGAGTCGGACTCGCTGGACGAGTCCGAGCCGAAGCGGGGCGACGACTTCTTCTGCCACCTCGAGCGGCGCGACGGGAAGAAGCTCGTCGGGCGCATCGGCGACGACCTGGGCACGGAGGGCGCGTGAGAAGGGTTCCGGTCCACGAGTCGGGTCGCGCAGTGAGCGCACATCGTGTCGGACCGAGTTGCAACACTCCGCTCCATGAGCGCCACGGGCTCGGGTGTCCTCCACGCGTGGGTGGACGAGTCCGTCCACAGCGGCCCGGGAGTCCAGCGTCCCTCCTACCTGCTCGCGGCCACGATGACGGCGAGCGAGACATGTCCATCGGTTCGAGAGGCGCTCCGTGGCCTTCTTCTGCCCAGCGCCAGGCGCCTGCACTGGCGAGACGAGTCCGATCGACGGCAGATCGAGATCGCGACGGCGATCGCGGCCCAGGACCTGCTCCACACCGTGGTGATCGGGATCCCCGTCGATTCGCGCCGGCAGGAGCGAGCGAGGCGTCTATGCATGGAACGGCTGCTCATCGAGTTGGCGGGGCTCGGTGTCCAGCGGATCTGGCTGGAGACCAGGACGGAGTCCCTCAACGCGAAGGATCTTGCCATGGTGGCGGCGGTCCGCGGCAAACGACTCCTGCCAGGCGACACCTTCGTCGACTTCGCTCGCCCCTTGGACGAGCCGATGCTCTGGGTACCCGATGCCGTCGCCGGCGCGGTCGGCGCGAAACGCAAGGGACGCAACCCGACGCCCCGTGATCTCCTCGGTGCGAGCGTCGAGGAGATCACGATCGAACTGACCTGAGACGCGCGAAAGCCGGGTCCCGTCGTCCGGCGGGGATCCCGGCTTCACTTCCTCACATCCCAGCGGGAGGAGGCTCTTGGTGAAGTCTACTCCGAGGGTCGGGACGAGCTCCAGTCCCCGACGGAGAGCACCCCACCCTCAGACCACGCTGAGCGGCAGAAGCTTCTGCCCCGTCGGCCCGATCTGGATCTCGGTGCCCATCTCGGGACAGACACCGCAGTCGTAGCAGGGCGTCCAGCGGCAGTCCTCGACCTCGACGTCGGACTCCCCCGAGCCGACGGCGAGGGCGTCCTCCCAGTCGGCCCACAGCCAGTCCTTGTCGAGGCCGGAGTCGAGGTGGTCCCAGGGCAGCACCTCGTCGTACCCCCGCTCCCGCAGCGTGTACCAGTCGAGGTCGACGCCGGTGCCCTCGAGTGCGGCGGAGGCGGCAGCGACCCACCGGGGGAAGGAGAAGTGCTCGCTCCAGCCGTCGAAGCGGCCGCCGTCGCGCCAGACCTCCTCGATGATCCGGCCGACGCGGCGGTCGCCGCGGGAGAGCAGTCCCTCGATGATGCCGGGCTGGCCGTCGTGGTAGCGGAAGCCGATGGCGCGGCCGAACCTCTTGTCCGCGCGGACGACGTCGCGCAGCTGCCGCAGCCGGTCGTCGGTCGTCTCGCTGTCGAGCTGCGCGGCCCACTGGAAGGGCGTGTGGGGCTTGGGGACGAAGCCTCCGATGGAGACGGTGCAGCGGATGTCGTTGCGGCCGGAGACCTCGCGGCCGGTGGCGATCACGCGCTTGGCGAGCTCGGCGATCTGCAGCACGTCCTCGTCGGTCTCGGTGGGCAGGCCGCACATGAAGTAGAGCTTCACCTGCCGCCAGCCGTGGGAGTACGCCGCGGCGACGGTGCGGATCAGGTCGTCCTCGGTGACCATCTTGTTGATCACCTTGCGCATCCGCTCGCTGCCGCCCTCGGGCGCGAAGGTGAGGCCGGAGCGGCGGCCGTTGCGGGAGAACTCGTTGGCCAGCGTGATGTTGAAGGCGTCGACCCGGGTGCTCGGCAGGGAGAGCGAGACGTTGGAACCCTCGTAGCGGTCGGCGAGGCCGGTCGCTACGTCGCCGATCTCGGTGTGGTCGGCCGAGGACAGCGACAGGAGCCCGACCTCCTCGAAGCCGGTCTTGCGGATGCCGTTCTCGACCATGTCGCCGATGGTCTCGATGGACCGCTCCCGCACCGGGCGGGTGATCATCCCGGCCTGGCAGAACCGGCAGCCGCGCGTGCAGCCGCGGAAGATCTCCACCGAGAACCGCTCGTGCACGGTCTCGGCGAGCGGCACCAGCGGGTTGCGCGGGTACGGCCACTGGTCGAGGTCCATGAGCGTGTGCTTGCGGACCCGGTCGGGAGCGTCGGCGTGGTTGGGTACGACGGCCGCGATCTCCCCCGAGGAGGCGTACTCCACGTCGTAGAACCGCGGCACGTAGACCGTGCCCGAGACGGCGAGCCGACGCAGCAGCTCCAGTCGTCCCCCGGGCCGCCCCTCGCCCTTCCACTCCCGCACGACGTCGGAGATCCGCAGCACGACCTCCTCGCCGTCGCCGAGCACGGCGGCGTCGATGAAGTCGGCGATCGGCTCGGGATTGAACGCGGCGTGCCCGCCCGCGATCACCACGGGGTGCGACTCGTCACGGTCGACCGCGTGCAGCGGGATGCCCGCCAGGTCGAGCGCGGTGAGCAGGTTGGTGTAGCCGAGCTCGGTCGAGAACGAGACGCCGAACAGGTCGAAGGCACCGACCGGGCGGTGGTTGTCGACGGTGAACTGCGGGATCTGCTGCTCGCGCAGCACCTGCTCCATGTCGGGCCACACCGCGTAGGTGCGCTCGGCGAGGATCCACTCGCGCTCGTTCAGCACTTCATAGAGAATCTGCACGCCCTGGTTGGGCAGGCCGACCTCGTAGGCGTCGGGGTACATCAGCACCCAGCGGACCTCGGCGGCGTCCCAGTCCTTCGAGACCATGTTGAGCTCGCCGCCGACGTACTGGATCGGCTTGGACACCGACAGCAGGTGCGGCTCCAGCCGGGGAAGACGGACTCGACGGACATGACGCCGATTCTACGAGGGGTTCCGGGTCCGGGCGGTATCGTCGCTGGGCACCCCCGTAGAATCGCGCACCATGAGCGCCTCCACCTCTGGACGACTCGGGTGGACGGTCTTCACGCCACCCGTCGCGGCGATCGTGCTGGCGGTCAGCTGGGGAACGCACCCCGGCCCGGTCGCGGCCAGCCTGATCGGCGTCGCCCTCGTGGGCTCGGTCCTCGCCGCCGTTCACCACGCGGAGGTCGTGGCCCACAAGGTCGGCGAGCCGTTCGGATCCCTGCTGCTGGCGGTCGCGGTGACGGTCATCGAGGTGGGCCTGATCGTGATGCTCGTGGTCTCCGGCAGCGGCGAGACCGCGACCTTGGCCCGCGACACCGTCTTCGCGGCGGTGATGATCACCGTCAACGGCATCGTCGGCCTGTCCCTGGTGGTGGCCGCGCTGCGCCACCATCTCGCGGTCTTCAACCCCGAGGGCACCGGCTCCGCGCTGGCGACCGTGATCACCCTCGCAGGCCTCACCCTCGTCGTCCCGACCTTCACCACCAGCGAGTCCGGCCCGGTGCTGACCGGCGACCAGCTGACCTTCGCGGCGCTCGCCTCGCTCGTGCTGTACGGCTCCTTCGTCTTCACCCAGACCGTCCGGCACCGCGACTTCTTCCTGCCCGGCACGACCTCCACGCCCGGCGGCTGGACGTCGGAGACCGACACGGACGCCGACACCCACGCCGACCCGCCGACCACCCGCGAGACCTGGACCAGCGTCGCCCTGCTGGTGATCGCGCTGGTGACCGTGGTCGGGCTGGCCAAGGTCGAGTCGTACTCGATCGAGGACGCCGTCGACTGGTTCGGCTTCCCGCACGCCGTCGTCGGCGTCGTGATCGCCATGCTCGTCCTGGCGCCGGAGACGATCGCCGCGGTCCGGGCCGCGCTGCGCGACCGGGTGCAGATCAGCCTCAACCTCGCCTACGGCTCGGCGATGGCCTCCATCGGCCTGACCATCCCCGCGATCGCCGTCGCCTCGATCTGGCTCGACGGCGACCTCGCGCTCGGCCTCGAGCCGATGCAGCTCGTCCTGCTGATGCTCTCCGTGGTCGTCGGCGTGCTCACCGTCGTCCCCGGCCGCGCCAAGCCGCTCAACGGCATCGTCCACCTGCTGCTGCTCGCCGCCTTCCTGCTGCTGACGGTCTCGCCGTGAGCCGTCGTACGACGCGCGCGCTCACCGCCGGGACCGCCGCCGTCCTGGCGCTGGGCCTCGCCGCCTGCTCGTCCGGCGAGCCGACCGCCGACCCCGACCGGATCGTCCTCACCCCCGCGAAGGACGGCGGCTCGGGCGTGCAGCCGGTCGGCAACCCGGTAGGCGACGGCACCAGCGCCGAGGTCGAGGGCTACCGGATGACCGACGTCCGCCTGCCCGGCCCCCAGGGCATCGGCGAGGTGTCCTTCCGGATCCTCGATCCCGCCGGCGCCCCGCTGCTGACCTACACCGAGGAGCAGACCAAGCTGCTCCACCTGTACGTCGTGCGCGACGACCTCTCCCAGTTCCGGCACCTCCACCCGACCCTGGCCGACGACGGCACCTGGACCGCGCGGGTCGACCTCGGCGAGCCCGGCCGGTGGCGGGTCGTCGCGGAGTTCATCCCCCAGCAGTCGACGACGCAGGGCCCGGCGACCCCGATCGTGCTGGGCACGACGCTGCGCGTCGCCGGCGACTGGACCCCGGTCGACGTCCCCCGTGGCGAGGAGGCCGAGACCGGCGACGACGGCGTGGTGCGGGCACGCCTGCTCGCGTCCGGCGAGGTCGGGTCCAACGGCCGGCTCCGGCTGCGGGTCACCGACGCCGACGGCGAGCCGGTGACCCTCGGCAGCTACCTCGGCACCAGCGCCCACCTCACCGGCTTCGCCGTCGACTCGCGCGGGTTCGTCCACGTGCACCCGTACGGCGCGCCCGAGGTCGACGAGGACGGCACCGTGCTGACCTTCCACACCGTCTTCACCGAGCCGGGCGACTACCGGCTGTTCCTGCAGGTGCGGGTCGACGGGCTGCTGCACCAGCTGGCCGTGACCGCGCCGGTGACCACCGCCGGCTGATCACCGCCGGCTGATCACCGCACCTGCAGGTCGACGGTCGCCACCGGGCTGGTGAACTCGTCGACCCGGATGCTGACCTGCAGCCTCCATGCGCCGGTGTGCGGGAAGACCACGTCCGCGGTGTAGGTGCCGGAGCCGGCCGGGACCACGCTGATCGCGCCGAGGTCGACGCTGTCGGAGCGCAGCGCGACCGCGGGGGCGTCGTACAGGTCGAGGGGGTCGCCGGCGAGGTTCTGCACCTGGACGATGAGCCGGCGCTGCAGGCCGGGGCCGGGGTCGACGACGGCGAGCACCTTGAGGTCGTCGTCCACGACGCCGGTGGCGACGCCGGTGTCGGCGGTCTGCGCCTGGCCGGGCGCCTCGCCGCCGGGCGGCTTCTGGGTGAGGAAGCCGGTGACGCCGAGGACCGCGACGAGGAGGGCGGCCTCGGCGAGCACGGTACGGCGGACCAGGCCGCTCGCCCGCCGGCGCCGGTCGTGCCCGCCGTCCTGCGCGACCCGCGGCACCAGGCGGAACCGGTTGAACGCCGCGATCGCGACGACCACCAGCACCAGCGCGACCTTGACCAGCAGCAGCCGGCCGTAGGTCTCCTCGACCAGGCGCGCCCAGGAGCCGACGATCCGCCAGCCCATCAGCACGCCGGACAGGGCGAGCGCGGCGAGCAGGCCGGCGGCCACGGTCGAGAACCGGGCGAGCAGCCGGGCGGCGTCCTTCGGGCGCCCGGCGACGGACGGCAGGGTGAGCGCCAGGCCGGCCAGGCCGCCGAGCCAGACCGCGCCCGCCGTGAGGTGGAGCGCGTCGGTGACCACCAGCAGCGTCGTGGGCTCGTACGCGCGGGTGTGGCCGACCAGCGCCGGCGACCAGACCGCGAGCGCGGTGACGAGATCGGCGACCAGCGACGAGCGGCCCTGTCCCGCCGCCCAGGCCGCGACGCCGAGCCCGGCGACCTGGAGCGCCAGCACCTGGAGGTCGTCCTGCACCAGGCCCGGGTCGAAGGAGGCCGGGTCGAGGACGCCGCCGAGGCCGGAGCCCAGCTGGTACGCACCCGCCAGGGGTACGGCGGCGGCCGCCGCCAGGACCGCCACGAGCGCGCTGCCGCGGAGCACGCGGACCACGCGCCGTCGTACGTCGTCGGCGAGGCGGACCCCGCGCGAGGTCCAGCCCAGGAAGATCGCCAGCCCGCCGGCGAGCAGCAGCGCGGCGTAGTCGAGCCCGTGGACGATCCCCTGCACCGTCGGCACCGCCCCCGGGTCGGCCGGGCCGGTCTGCGGCGGCACCACCTTCGGGCTGGGGGCGCCGACGTGGAAGGTCAGCGAGCCCGCGATCGGGTGGCCGTCGGCGGAGACCACCCGCCAGGTGACGACATACGTCCCGTCGTCGAGGTCGCCGGGCAGCTCGCCGGTCACCTCCACGCCCTTGGCGGACGGGTCGACGTCGACCCGCTCGCCCTGCGCGTCGAACGCCATCAGCCCGTCGGGCACCAGCTGGACGGGCTCGTCGAAGGTGAAGGTGACCGACGACGGCGCCTCGGGGAGCACGCTCCCCTCGGTGGGGTCGGTGGAGACCAGGGTGGCGTGCGCCGACGCCGGCCCCGCCGTCCCGAGCACCGTCAGGACGGCGAGCAGGAGGGCGGAGAGGTACGCCGGCGCACGCCGCATGGCTGAGCTTGGATCCGTGGATGGGCGCCGTAGCGAGCGGCACTCCAGGGGTGTGATCGCAAGGCGCGGGCGCGAAGGCAGTCTGGTTGACTGTTGAGCGTCCGCAACGCCGCGAGCGCGCCGCTGGAGTGTCGCGTAGTAGGTGGCCATCCACGGATCCAAGCTGTGAGCCTCAGGCCTTCTTGCCGGAACGGGCCAGGGCGAAGCCGCCGAGCGCCAGTCCGCCGACGCCCGCCACGAGGCCGCCGATGGCGAGGCCGTTGCCGTCGCCGTCGTCGGCGCTCTCGGCGTCGGCGGCGGCGGAGCCCTCGTCGGACCCGGCGTCCGACTCGGTGTCGGCGTGGGTGTCGGTCGCGGAGCCGCCATGGCCCTCACCGGTCGCCTCGGAGATGGTGATCGTGGGCGCCGGGCTCTCCAGCTCCTCCGGGTCCTGTCCCTCGGCGGCGGTCTCGGTCCAGCCGGTCTCGCCCTCCTGGCAGGTCTGGACCACCGGGAACGCGATGGTGTCCCCGACGGCGTCGGGCAGCTGCACGGAGAGCTCCACGGTGTCGCGGTAGCCGTCCGGCAGCGGCGTCTTGGCGGTGTAGACGACCTGCGCCGTCCGCTCGGTGACCTCGTTGCCGTGGGCGTCCTTGATCGGCTCGGCCAGCTTCTCGCTGACCTTCTCGACGTCCCAGCCGGGGTTGATCGTCGGGGTGACCGACGGGATCGACTCCGGCATCTGGATGGCGAGGCTGGTCGTCGGCGAGCCCTCGCAGCCGTGGCCCACGCTGAACGTGAGGACGGCGTACGCGCCGGCGGCGGTCGTGTTCGGCGTGACGGTGACGTGGGCGCTCGCCGCGCCGGCGGTGAGGGCGACGAGGGCCAGCGCGCCGGTCGCGCCGAGGGTGGGCAGGGTGAAGCGTCGGATCTGCATGGATGTCTCTTTCCTGACTCGGGTGGAGGGTGCGGGCAGCGACGAGCCGCCCGTCTCCGTCCCCGGAGTCAGGCGGTCGCCGGCAGCGGCGCCGGCGGCCCGCGGGTGGGCGCGAGCGCGCGGTGGTCGCGCGGCGTGCGGACCCGGCGCGGCGCGTGCGCGCGCGTGCGCCGCAGCACCGGAGCAGGTACGACGCCCGGGTCGGCCCACTGCAGCACGATCTCCACGGCGCGGCGGCGCAGCGCCCACATCGCACCAGTGACGACCGCCGCCAGGGCGTGCGCGGCGAGCATCGCCGGGCTGAGGCCGAGGAACGCCGACGCGGCGTGCGTGTGGCCCGGGTGCGCGTCCGCGGACAGCGTCACCAGCCACGCATGGCCGAGCACCTGGCCCGCCAGCAGCAGCGGCAGGACCACCCGGATGCTCGCCCGGCGGCGCAGCACGAGCCCGCCGGCGGCGTACACGAGGCCGGCGAACGCCACCAGCCACCAGGCCGACGGCACCTCTCCCCCGGCCGCCACATGCGCCAGCACCAGCGCGGTGACGCTCTCGAGACTGCCGAGCGTCGCCGGGATCGCCACGCTGCGGCGCGGGGCTCGGCGGACGGTCAGCACGGGCCCATCTTGCCGCAGAACCGGTGACGGCGCGCAGGCGGCCGGGCGCCCGTGGGTTTGGGCGGGGCCGGCGCCGGACACAGGAAGTCCCATGTCCCGCTACCGCCTTCGGCACGTCACCCACCTCACACTGGCAGGCGTCTGCCTCGCCGCCCTGGCGGCGTGCGGCGGCTCCGACGGCTCCGATGGCCCTGACTCTCCCGTCGCCGTCCCCTTCGCCGACGGCTGGTCGGTGGTGGGCGCCCTCGGCCAGGTCCCGGAGGCGGCCGCCGGGGAGCGGGTGCTCGTCCAGACCGCCGATCTCGACGCGGCGACGAAGGCCGCGGGCCTCCGTCGCCCGGCCGGCGGGAGCCGGGAGGACCTGGCCGACTGGCTGCTCCCGCTCAGCGGCGCCGCGCCGGCCGACGGCGAGCCCGCGCCGTTGTTCGTGCCGATCGCCGAGTCGTTCAACACGGCGGCGGCCTCGCCCGACGATTTCGCCGGCGTGGTGGGATGGTCGATCAACGACGTGACGGCGTACGTCGAGCAGTCCGCGCCTCCCCTGTCGTTCGTCGTCGTGTCCGGGTCGGGCGGCCGGCTGTCCGCGGACCTGACCGAGGTCGAGGACGGCATCGTCACCGACATCGACGGCGAGGACTTCGCGGCCACCCTGGGAAACGTGAACCCCGTCAGCCGGATCGGGCGGCCCTCGCGCCTCGCCGAGCGCGACGACCTGATCGCGATGGGCAGCTCGACCCCCGTCGTACGGGCCTGGCTCCGGGGCGGCCCCACCCTCGCCGACGACGCGTCGCTGGCGGGGGTCGCCCGCGCGCTCGACGACGAGGGGGTGGTCGCCGCCGTGGTCGCCGGTATCGAGCCCACCGTCGAGCCCACCGCCGACTCCGGCGACGCGTCGGGCACCGAGCTGGTGCCGGCCGACCCCTACGACGCGGTGGCGATCGGCTGGTCGGTCGACGACGGCGAGGCGGAGATCCACGTCGCCTACCACTTCGGCTCCGCGGAGGCCGCCGAGCGGGGCGCCGGCGTCCTCGAGCGGGCCTGGCGCGACGGGACCAGCCCCCTCACCCGCTCGCCGTACTCCGACCGGGTCACCGTCGACGAGGTCGACGCCGACGACGGCGTCGTGACGGTCTCCCTGCGCCTCGGCCCCGAGGGCAGGCCGAGCTTCCCGGTCCAGGCGCTCCAGCAGCAGGAGCCGCTGTTCCGCTCCCGGTGACGCGGCGTCCCGTCAGCCCAGGACCAGCACCCGCTGCTGCGGCGCCAGCCGCGAGGCGGGCGCGGACAGCGTCCGCAGGTGGACGTTCTGGAGCAGGCCGACGGCGAGCATGCCCGCGAACATCGACGAGCCGCCGTACGACACGAACGGCAGCGGGACGCCGGTGACCGGCATGATCCCGAGGCACATGCCGATGTTCTGGAAGGCCTGGAAGCCGAACCAGCAGGCGATGCCGGCGGCGGCGATCCGGCCGAAGACGTCGTCGGTGCGGGTGGCGATGCGCAGGGCCCGCCAGAGCACGACGCCCAGCAGCGCGACGATCAGCGCCGCGCCGACCAGGCCGAGCTCCTCGCCGGCCACCGTGAACACGAAGTCGGTGTGCTGCTCGGGGACGAAGCCCGACTGGGTCTGCGAGCCGTGGAACAGTCCCTGCCCGAAGAGCCCGCCGTTGCCGACGGCGATCCGCGCCTGCTCGACGTTGTAGCCGGCACCGCGGGGGTCGAGGGCGGGGTCGGTGAAGGCGAGGAACCGGTCGACCTGGTACTCCTTCAGCATCCCGCTCGCCACGGCCGCGACGGCCGCCAGGACGCCCCCGCCGGCCAGCAGTGCGAGCCAGCGCCGGTGCGCTCCCGACGCGGCGATGACGCCGAACACGGTGGCGGTGAGGACCAGCATGGTGCCGAGATCGGGCTGGGCCAGGATCAGGACGGCGGGCACCCCGGCGACGAGCAGCATGAGGAGCACGTCGGTGGTGCCGACCCGGTCGCGCCACCGGCCCTCGCTGCGCTCGGCCACGACGAGCGCCATGCCGACGACGACGGCCAGCTTGGCGAGCTCCGAGGGCTGGAGGGACATCCCGCCGACGATCAGCCACGAGCGGGATCCGTTCACGGTCGAGCCCATCACCAGGACCAGCACCAGCCCGCCGACGGCCAGCAGGTACCCGATCGGGGCGAGGATCCGCACCCACCGGTGGTCGGTGACGACGACGAGGGCCATCAGCCCGATCCCGATCGCGACGTTCACGACCTGCTTGAGCACGAAGGCCCGGGTGTCGCCGCCGGTGAGGTCGTCGCGCTCCAGGGTCGCCGACCAGATCAGCAGGCAGCCGAGCAGCGACAGCAGGACGACGGCGCCGAGCAGGACGAGGTCGAGGTCCGCCCACTGCAGGCGGCCGACCCGGCGGGAGGCCGTCGTACGGCGGGTGCTGCCCCGGATGCGGCTGCTCATGTCACTGGCCCTTCTTCGAACGTGCGGGCGGGAGGATCGAGCCGTCGTCGCCGAAGGTCGGCAGCTTCGCCGGCGGCGTGACGCCGGGGATCGCCGCCGTCGACGGGTTCACCTGGTCGCCGTCGACGCCGTACAGCGCCTCCCAGATGGCGCGGATGCCTTCGCCGGTGGACCCGGAGCCGGTGCCGGCCTGGCTGATCATCATCACGACGACGTAGTCCTCGGTGTACGACGCGACCCAGCCGGTCGACTGCTTGCCGTAGACCTCGGCGGAGCCGGTCTTGGCGCGGATCCTGACCCGGTCGAGCGGGAAGCCGTTGAGCTTCCAGGCCATCGTGCCGTGGGTGGAGACGCCCTGGAGCGCCTCGTCGACGTACGTCAGCACCGATGCCGGAATCTTGAGCTTGCGCTCCTTCTTCGGCTCGATCTCGCGGATGACCGTGCCGTCCGGCGACACGATCGCCTTGCCGACGCGGGGCTCCCAGAGGGTGCCGCCGTTGGAGATCGCGGCGTAGCCGCGGGCCAGCTGCAGCGGGGTGACGATGGTGTCTCCCTGGCCGATGGCGAAATTGGCGGAGTCGGGGAGGCGGTACTTCCAGCCCTCGACGCAGAACTCGCGGGAGAACTTGTAGACGAAGTCGGACGTCTTCTCATCCTGCGGCTTCGCGGCGATGCCGCAGTAGTAGTCCTTCATCGACTCGTAGTAGTCGCGCTTCCACTTCCGGTCGGCCACGCGGCCGGAGGCCTCGCCCGGGAGGTCGACGCCGGACCGCTCACCGAAGCCGAACTTCTCGGCCTGCTCGACGAGCGGGTCCTTGGCGTCGACGTCGTCGGGGTCGGAGCCGTACTTCTGCCAGAAGCTCATGCCGACCTGGAAGAAGAAGGTGTTGCAGGAGACCTCGAGGGCCTTGGCGAAGGAGATCGAGCCGTACGCCGCCGACTCGTGGTTGTGGAAGGCGCGGTTGCCGATCTGCACCGCCGAGGGGCAGCTGAGGACGGTGGAGGGCGTGTACCCGTGGGTCAGCGCGCCGACGGTCATGAACGGCTTCCACGTCGACCCCGGCGCGAACTGTCCCTGGAAGGCGCGCGCCAGCAGGGGCGTGCCGGCGGCCTCGGAGTAGAGCCGCTCGAGCTGCTTGTCGGTGATGCCGCCGACCCACACCGAGGGGTCGTACGTCGGCTGGCTGGCCATCGCCACGATCCGGCCGGTCTTCGCCTCCATCACCACGGCGGCGCCGGAGTCGGCCTCGAAGTTGCGCTTCGTGACGGGGTCGCGGGTGCTGCGCTGCTTGGCGATCATCGCCGCGAGCTGCTCCTCGACGACGCTCTGCACCTTCGCGTCGATCGAGGTCACCAGGGTGTCACCGGGCTGGGCGGCGAGCCCGGACACATCCTGGCGGACCCGCCCCTTCGAGTCCACGGCGACCTGCTGGTAGCCGGGCTGGCCGCGCAACCACTCGTCGTACTGCTTCTCGACGCCGGCGCGCCCGACGACGGAGGCGCCGTTGACCGAGCTGTCGCCCGTCTTCTCGGCGGACTCCAGCTCCTCCTTGGTGATCGGGCTGAGGTAGCCGAGCACGTGGGCCGCGTTGATGCCGTACGGCGACGGATACTGCCGCAGGGTCTGCCGGTCGACGACCACGCCGGGGAAGTCCTCGGGCTGCTCGAGGATCCGCAGCGCCGCGCCCTCCTTCACGTCCTGCGCGACCGGCACCGGCTGGTACGGCGAGCCGTTCCAGCACTGGCCGGCGACGGCGCCGGAGTCGCCGCAGAGCAGCAGCTTCGCCTCGATCTTGTCGACCTTCACCCCGATGGCGTCGGAGGTGCGGGCCAGCAGCTCCGTGCGATCGGCCGCGGACATCCTGCCGATGAGCGTGCGGTCGATCGAGACCACCCAGGTGAGCCGGTTGGTCACCAGCGGGCGGCCCATCGCGTCGACGATCAGGCCGCGCTGCGGCTGCACCACGATCTCGCGCACGGACTGCGACGCCGCCTTGCCCTGGTAGCGCTCGCCCGAGACGACCTGCAGGTAGTAGAGGCGCACGCCGAGGGTGGCGAGCAGGGAGAAGACGAGCGTCTGGATGACGATCAGGCGCAGCCGGCTGCGGTGCGAGGCTCCTGCGGCCATCAGACGCGGGCTCGCAGCCGCTGGGAGGCGCGCGGGGTGGTGCCGCCGCTGGTCGCGCGGGCGTAGAGCCACGCCGTCGCCGGAACGACGACCAGCGCCGCGACCATGTCGAGGACCAGCGCGACCAGCGCGACCGGCAGGAGGTCGCCGATCCCGGCGCCGGAGTCGCCGAGCAGCAGACCGGTCAGCGCGAACACCGACGTCCCCACGAAGGAGCCGCCCGCGGCCGCGGCCAGGACCAGCGCGAGCGGCGCGCGGCGGGCACCGACGTCGCCGGCGTTGTCGTGGACGAGCCGGCCCACGACGTACCCGACGACCATGAGGGCCAGCGCCCAGCGTCCGGCCAGGTGGTCGGCCGGCGGCGCGATGTCGAGCAGCAGGCCGGCCCAGAAGCCGGTGAGCGTGGCGAAGCGGGTGTCGGTGACGACGGCGGTCGCGACGACGACGAGGAGGACCAGGTCGGGTACGACGCCGAGCCCGCCGACGTCCCACGCGAAGTGCGGCAGCACCGTCACCTGCAGCAGCAGCGCGGCGAGCACCGCGACCAGGACGGCGACGAGGCGGCCGCGGCGGTTCACGGGAAGCTCCCGTCGGCCTCGATGACGCGACCCTTGGTGCCCGACGGGACGACGACGCCGACCAGGTCGAGCGCGGTGAAGTCGACGCCCGGCGTGATCACGGCGCGGTACGACGTGTCCCGCACCGACTCGTAGACCTTGCCGACGGTGCCGATCGGGACGCCGGCGACGTAGGGCGAGCCGCCCTCGCTCCCCCACGTCACGACCTGCTGGTCGACCTTCGGGACGACATTGCGGTCGGCCAGCTCCATCTCCAGGCGGTCGTCGGTGCCGAGGTGGCCGTGGCCGCGGACGAAGCCGAGCTCGAGGCTCTCCCCGATCCGGCCGCCGACCGAGGAGCTGTCGTCGACGATGAGGAGGACGGTGGCGGTGTGGGCCGTCACGGAGGTGATCCGGCCGACCAGGCCCTGGGCGGCGACCACGGTCATGTCGGGGCGCAGGCCGGCGTCGGAGCCGGCGTCGAGGGTGACGGTGCTGGAGAACGACTGGGCCGCTCCGATCGCGATCACCCGGGCGGGCACGAGGGCGTAGCCGAGGTCGCCCGCCATGGCCCGCAGGCCCTCGAGCTGGGCGAGCCGCTGCTCGTCGTACCCGGCCTTGCCGAGGCGGTTGCGCAGGTCGGCGTTCTCGGCCTCGAGCCGGGCGACGTCGTCGCGCAGGGCGCCGTTGGTCCGCAGCGCGCCGGGCAGGCCGACCAGCGGCCGGACCACCGTCGAGACGCCCGCCTGGACCGGGCCGACGACCTCGCCCACCACGCGACGTACCGGATCGACGGGCGAGCCGTCCCCGCCGGCCTTGTCGACGACCATGAGCGCGGCGCAGGCGAGCACCAGCGCCACCACGAGCGAGCGGGCCGGGCGGCCGGAGTCGCGCTCGGGGTCGCGGGAGGCGCCGGTACGGCGGACCGGGCTGGGCCTGGTCCTGGTGGTCGGAGGACGGGTGTCGATCGCCATCAGAACCGCCGCTGGTTGGTGACGAGCACCTGCTGGAGGGCCTCGAACTCCTCGACGCAGCGGCCCGCGCCCATCGCCACCGAGACCAGCGGGTCCTCGGCGATGTGGACCGGCATGCCGGTCTCGTGGCGGATACGTTCGTCGAGGCCGCGCAGCAGCGCTCCCCCGCCGGTGAGCACGATGCCGCGGTCCATGATGTCGCCGGCCAGCTCGGGCGGCGTCTGGTCGAGGGTGACCCGGACCGCGTCGACGATCGCGTGCAGCGGCTCCTCCAGCGCCTTGCGGATGTCGGCGCTGGTGACGTCGACGGTGCGCGGCAGCCCGGTGACCATGTCGCGGCCGCGGACCTCCCCGCTGGGCTCGCCGGGGCGCGGGAACGCCGAGCCGAGGGTGATCTTGACGTCCTCGGCGGTGCGCTCGCCGAGCATGACGCCGTGCTCCTTCTTCATCCACGCGACGATCGCGGCGTCGAGGTCGTCGCCGGCCGTGCGGACCGAGAGGGACGTGACGATGCCGCCGAGGGAGATGACGGCGACCTCCGTCGTACCGCCGCCGACGTCGACGATCATGTTGCCGGTCGCCTCGTGCACCGGCAGACCGGCGCCGATCGCGGCGGCCATGGGCTCCTCGACGACGTACACGCGCCGGGCGCCGGCCTGGTAGCCGGCCTCCTTGACCGCGCGCTGCTCGACCGGTGTGATCGAGCTCGGCACGCAGATGACCATGCGGGGCTTGGCGAAATAACGGCGCCGGTGCACACGGGCAATGAAGTGGCGCAGCATCTGCTCGGTCGCCTCGAAGTCGGCGATCACCCCGTCGCGCAGCGGGCGCAGCGCGGTGATGCTGTCCGGCGTACGGCCCAGCATCTGCTTGGCCTGGTGCCCGACCGCGATCACCTCGCCGGTGCCCTCGTTGAGCGCGACCACGCTCGGCTCGTCGAGCAGGACGCCGCGGCGGCGGACGTAGACGAGGGTGTTGGCGGTACCGAGGTCCACGGCCATGTCCCGGCCGATGATGGAGTTCGCCCTCACGCTTCCTCGCAAGACGTCGCCGGACCGGCCCGCGGGCAGGTCCGTCCGTGCGCGTCGGGGAAGCCGACCCGCTCCCCCTCGTCTGCGGGGAGTGCGCCGGGGCGGCCGACGAGCGCACGATCCGGCGGCCTCCGCTTGCGAGCGTAAGGAAGAAGGCGGGCTCAGCCGCGCAGGCACGCCGGTACGGCGCGGCGCGTCTCAGGAGTCACAACTGTCACAGCGGGTGGGCGTCTCATGCGGTTGTCAGGGGTTGCAACCCCTGACAACCGCATGGATCCCCGGATGTCCGGGGATCCATGCAGGCAGCGCGGTCAGCGCAGCGGGCGCAGCGGGCGGGCGCGGCGCGGCGCGGCTCAGACGAGCCCCGGGAACCACAGCGCGATCTCACGCGCCGCCGACTCCGGCGAGTCCGAGCCGTGGACCAGGTTCTCCCGGTTGGACAGCGACAGGTCGCCGCGGATGGTGCCGGGGGCGGCCTTGCGGCCGTCGGTGGCGCCGTTGAGGGCACGGACCACCTCGATCGCCTCATCGCCCTCGAGCACCAGCGCGACGAGCGGTCCGCTGGTCACGAAGGTCCGCAGCGGCGGGTAGAAGTCCCGCTCGACGTGCTCGGCGTAGTGGGCGTCCGCCATCGCGGCGTCGATGTGCCGGTGCTCCATGGCCACGATGCTCAGCCCCTTGGCCTCGAACCGCGCCAGCACGTGGCCGACCAGGCCGCGCCGGACGGCATCGGGCTTGAGGAGGACGAGAGTGCGTTGGGTCACGTGCGTGACCTTAGCCTGAGCCCGTGGACGGCGGACCGTGGGACCCGACGGCGCCCGGTGTCGTGACGCTGCCCTCGGGCCGCCTCGTCCGTGGGCGCGGCCTGCGCCGTCCCTCCCCGACGGGCCGCCGCCCGACTTCGGCCTCTACCTGCTCGGCCGGCCGCCGGAGCCGACCGGCTGGGCCGCCCGATGGGTCCGTTGGCCGGACTTCCGGCTCCCCGCCGACCCCGCCGACCTCCGCGCCGCGCTCGGCGAGGCGCTCGACCGGGCGGCCGGCGAGCGGGTGGAGCTGGCGTGCGCGGGTGGCCGGGGCCGCACGGGGACGGCGCTGGCCTGCCTCGCGGTCCTCGACGGGGTCCCGCCCGCGGAGGCGGTCGCCTGGATCCGGGAGCGGTACGACGCCCGCGCGGTCGAGACGCCCTTCCAGCGACGCTTCGTCCGCCGGTTCACGCCGGGCTGACCTGGGTCCGCCCGGGTCAGCGGCGGTCCAGCGACCGGGCGATGACCTGGTTGGCGGAGCGCTGGAAGCCGCGCACGATGGCGTCGAGGGTGAGCCGGCGCAGGATGCTGATGGTGGCCTCGAGCTGGGCGGCGTCCTCGCGGGAGCGGTGGTCGCGCTCCTGGCGCCAGGGCTCGACGACCTCATCGTGGAGAACCTGGGTGAGCTCCTCGGCCAGGGCGGACATGTGCCGCTCGATGGCGTCGCCCGCGGCGCGCATGCCGGCGACCGGGATGTCGACCTGCAGCAGCTCGACGGCGACGTCGAAGCCGTGGACGGGGGTGAACCGGGCACCGCGCTCACCGGTGACCCGGCGCAGCAGCCCGAACTCCTCGATCAGCGTGACCTCGTCGTCGCTCAGCCGGCGGCCGGCGTGCTGGTCGAGCTGGCGGCGGGTGAGCTCCTGGGGCTCCCCCACGGTCCACGAGGTCAGCATGGCGCGCTGGACGGCGAGGTCCTCCACCCCGGCGTCGGCGGGCAGGGAGGCGAGGTAGCGCTCGATCGCCTGGAGGGTGAAGCCGTGGCCCTGCAGCGCGCGGATCATCTCCAGCCGCGCGAGGTGCGTGTCGTCGTACCACGCCATCCGGCCGCGCCGCGCGGGCGGCGGGAGGAGGCCGAGGCTGGCGTAGTAGCGGGTCGTCCGGACGGTCAGCCCGGCCGCCGTGGCCAGCTCGTCGATGGTCCGCAGGTCCGAGTCGACCTCCGCACGAGCGCTCATGACTGTCACAGTACGACTGTCATTTCTCGGATGCAACGCGGGAGATGTCGCAGGGGTTGACGTAGGTCACATCCGAAGGGACAGTACCGGTGTGACAGTTCTACTGTCATCGTGAGATCGCGTACGACGACAGGAGCGCCATGCCGGCCCAGAGCGCCCCGCGGGTCCTCCCGGCCCTCGGCAAGCCGCTCGCGGAGGTCGTCGCGCTGCTCCGGTTCACCCGCCGGGTGTTCGCCGCGGTCCTCGCCTCGATCACGGGACGGCGGTTCCCGCTCGCGGAGACCGTGGTGCAGACGTGGTACGCGATCCGGGTCTGCACGCTGCCCGCGCTCGCGGTCTCGGTCCCGTTCGGGATCATCCTCGCGCTCCAGGTGGGGGTGCTCGCGCAGGAGGTCGGCGCGGTCGCCTTCACCGGCGCCGGCAACACCCTCGCCGTCGTCCGCCAGGCCTCTCCCCTCATCACCGCGCTCATGCTCTCCGGCGTCGCCGGGTCCGCGATCTGCGCGGACCTCGGCTCGCGCCGGATCCGCGAGGAGATCGACGCGATGGAGGTGATGGGGCTCCCGGTGGTCGAGCGGCTCGTCGTCCCCCGGATGTTCGCGATCGTCGCGGTCGCGGTGCTGCTCAACGGCGTCGTCATGTTCTTCACCATCATCACCACGCTGGGCGTCAGCGTGATCCTCCAGGACCTGCCGCCGGGCAGCTACCTCGCCTCGGTCACCGCCCTCGCCCAGATCTCCGACCTGTGGCTCTCGCTCGCCAAGGCGGCGATCTTCGCGGTGATCTGCGCCGTGGTCGCGTCGTACAAGGGGCTGCGCGCGGACCGCGGGCCGACCGGCGTCGGCGAGGCGGTGACCAGCGCCGTGGTGACCAACTTCGTGCTGCTCTTCGCCGCGAACTTCGTGATCTCGCAGGTCTACAGCACCTTCGCGGGGGGTCCGATCGGATGAACCACCCCGCGATGACCGCGATCGAGGAGACGGTCGACCAGGCGGTGGTCAGCCCCCTGGCGGGCATCGGCCTCCAGCTGGTCCTGGCCTGGCGCGCGGTCGCCGGTCTGCCGATCGCGGTGACCCGCTATCGCGGCGAGGTGCAGCGGGTGCTGGCCGAGGTCACCCTCGGCTCCGGCATCTTCCTCGTGGGCGGCGGCGTGGTGGGCGTCGTCCTGCTGCTGTCGACGCTGACCGGCACCGAGGTCGGCCTCGAGGGCTACCAGGGCCTCGACGTGATCGGCCTGGCGCCGCTGACCGGCTTCATCTCGGGCTACGCCAACACCCGCGAGCTCGCGCCGATGGTGGCGGCGCTCGGGTTCGCCGCGCGGATCGGCTGCGGGTTCACCTCGCGGCTCGGCGCGATGCGGATCAGCGAGGAGATCGACGCGCTTGAGTCGATGGCGATCCGCCCGGTCCCCTACCTCGTCAGCACCCGCCTGGTCGCCGCCTGGATCGTCGTGATCCCGCTCTACCTGATCGGCCTGGTCGGCACGTACGTCGCCACCGACCTCATGGTCACGACCTTCTACGGCCAGTCCGCCGGCACCTACGACCACTACTTCCGCACCTTCGTCGCGCCCGTCGACGTCGTCTACTCCGCGATCAAGGTGGTCGTGCTGACCACCGTCGTGACCCTCATCCACTGCTACCACGGCTTCACCGCCACCGGCGGCCCCGAGGGCGTCGGCCGGGCCACCGGCCGCGCGATCCGGGCCAGCATCATCTCCCTCACCGTCGTCGACATCCTGCTGACGCTCGTCCTGTGGGGCGCCGACCAGCAGGTGCAGATCTCCGGGTGAGCACGTGAGCGAGTTCCTCTTCGCGCACAGCCGGCTGGCGCCCCGGACCCTCCGGCTGCGCCTGGCCGCGGCCGGCGTCGCCGGTCTCCTGCTGCTCGGCGCGATCGCCGGCGTCCTCGGCCTGCAGACCCTCGGCGTGCTCAGCGGCGACGTGCGCGTCACGGTCCAGCTGCCCACCGTCGGCGACACCCTCGGCATCAACTCCGACGTGAAGTACGACGGCCTGCGGGTCGGGCGGGTCATCGACGTCGACCCCGCGGGACCGAGCGCCCAGGTGCTGGTCGAGCCCGAGCACGCCGGGCTGATCCCGGCCGCCGTGACGGCGCGGGTGCTGCCCGGCACGCTGTTCGGCAACGAGTACGTCGACCTGGTCGCCGACGCCGAGACCGCCGCGACCCCTCAGACCGCCGCAGACTCCGCGCCGGCCCACCTGGCCGACGGCGCCGTCGTACCGGCGGACACCTCCACGGCGACGCTGCGCCTGATGGACACCTTCTCCGCGACCCAGCGGCTGCTGGCGGCCGTCGACCCCGCCCAGTGGGACGTCGCGCTGTCCCAGCTCGCCGACGCCCTCGACGGGCGCGGCGCCCGGATCGCCGAGCTGGTCCGCGACGGCAACGGCTTCCTCGGCCGCTGGGCCGAGCTGCACCCGCAGGTGCGCGAGGACCTCGACCTGCTCGCGCGGGACACCGACCTGGTCGCCGACGTCGAGCCGTCGCTGGTGAGGGCGCTCCGCGACACCCGCCCACTGGCGCGGACCCTCGTCCGGCGGCACCAGGAGGTCTCCCGGCTGCTGGCGGCCGTGCCCGCGCTGCTGGACGGCGAGGAGGGCGTCACGACCTTCCTGCGGGAGAACGGCGCCCTGACCGCGCGCCTGCTCAACGCCACCGCCGCCAACCTCGAGGTGTTCGCGGAGCGGTACCCCGCCTTCGCGACCCTGCTGCGCAAGGTCCCCGCGCTGCTGCGCAACGGCGCCGACGCCGTACGGAACGGCCGGATCCAGATGGAGGGCGTGCTCGCCCCACAGCTCCTCGACCCGTACGACGCGAGCGACCCGGAGGACTGCCCCACCTACCGCGGCCTCACCGGACCCTGCGGAGGCGAGCGGTGAGCCGCCAGCTCAGTGAGCTGCGCCGCCACCGCGGCGCCGTGCTCGGCGTCGCCCTGTTCGCGGTCGTGGCGCTGCTGCTGACCAGCATGGTCGCGGGCACCCTCTCGCGCGCGCAGCGCGGCGACGCGATCACCCTGACCGCCGTGTTCCGCGACGCGACCGGCCTGCGCGCCGGCGACGACGTCCGGGTCGCCGGCGTCCGGGTCGGCCGGGTCACCGCGACCCGGCTCGGCCGCGACGACGAGCGCGGGCTGGCCGTCGTGACGATGAGCGTCAGCGCGGACCAGCGCCTCCACGACGACGTGGTCGCCTCGGTCGACTACCTCAACCTGATGGGCCAGCGGTACGTCGACCTCTCGCGGCCCGAGCGCACCGCCGACGCCGGCCGCCTCGCCGACGGCGCCCGGATCCCGCTGGGGCGGACCCGGCCGGCGCTCGACCTGACCGCGATGTTCAACGCCTTCGAGCCGATCTTCGACCTGCTGCGGCCGGCCGACATCAACCGGCTGGCCACCAACATCGTGGAGGTGCTGCAGGGTCAGGGGCCGACCCTGCGGCATCTCCTCGACCAGACGGCCGAGCTCACCTCCGGCGTCGTCGCCCGGGACGCGGCCCTGGCGAAGGTCGTCGACAACGTCACCCTCGTCCTCGACACCACCGACGAGCACCGGGCCGAGATCACCCGCCTGGTCGACGGTCTCGCCTCCCTCACCGGCGGCCTGGCGCACGACCGCGACCGGATCGCCATCAGCCTCGACTCCCTCGCCCGGCTCTCGGCCACGACCGCCGACCTGGTCGACACGGTCCGTCAGCCCGCGGTCGACGTGGCCGTGCTGAGCAACCCGTGGTTCCGCTATCTCGCCGGCCGCCGGGACCTGCTGGTGCAGACCGGTGCCGCCGTGCCGCGGCAGCTCGACACCTACCTGCGCACCCTCGGGTACGGCAGCTACCTCAACGTCTACGTCTGCACCCTCGCCGCGGGCGGCGCCGGCATCCCGGCCACGCTCGACCTCGGCGTCACCGGCAACAGGCACTCGAAGAGGTGCCGCTGATGAGCACCACGTGGGCACGACTGGCCTGGCCGCTGCGCGTCGTCGCAGCGGTGGTGGTGCTCGGCCTCCTGCTGCTCGGTGTCCGGGCGCTCGCGGGCGATCCCGCCTATCACGCACGCCTGCGGCACGCCGCGGGACTGGAGCCCGGCGACGACGTACGGATGGCGGGTCTGAAGGTCGGCAAGGTGATCGCCGTGACCGCCGACCGCGACCAGGTGGACGTCCGGTTCCGTCTCACCGGCTCGCCGGAGGACCTGGGCGTGACCGAGGACAGCACAGTGCAGGTCAAGCTGCTCTCCATCCTCGGCGAGCGCTTCCTCTCCCTCGCGCCCGGCCGGGGCGACCCGCTCGCGGACGGCCGGACGATCGCGGTCGAGCACGCCGTCGACAGCTACACGATCGAGCGGTTCTGGCTCGAGTCGACGCCCCAGGTGGAGGCGCTCGACCTCGACCGGGTGCAGCAGGCCGTGGGCGTGCTGGCGACCGACCTCGACATCGCCCCGGAGACGCTGCGGGACGCACTCGACGGCATCGCCGGGGTGTCGGCGATCGCGAACGACCGCGAGCAGCAGCTGGACGCACTGCTGTCCTCGGTCCGCCGGGTCACCGAGCTGGTGCTCGACCAGACCGACAGCCTCGACCGGGTCCTCGCCGACGGCACCACCGTGCTGCTGATGGTCCAGCAGCGCAAGGAGACGCTGCGCGCGCTGCTCGACGACGCGCACCGGTTCGTCACCGGGCTCACCGCGCTGGTCCGGGCCACCGCGCCCGAGCTGAAGCCGGCCCTGCGCGACCTGCGCTCGGTGCTGCGGGTGCTCGACGAGCACCGGGCCGAGCTCGACAGGACCCTGGAGCTGGCCGGCCCGACCATGCGGGTCTTCACCAACGCGACCGGGGACGGGCCGTGGCTCGGCGTGAACGCCCCCTGGGCGATCGTCCCCGACGACCTGGTCTGCTCGATCACGCCCGAGGACTGCCGATGAGCCGCCGCACCGTGCTGGGCGCCGCGGCAGCCGTCGTCGTCCTCGCCCTCCTCCTGTCCGGCGCCCGGCTCGTGGGCTGGCTCGGTGGCGACAACCCGGACGACCTCGTCGTCACGGCCGACTTCGTCGACACCACCGGCGTGTACGTCGGCAACGACGTCACCTACCTCGGCGTGAAGGTCGGCGAGATCGTCCGGATCGAGCCACGGGGGACGACGATGCGGGTCGTCCTGCACCTGGCGCCCGGCACCCGGGTGCCCGCGGACGCCGGCGCGCAGATCCTGCAGGGCTCGCTGGTCACCGACCGGTTCGTGGAGCTCGGCCCGGCCTGGACCGGCGGCCCGACGCTCGCCTCGGGCGCCCACATCGACGGCGACCACACCCGGTCCCCGGCCACCGTCGACGAGATCGCGACGGCGATCGACGACCTGGTCCGCGCCCTCGACGGCGGCCTCGGCGACGAGGACCAGGACGGCAAGGGCCTCGGCGACGTCCTCGCCTCCACCGCGCGAGCCCTGGAGGGCAACGGCCCCCACCTGCGCGCGGCCCTCGCCGAGAGCCGCGACGCGCTGGCGATGATCAACGCGAAGGACGGCGAGCTCACCGCGGTCACCGACAGCCTCGTGGCGCTGGTCGGCACGCTCGCCGAGCGCGACCGCACGCTGCGCGACTTCACCCACGCCGCCGCCGGCACCGGCGCCGTCCTCGCCGACCAGCGCGACGAGCTGGTCGCGACCCTCGACGGACTCGACCGGCTGACCCGGCTGGCCGACCGGTTCCTGAAGGAGAACGGCGCCGTGCTCGGCGACGACCTGGCGGGCCTGGCCGACGTGGTGGAGCTGGTGCGCTCGCGGCAGGGCTCCCTGGCGGAGGCGTTCGACACGATGCCGACGATGGCGGAGAACTTCGCCCGGGCCTACGACTGGGACCTCGGCCGGCTGCGCGTCCAGTTCGCGTTCAGCGCGGGTCCGTTCTCCGCGATGTTCCGCGACCACAGCTGCCGGGTGTTCGCCGAGGCGCTCGCCGGGGATGCCGGCAGCCGGCTGTGCGGGCTGCTGTTCGACGGCCAGGGCACCGGCCTGCTCGACCCGATCCTCGACGGCCTGTATGACGGCCTGCCGGGGGCGATCCCGTGAGCCGCCGCGGGACCCGGCGCGCGGCGGCCGCGCTCGTGCTGCTCCTCGGCGGCGTCACGAGCGGCTGCGGACTCACCCTCGAGGACGTCCCGTTGCCGGGCCTGGTCTCCGGGCCGACGTACCGGGTGACGATCGAGTTCGCCGACGCCCTCAACCTGCCGGTCGACGCGCCGGTGCGGCTGGACGGCGCGACCGTCGGGCAGGTCGAGTCCGTCGAGGCGGGCGACTACGTCGCCGAGGTCGAGGTCGCGCTCTCCACCTCGGTGGAGCTGCGGGACTCCTCGCGCGCGGAGATCCGGCTGACCTCGCCGATGGGCACGGCGTTCGTGCAGCTCTTCCCCGGCGAGACCGGCGCGGTGCTGGCCGACGGCGCGACCCTCCCCGTGGCCGCGACCGGGAGCGCGCCGGACGTGACCGACCTGCTCAGCGCGCTCTCGACGGTGGTGACCGGCGGCAGCTTCGCCGACATCTCCACGATCATCGACCAGCTCGACGTCGCGCTGACCGGCAACGCGGGCGACGTACGGCGGCTGCTGGGCCGGCTCGACACGGCCGTCACCGATCTCAACGCCGACTTCCCCCGCGTCGACCGGCTCACGGCGTCCCTGGACCGGCTCACCACCCGGCTCGCCGGCGACCTGCCCGCGATCACCCGGTCGCTGACCGACCTCACCGACCTCGTCACGACCTTCGACCAGCAGCGCGAGCAGCTCGTGGCGGCGATGGAGTCGCTGAGCCGGTTCGACGCCGTGGCGACCCCGCTGACCCGGGCGGTGCGCTCCGACCTCGTCGCCCAGCTGCGGGACATGAAGCCGGTCCTGCGGTCGCTGCTGGACGGCCGGAAGGACATCGACGGCGTGCTGACGGGCCTGGTCGCCTTCGCCGAGGGCAGCGACCGTGCCGCCCCGGGCGACTTCGCCAACTTCGACCTCACCTTCCTGCTCGACCTGAAGGCGCTGATGGCGACGGGAGACACCCGATGACCCGGCCGATGACCCGGCCCACGCCCGCCGAGCAGGCCGCCTCGAGCGCCCGGATGTGGCGCCGCCGGATCCGGGTCGCCCAGACCCTCATCCTGGTGATCCTCGTCGCCGGCGTCGTCTACGTCGCCGACACCGTCGTCGGCGGCTCCCTCTTCCACCACCCGTACGCCGTCACGGTCCAGCTGCCCCAGGCGGCCGGCCTGCACGAGGGATCGGTGGTCACCTACCGCGGGCAGCGGATCGGGAAGGTGACCGATGTCCGCCTCAGCGAGCTCGCGGGCGTCGGCGTGACCGCGCACCTGGCGATCGACCCGGGTGTCCGGATCCCGCGGGACAGCGCGATGGAGGTCCGCAACCTCTCCGCGGTGGGCGAGCAGTACCTCGACGTCCGTCCACGTACCGACAGCGGCCCCTATCTCGCGGACGGCGCGACCGTCCCGGTCTCCGCGACGTCCGTGCCGCTCGGCGTGCCCGACGTGCTCGCGCACGCCCAGGAGCTGATGTCCCACCTCGACGTCGCGGACGTGCGGACCATCGCCGCCGAGACCGCCGCGATCTTCGGCGACAGCGAGCAGGACGTCGACCTGCGCTCGCTGGCGATCGAGCTGGAGAGCGCCTTCGCGATGCTGCGCCGGCTGGAGCCGGACCTGACGGTGCTGGCGGAGCGGGCCGAGCAGCCGCTGACGACGGTGGCCGACCTCTCCCCCGAGATCCGCCGGCTCTCCGCCGATCTGGAGGCCGTCGCACAGTCCCTCGCCGCCGCCACGCCGGACATCCGGCGCACGGTCACCACGGCGATCGACCTGCTGCCCCGGCTGCAGCGCTGGTGGCGGGCGGCCGCGCCCGAGCTGCGGCGGATGCTGCGCGACGGCGTACCCCTCACCGAGATGGCCGCCCGCCACCTGCGCGGACTCCAGCACTGGCTGGACTGGGCGCCGCTCCAGGCCGACGTGATGGCCGGCAGCACCCGCGACGGCAGCGGCCGGGTCGTGCTGGTGCCGCGGATCCTCAAGAACTGCGTCTACGACAAGAGCGTCCAGCGCGACGTCCAGGACACCCGCCGCCGTGAGCCGCGCACCGACGTGCGGTGCATCGACCCGCCGAAGGGCACCCAGGGCCGTGGCTCCGCCGAGGTTCCCCGGCAGTAGCACGCCGTCCCGGCCCATCACCCACCCAACCGAGAGGAAACCCGATGAGTGACACCCTGGCGATCCGCGCCGAGATCGAGCAGGAGATCGCCGGCCTCACCCTGCCGATCGCCTTCGCCCGCACCGTGGCGGCGGAGGGCGACCGCGCGGCTTACTCCGACAAGGTCGGCGTCGATCTGTCCGCCGGCTACGCCCCCGGTTGGCGCACGGTCGGCTGGACCGAGCTGCGCGAACAGGCCCTCGACGTGGCGGGAGCGCTGATGGCCGCCGGCGTAGGGGCCGGCGACCGGGTGGCGCTGATGGCGAGCAACCGGATCGAGCACGTCGTGGCCGACCTCGGGGCGGTGCACGCCGGCGCGGTGTCGATGTCGGTCTACAACACGCTCTCCCCCGACCAGGTCGCCTACGTCGCCGGGCACGCCGAGCCCGCGGTCGTCGTCCTGGAGAGCGCCGACCACCTCGCCCGCTGGGAGCGCGCGCTCGGCTCGACCGACGCGCTCCGCACGGTCGTCCTGATCGACGCGGAGGCGCCGGCCGGCGACGACCGGTTCGTCACCTGGGGCGCCTTCCTCGCCGCCGGGGCGGACTGGCGCGCCGCCCACGGCGACGAGCTCGAGGCCCGGACGGCCGCCATCTCCCCCGACGACCCGTTGACGATCCTCTACACCTCCGGCACCACCGGGAACCCGAAGGGCGTCGTGCTCACCCACCACGCGGTGCTCTACGAGTGCGCCTGCTCGCTGCGGGTCGCCGCGCCCACCCAGGACAACGACTTCATCTCCTACCTGCCGTTCGCGCACATCGCCGAGCGGACCCTGGGCATGTACATCCCGCAGATCAACGGCGCCCACATCCACCTGATCGCCGACCCCGCGCTGCTCCTCGGCGCCCTCGGCGAGGTCCACCCGACGCGCTTCTTCGGCGTCCCGCGGGTGTGGGAGAAGATCAAGACGGGGGTGACGGCGAAGCTGGCCGCCGAGACCGACCCGGAGAAGAGGGCGCAGGTCGACGCCGCGCTCGCCGTCGGGCTGGAGTACGTCGAGGCGCAGCAGACCGGGGGCGTCGTCTCCCCGGAGCTGGAGGCCCGCTTCCGGGCCGTCGACGACGGGCTGCTGGCGTTCCTGCGCGCGCTGCTCGGCCTCGACCGCTGCGAGTGGGCCGCCTCCGCCGCCGCCCCGATGCCGCTGGAGGTCGCGCGCTTCTTCGCCGGCCTCGGCATGCGCATCTACGACGTCTACGGCATGACCGAGACGTGCGCGGCGGTGACCGCCTGCGGCCCGGACCAGTTCCGGCTCGGCACCGTCGGCCGGGCGCTCCCCGGCATCGAGATCTCGCTGGCCGAGGACGGCGAGATCCTGGCCCGCGGACCGGTCTCCTCGCAGGGCTACTACAAGCAGGACGACGCCACGGCCGCCCTCATCGACGCCGACGGCTGGGTGCACACCGGCGACATCGGCGAGCTCGACGAGGACGGCTTCCTCAAGGTGGTCGACCGGAAGAAGGAGATGATCATCACCTCCTCCGGCAAGAACATCGCGCCCTCCAACATCGAGAACCACCTCAAGGAGAGCCCGATCGTCGGCCATGCGCTGGTCTTCGGCGAGGGCCGCCCGTACGTCGTCGCGGTGCTCACCCTCGACGCCGAGATCGCGCCTCTGGTCGCCGCCCAGATCGGCGTCCCTTCCGGGATCTCGCTGGCCGAGCTGGCCCAGCACCCGGCCATCCTCGCGGTGGCCCAGCAGGCCGTCGACAGCGCCAACGAGCGGCTCTCCCGGCCCGAACAGGTCAAGGCCTGGGAGCTGCTGCCCGTCGAGTGGACCGCCGAGTCCGAGGAGCTCACCCCCACGCTGAAGCTCAAGCGCCGGGTCGTGCACGCGAAGTACGCCGACGTGCTGGAGCGGCTCTACGCGTAGCGGCGTCGTTCCGCCTTGAGCGCCGGGGCGAGGTCGCCCTTCGGGGCGACCTCGACTCCGGCCAGGCCGAGCCACCCGGCCAGCCGGTCCAGCTCGACGGCCAGCTCGGCGGGCGTCTCGGCGGGGGCGTGCGGCTCCGCCCAGGCCGACTGCACGAGCAGCCGGGACGTCGCCCGGTCGGCCTTGAGGTCGACCCGCCCCACGATCCGCTCGCCGAGCAGGAACGGCAGGACGTAATAGCCGTGGACCCGCCGCGCGGCCGGGGTGTAGATCTCGATCCGGTAGAAGAAGTCGAAGAGCGCCTCGGCCCGGTCGCGCTCCCACACCACCGGGTCGAACGGGCTCAGCAGCGCCCGCGCCCCGACGCGCCGCGGGAGGCGGGCCTCGCGGTGGAGATACGCCGGGCGGCGCCACCCCTGCACCTCGACCCGCTCCAGCTCGCCGGCGGCCACAAGCTCCTCGATCGCGACCCGCGCCTCGCCGATCCGGATCCGGTAGTAGTCGGCCAGACAGTGGGCCGACGCGACGCCGTGGGAGCGCGCGGCTCGTCGTACCAGCTCGACATGGGCGTCGGCCGCGGTCATCGCGGGCGCGTCGAGGACGGCGGCGGGCAGCACCCGCTCGGGCAGGTCGTAGCGGATCTCGAACTGGCTGTTGCGCCCGGCGATCGCCAGGTCCCCGGTGGTGAAGAGGTAGTCGAGCATCCGCCGGGCGCGCGACCAGTTCCAGCCCCAGTGGTCCTTGGTGCGCGGCAGCCCGTCGTCGAGCTCGCGGGCCGTGCTGGCGCCGCGTTCGGCGATCTCGGCGAGCAGCGCGGCCTCCAGCGCGTCGTCCTCGACGACCGTGAACCACTTGCCCCGCCGGGACCGGTAGTCGTCCATCCGGTGCCGCATCGCCGGCCACAGCTCGACGGGCATGAAGGCCTGCACGTGCGCCCAGTACTCCACGACCCGCCGGTTGCGCCCACTCGCGGCGCGCCGGAGCAGGTCGACGTCGTAGGCGCCCATCCGGGAGTAGAGCGGCATGTAGTGGGCCCGCTGCAGCACGTTGACGCTGTCGACCTGCAGCACGCCGGTGCGGGCCAGGGTGCGGTCGAAGGTCCGCAGCGTGGGGACCGCGTGGGCCGGGTCCAAGAAGCCCTGGGCCGCCAGCGCGACGCGACGGGCCTGCGCGAGCGACAGGGACTGCGTGGTGGGCACGGGGCCACCCTAGGAGTCGCCGCCGACAGCGTCCGCGGGCCCCGTGCGCCTCACCTGTCACACAGGAGGGGCATCTCATGCGCTTGTCAGGTGTTGCAACGCCTGACAAGCGCATGGATCCCCGGACATCCGGGGATCCATGCAGCGGCCGAGCCCGGCCTAGTCCAACTCCACCAGCTTGGCCCGCACGGCGTACATGACCGCCTCCATCCGCGAGTGCAGCTGCAGCTTCTCCAGGATGTTGCGGACGTGGTTCTTGACCGTGTTCTCGCTGATCGCGAGCTGGACGCCGACGTCGCGGTTGCTGAGGCCGCGCGCCACGAACCGGAGCACCTCGAGCTCACGGTCGGTGAGCTTGAGCGCCAGGGCGTCGGGGCGGTCGGGCTTGGACATGGTCTTGAACTCGTCGATCAGCTTGGCCGCCATCGACGGGCTGATCAGCGACTGGCCGTCGGCGACGACCCGGATGCCCTGGGCCACCTCCTCGATGGAGGAGTCCTTGAGCAGGTAGCCGGAGGCGCCACTCTTGACCGCCTCGTAGAGGTCGGCCTCGTCGTCGGACACGGTCAGCATGATGATCTTCGTCATCGGGACCGCCTCCTTGATCGCGACGCAGGCCTCGATGCCCGACTGCTTCGGCATCCGGACGTCGAGCAGCACCACGTCGGGCACGCTGCTGATCGCGAGGGCGACGCCGTCGACCCCGTTGCTGGCCTCGCCGACGACCTCGATGCCGTCCTCGATGCCGAGGAGCATCGTCAGGCCGCGCCGGAACAGCTCCTGGTCGTCGACCACCACCACGCGGACCGACTCCTTCGCGGGCCCCACACCCACGGTTCCCACCTGATTCCCACTCACCACGCCAGCATCATGACACGAGCGCGCCCCGGGCTCGGCCCGAACCTGGCCAGGCCGAGCCCGGAGCGACGGTCGCGGCGCCTACTCCGCGCCGCCGACGTCGAGCGAGATGACGCCGTAGTCGTACCCGCGGCGCCGGTAGACCACGGCCGGCCGCTCGCTCTCCTTGTCCACGAACAGGTAGAAGTCGTGACCGACCAGCTCCATCTCGTACAGCGCCTGGTCCAGCGTCATCGGGCTCGCCGGGTGGGTCTTCTCCCGCACCACCAGCGGACCGTCGCCGGTCACCGTGATCGGCCCGACCTGCCGCTCGATCGCGACGTCCTCCTCGACCTCCTCGACCACGGTGGCCTGGGCGTCGGAGAGCGCCTTGCCGACCGAGACGGGGGTACGACGCCCGCGGTGCACGCGCCGACGGTCGGCGGCCTTCCGCATCTGCGCGGCCATCTTGTCCAGCGCCAGGTCGAGCGCGGCCATCTTGTCGTCGGCCGCGGCCTCGGCGCGGATCACCGGTCCCTTGGAGAAGGCCGTGAGCTCCACATGGACGGCCTGGTCATGCTGGCGCGGGTTGGGTTCGCAGTCCACCTCCACGTGCACCCGGATGATCCGGTGATCGTGCTTCTCCAGCTTCGTGAGCTTCTCGGCGGCATGAGCCCGGAACCGGTCCGAGATCTCGCAGTGCCGTCCGGTGACCACAACATCCATCAGTTACCTCCAAGGGGATTTCGGCGTGATGGGTTTCTCCTGCCGCCCCGGCAGGACGTCTGAGTACTGCGCGCCCGAGCCGTCTGGCCGCCAAGCCAGCTCGCGCCCAGCGAACCTCGACAGGCGACACGCTCGCGCCAGACAAAACAGGAGCCCGCCCGGCCGACCTGGTCTTCGTCCCCACACCCGCCTGCTGAGGCGCTCGCAGCTTGCTGCCACTACTGGCCTTCTCCCGGAGACGGACGCATCTGACGTCCGGTCCGAGGCAGGACTTACGACTAAGCCGCACCGTGATCACCGGTCCGGGGACCGGCTTACGTGGGCCGTTTCGCCTGCGACTGGCATCGGCTTGCCGCACCGGGCTGGGCTCGCGCCCGGCCTGGGCGACGCAACCACGGACCCGGGCGGACTCCATGACCAGACGTTAGTCCGTCGCTGGTGACGAAGAAAGGCTTCACCCGAAGTTCAGGGCATCGGTCCTGTGCCGGTACGCCGATGGGTGGCGGCGACCACCGCGACCGCGGCGACCGGGACGCCCACCGCCTCCAGCGCGCGCTGCGCCTCCCGCACCGTGGCGCCGGTGGTGAGGACGTCGTCGCACACCACGACGTGCGCCCGTGGGCAGCGCCGCGCGAGACGTCGTACGGCGGGCGCGGGCGCCGTCATCGAGCCGGCCAGGTTGGCGGCCCGGCCGGCGGCGTCGAGCCCGGCCTGGTCGACGACACCGGGGCGCAGGCGGAGCAGGCGGGCGGTCCGGACCACGCCGCCGGAGCGGCGCAGCACCCGCGCGGCGGCCCGGGTCATGGCCAGGGTGGGGTCGTGGCCGCGCTGCCGGACGCTGGCGGCCCGGGACGGGACCGGCACGAGGACGACGGGCTCGCCGGGGGCCACGGCCGCGGCGACCGCCCTGGCGAGCAGGTCGCCGAGCGGCTCGGCGAGGGCCAGCACCCGCTGCTCCTTGTGGGCGAGGACGAGCGCGCGGAGCACGCCGTCGTACGCCCCGACCGCGTGGGACGGCGCCAGCCCCGCCGGGCAGGGCGTCGGCCGGTGCGGGCTCGCCTCCTCCGGCTGCGCGGCGTGGCAGGCGGCGCAGAGCGGCCGGCCGGGCCGGCCGCACCCCACGCAGCGGGAGCCGAGGACCAGGTCGACGAAGCCGTCGGCGAGATCGGGCAGCGGGCGCACCGGGCCATCCCACCAGTCGCCCCCGGCACGGGCCACCCGGTCCCGCGCCGCCTGTGGAGAGCTCAGCGGCGCTCACCGCGGATGAGCCGGCCGAGGCCGCCCTCGTCGGTCGCGATCGTCTGGCCCACGGTCAGCGCGGTGAGGAAGCACAGGGCGACCAGGTAGAGCCACGCGAGGTAGATGAAGGCCACACCGATGCTGCCGTACGTCGCGCCGCGCTCGGAGAGCAGGTAGGAGAAGTACGACGCCGAGGCGGGCCGCACCGCGACCATCGCGGCGCCGTACAGCAGGGCGCCCGGGAGCAGCAGCCGTCCGCGCACCTTGCCCTCGAGCAGCACCCAGGACACGAAGAGCGCGATGCCGGCGTCGGCGGCCGCGACGGCGAGGACGGACCACACCTCGGAGGGCGGCAGGCCGTCGACGAGCGAGCGCAGCCGTCCGGTCGCGACGAGGGAGAGGGCCAGCGCGGTCAGGGCGGACAGCCAGCGCCACACGGAGCCGATCCGGCTGCGGGGACGCGGCAGCTGCCAGACCACGGCCAGCGACCGGGTGAGGGTGCGCGAGAGGCTGGTCGCCGAGACGAGCACGATCAGCGAGCCGAGGATGCCGAAGCTCGCCGACGACGGCTCCGACAGCGAGCCGGCGACCGCGCCGGCGACCGCGGGCGCGTTGAGCTCCTGGGCGACGCGCTGGCTGGCACGCTCGCCCGCCCACGAGGCGGCCACGATCAGGATCGGGAAGACCGAGGTGAAGAACTGGGCCGCGATGGCCATCGAGCGGTCGAACAGCTCGACCCGCCGCAGCGAGGCGGCGGTGTGCAGCGCGATCCGGCCCGGCCACCGGCGGGACAGGCCGGCCGCGACCCGGGCCGCGAGCCGGGCCACGGCGGCACGCCCGTCGCCCTCGGCAGGCCCTGCGGCCCCCGCCGTCTCCGCGGCGCCGTCCCAGCGCGCCAGGACGACGGCCGCCGCGGCGGCGAGCAGCGCGCCGAGCAGGGTGAGCACGAGCCGTTCGGCGGCCAGGCCGAGGGCCGCCGAGGCGACGCCGGAGGACGACATGAGCACCACGGCGGGCGTGGTGAACAGCGCCTGCCGCCGGAGGTTCCCGACGAGCGCCCACGCGTTGGCGACCACGACGCACGCCACCGCCAGCGCGACCGCGGCCGCCGGCGGCAGCAGCAGGACGACCGCGACCGCGGCGGCGATGCCCAGGATGGTGCCGGCCGCCCGGTCCCGGGCGCCCGCGACCGTCTCGTCCCGGACCGGCCGCAGCACGACGGCCAGGGTGAGCACGAGCCAGTAGCCGTGGCCGACCTCCCGCTCGGTGGTCAGCAGGGTCGCGCCCCCGACGGCCACCGCGGCGACGACGGCGTGCCGCCACGCGACGGCGCTCGTCACCGGCTGCGGCGGGGCACCCAGTCCCGCGACCTGCCCGACGGCGACGACGAGGGCGCCGCCGGCGACCGTCCAGCCGGCCAGCGCCGCTCCGCCGCCGTCGAGCGGCACCGACACCCCGATGGCCGCCGCGACGGGCAGCAGGGCGGCGATCCCCGCCGAGCGGAGGCTGGCGGGCGCCTGCACCAGCGCCGCGACCGTCCGATCGCGGCCGCCACGATCGGACGGTCGGCGGACAGCGCCCCCAGACCCGCCGCGACGCCCGCCGAGCCGACCACCGCCGCACGGGTCCCCCAGGACAGTGCGACCACCGCCACGGGCGCTGCCGCGACCACCCCCACCACGGCCCCTAGCAGCGCGATCCCGCCCCGAGCAGCCACGCGAGCGCCGTACCCACGACCACGGGCGCGGTCAGCGCCGCGGCTCGTGCGAGGACCCCCCGGGGTGGCAGATAGTCGGTCATCGGGTTGACCGTAGCCAGTTCGAGCATCGGCCGGGGCGGCGACACCACGCCGCCGGGGAAGGGCGCCGGACGGTCAGCCCGCGTAGTCGAGCTGGCTCAGCCCCGCCGGCCCGGCGTCGTACTTCTGCTGGCGGACCAGGTCGACGTACCGGTCGGCGTACACGGCGAACATCGGGGCGTCCTGGACCGGCGAGCCGGCGAGCCCGAGGACCTTGCCGGTGACGATCGTGGAGAGCACGTCGACGCCCACCGTGGCGCCGTCGGCGGCGACGACGTCGACCTCGTAGAGCTTGCCGGGAGCGGTCGCGGTGAGCAGCCCGATCCGGATCGGGCTGGTCCAGGTGAGGTCGGCGATGCTGCTGCCCTCGGGCGCGCGGACGACGAGCGGCCGGCGCACCCGCAGCACCTGGCCGCGGCCGCCGATCATGACCCGCGCGCCGACGAGGGTGTCGCCGGCGGCGGTGCGGACGACGCCGATCAGCCGGGTGCCGTCGCGGCTGACGATGAGCGCGCGCGCCCGGGTGCCGGTGATGCCGGGGACGCGGACGGTCCGCGCGGGGCGGTCGCCCTCGACCAGCCACACCACCGCTCCGCCCGAGCGGCGCTCGAGCACCCAGAGCCGCTCGGCGTTGTCCCAGGACGGCCGGGCGTACTGGCCCTCCTCGAGGAGGGTCCGCGGCGCGGGCTGGGCCTCCGACCGGCGTACCGTGGCCAGCCGGACCCGGCTGCCGTCGAGATCGACCGCCGCGACCCGCTCGTTGTCGGGCCGGACCGCCACCGCGCCCAGGCCCGCCCCCTCCTCGCCGAACGCCCCCGTGACGGGGACGAGGTCGTCATCGGCGCTGCCGGTGACCAGGCGTCCCTGGCTGATGCCGTACAGCAGCCGCCCGGAGCCGGGGCCGGCGGGACCGAAGGCGGCGGCCGCGTCGACGGAGTACTGCGACGCGCCGCCCGGGAGCGGCAGCTCCGTGCCGTCGATGCTCACCCGCAGGGCGGTCACCGTGGGATCCTGGCGCAGCGTCCACGCCAGCTGGGCGAGCATCAGCTCGGCCTGCTCCGGCCGGATCGTCTGGGCCTCCCCCACGAGCGCGATGTCGGCGATGCCCGCCTCGCTGACCGGCACCGACAGGCCGACGCTGAGGCCGGGCGGCAGGAAGGAGTGGACCACCCCGCGGGCCAGCGTGGGCGGCCCGGCCAGCAGGCCGGAGACGAGGCTGGTCGCGAGCTGGTCGCCCTCGGGGACGAACACGGGCTCCGGCACCAGGATCTGCCCGACCGGGTCGAAGTAGTAGAGCGAGACCTGGCGGTAGCGCTGCCGGAACCACGACGCGGGCACGACGAGCGCGTCCGGCGGGTCGACGATCCGGTACTCCCCGTCCTCCACGGTCACCCGGAAGTCCAGGGTCAGCTCGTCGGCGGCCATCGCGCCCTGCCAGGCACCGACGGCGTCGAGCCGATCGGCCGCGGTCAGCTGGACCGAGACGGTCCCGCCGCTCTCGCGCACGGGCAGCGAGTCGCTGTAGATGACCGTCTCCTGCTCCGGGTCCCAGCCGACGGCGGCCTGGTCGGTGAGGTACTGCTTGGCCACGCTCGTCTGCACCGGCCACGCCGTCATCGCGTCGAGGAAGCCGGCCACGACCTCGGTGCGGGACGCGCCGGCGACCGGCGGCCGGGCGTCGATGTCGCTGGCGCGGCGGGTGTCGCTGCGGTCGGTGCCGCTGCTCTGCACGACCGGGCCGGAGGTCGGCAGCGCGACGCACCCGGAGAGGGCGAGCGCGGCCACCAGGCAGCCGATGATCCGCCGGCTCATCGGGGTCCCCGCGTGGAGCTTCGTGGGGTGATTCATCGCCCCTCCTCCGGCCTCGGTACGACGCCCGCGGGGCCGACCACGACCGCGGCGTCGCTCGACATGGCGTCCTCGGGCACGAGCGGCAGCGGGCTGTGCCGGAGCGTCCCGCCGGCGTGCCGGGGCACCGTGAGCCGGAACTGC